>JAQUQW010000002.1:0-300000 GCA_028716245.1 Candidatus Omnitrophota bacterium | reverse complement strand
ATTTTAAAAATGGTATTGGTGGAAATATATTTATAATTTATTGGATTATTCCCCTTATTGCAACTTTAATAAACTATATTAATCTTTATAAAAAAGCGGCTGGACTGAAAAAGAGGCAATATAAAATAGTCCTCATTGCGACACTTGTTGCTTATCTGGGGGCAACAGATTGGCTGCCTTGCTATGGATTAGAGATATACCCCTTTGGCTTTATTCCAGTACTTATTTTTTCTTTTTTGATGAGTTATGCAATTATCCGTTATCACCTTATGGACATAAGAATTGTCTTTACCCGCGCAGGCATATTTCTTGCGGTCTACACTATTGTTCTAGGCATACCGTTTATCGTGCTTAAGCGCACGGGTTCGGGATTACTCGCCACTTCCCTTGCGGTTATTTTCGCAACAATAGGACCGCTGGTCTACCGTTTCCTGCAGATGAAAGCCGAATCGGCTATTTTAGCTCAACAACGCCGTTATCAAAGGATACTTTTGCGGGCCGCGGTTGGCATGGTTACCGAACATGACCTAAAAAAATTATCAAGACTTATTGTTTATATCTTAAAAAATACAATCCGGATTAATTTCTCCGCGATCTTTATTAAAGATAAGAAAAACAATTTGTATCAACTAAAATCAATACGCGGAGAATCTAATATCGGAGAATGCGTTAAAAGTTTTGATATAGATGATCCTTTTATCCGTTATCTAAAGGAAAACCGCGGAAACTTTTTCTTTGAAAATGCTCCCGAACAAATAAAAAATTCTTCAAATATACTTTCTAAAACCAAAATAGTTATCCCCGTGTTAATCGGGGAAGAGCTTTTTGGTTTTGTATTTCTGGGTGAGAAAACAAACACCCATCCTTATTCTAATGAAGATATTAATGTTTTTAAAATTCTTTCGCGGCAGGTAGCGCTGGCAATTGAAAATTGCATATTCTTCGAAGAATCAAAAGACTCGCAGCAAAGGATGTTCGCCGCCGAAAAGCTTGCTTCAATCGGAGGCATGGCTGACGGCATTGCCCACCAGATCAAAAACAGGCTTAACCTGTTTTCCTTGACAGGCGGGGAATTAAAAATTGAGGTAAGAAACTTTATAGAAAAAAACGATAAGCTGGTTAACCACAACCCGGAACTAAATAAAACATTTAAATACCTGAATGAGATAGCCGCTACCATCCTGGATAACGTAAAAAGGACTGACGCTATTATCAAAGGGATCCTTGACTTTGCCAAAGTAGAAAATAAAGAAAATCTCTTCACCGTCTTTTCCCTGAAAGAAGCCGTAAAGCTTTCCTCTGACCTATTAATGTTTAAACACGAAACCGCCTCCCTCCCCCTTACTGTAAAAATTGATAATGAAGAGGCAATATACGGAATCAAGTCGCAATTAACCGAAGTCATTTATAATCTGCTGGACAACGCCTATGAAGCCATCGAAGAAAGAAAAATGCAGATTGGCGCAAAAAAAGAGCCGGGATCCTTTGTCCCGGCCATAGGATTAAGCTTAACGCATACGCAAGGCCAACAAATAATAAAAATATCGGATAACGGCATAGGCATAAAAGCAGAGGATAAACCTAAGATATTTGCCCCTTTCTTTACCACCAAAACTTCCTATAAATCCGGCTCAGGCATAGGAGTATATGTGGTAAAGAGGATTATAGAAGAAAACCACAGAGGCAAAATCCGGTTTACTTCAAACTATATGGAAGGGACTTCTTTTATTATAGAATTACCAAAAAAACAATAGGTGAGACACCCCGCGCTTAGCGGAATTGCGCGGGTGTTGTCTTCGTAGACCAGGAGGTAGATATGAATGTCCTCGTAGTCGATAATGAAATTGAGGTTGTTAATTTCTTTAGTATTTTTCTTAAACGGCTTGGCCTAAACGTAGAAAAGGCAACTTGCGGCCAAGAAGCGCTTGAGTTATTTAACCGTCATAAACCTGAATGGGTTTTTCTGGATATTAAAATGCCGGATATAAACGGGCTTGACCTCTTGAGGAAGATGAAAGAAATAAATATCGGCATAAAAGCCATAATGATCAGCGGAAGAGATGATAACTCAAACCAGAACGAAGCGCGGGCGCTGGGGGCAAGCGATTACCTTATTAAACCTATAGATTTAGACGAAATGGATAGAATAATTAAAAAATATATCCCGGGACAAGAACAGAACTAACCGGCGTCAATACAACAAAATATGATGCTTTTCACTTGGATGGGCAAATTTAATGCGGTATTTGAATGAATCTTTATAATATATTGTTGTTAAGCAGAAACTTCATAATCTTCTCTTTGTAGGCATCAGAGACAGTGAACATATTGTCATCATGATGGCCGTCAAAAGGAACAAACTCTTTAGGAGGCGCGGCTTTATTAAAAATACGGCGCCCTTCGGAAAAACTTATAATTTCATCATCCATCCCCTGGACAAAAAGCTTTGGTATATGTATATTCTTAACCCTTGATAATGAATCGAACTTTTCAGAAACTAACCATTCTGTCGGCAAGATCCCGCCTATGTCTCCTACATATTCCTTAAGTGATGGAAAAGCGGCTTCCAGGATCAAAGCCGAGAGCTTAAAATGCAGGCATAAATCCGCGGCAACCGGCCCGCCTAATGATTTACCATAAACCACAATTTTGTCCTTATTAATATCTTTCCTTTTCACTAGGTAATTGTAAGCTGCCCGTACATCCCTGTACAAACCCTGTTCGCCTGGTTTTCCTGAGCTGTTTCCAAATCCTCTATAATCAAAGGTAAATATATTTAAGCCCATCTCGTTAAAAAACTTTATCCTTTGCAGCCTATCTGACAGATTGCCTCCGCGGCCAGCACAGAATAAAATAGTAATTTTTGTATCTTTTGCAGGCACAAACCAACCATTTAATGTCTCCCCGTCTTCTGTTTCAAAATAAACATCATCATAAACAAGGCCAATAGATTGAGGACTGATATCCACTTCCTTATCAGGTTGATATAAACCTCTCTCTTCAGTTAAAAGAACGACTACTTTTAACATAGCTATGATCGCAATTATAGTCAACACTATGATTATAAGGTTATTTTTACTGCACGCGTTTATAATGCCTGTTTGGGCTAGCTTCCTAAACATCAAGCTATCCTTTCTGTGATTTAAATAGAATTGATCTTGCTACTCCGCAAGAAAAAATCGGAGAGGCAGGGAAATAAACCCCCGACGCTCACAAGGCTATTATAATTAAGAAGTTATCTTAATGCAACCTATTTGGTATACAGTAATCGTACAGTTTTCGTTAACCATCGTCCTATCGACGGGTTTACTGGTGAGGTGTTTCCATTACAGGAGATTTAGCCTCATTGATATTTTTAATACCTAATAGCTGTGGTACCGTAACAAGCTGGTACCCTTTCTGCTGTAAAGATTCGATAATAACCGGCAGGGCCCTTACAATATTCCTGCGATTAGCTCCTTTGATAAGCCTGTCTCCATCGTGAAGAAGTATAATTGCTCCGTTTGTTACTCTGCTCAAAACATCTTTCTCAATAGCATCGGTACGTATTTCTTTACCTCCATTGTTACCAGTCACTGACCATTCGACTGTAACATAACCATGCTCTTTAACGGTATGATATATCCAGTTATCCGTTACTCCATAAGGCGGCCTAAACAAATGCGGCTTGGTATGTGTAGCCTTAAAAATAGCCTGTTCTGCTTTCTCAATTTCATATCTGATATGCGCCTTAGATTGGATCAACAAGTAAGGATGGTCGTAGGTGTGATTTCCAATTACATGGCCTTCTGCAACAATCTTTTTCGCAATATCCGGATAACGCTCAACATTCTTCCCTAATACAAAAAATGTTGTTTAATACCATGCTTCTTCAATATGTCTAAGATTTCTGATGTATAGGGCTCATTTGGCCCATCGTCAAAGGTTAAAGCGATCTTGGGCTGGTTTATGTCACCATGCCAATACACAAGACCTGCCTCATTACGTTTTTTATCCAGACCGGCATAGGCTTTATTTACGGATAAAATTAATACAATACTAAAAATCGCTAATGCAGCTATTTTAATTTTCTTCATAAACTCCGACGCTCACAAGGTAATTATAATCAACAGCTTATGTTAATGCAACTCATTTGGTATACAGAAATCGTACAGTCTTTTCAAGTTTCATCGGGGTGTTTAAATATTCATCTGAAGCCGGAATTCCGTGTATAAGCCGTTCTTAAGGTTAACTTTGCCGACTTTATCCGGATCGTAACCGAGATAACGTTGGAATAGCGCGCCTGTCGAAAAAGAGGCCTGGATGAATTTATTGAACGTATATTTCAACCCCGAGCCCAAGGAACCTGCGTGATACTCCAATATCACCTTCCCCTCTCTTTTATTCTTTAAGAAATATTCTTCGAAAGTAACGCCTCCTTCCGCAAAAATACTCCACTTATCGGAAAGTTTATAGGTAATATTGGGCTTGAGAGGTATTATGTTAAAGGTTAATTTGTCATCAGGGGCATAAATGAACCCTAAGATCGGTAATACCGGCGTATTGTTATCCGGATATTCGGATACCCCCGTGACTAATGTAAATTTATCGTTACGCTGCCATATCAGGATTACGCGGGAGGGCACCGTAAAAGACGAGCCGCGGAAATTCCAATTGGCCGTATACCATGATGGCTCAAGCTCAAGGCGTAAATAAGTTTTATAGAAATTGAAAAATGGCAGTGTGGTTGCCGCCTGAAACGAGAAAGCGGTTAGATGAGCCGGAAACTTGATTATGGTAGAATTATTTATATCGATTTGGGATAAGGAAACTATGAATTCAACGGGGAGTCCATTGGATGCTTTTACATCATAACTAAATTCAGAGGCAAACCTGTCTAAACTGATACTGCCTGACTGCGCTATTGCTCCCGAAGAGGGCATAAAACGGAAATAAGAATCGGCGGCCAGAGGAAGGTTTTCCTCTTCGCGGCTCTCTTTAGTTATTCCTTGCTTCAAATTCTGGCTATATTCTACTTCCTGCCCTGGCTGTGTATTTGGCGAGGCTTGCGGTCCGGCCTCAGCTAAATGTAGAAAACCAAAAATTAAACACGTGATAAACACATGAGGAAAAACCAAATATTTATTTATTGGATTGGCTCCTGTTTTTATCATTAAATTTAAGCCCGCTATGGCTCTTGTCGGGCCGTTTAACATGCTATTAGTATCTGAGGAGAAAATTACCAACAAGAGAAAGTTATCGGAGAGGCAGGGATTCGAACCCTGGGACCCTTGCGAGTCACGCGCTCTCCAAGCGCGCGCATTCGACCACTCTGCCACCTCTCCAAAATTTATTGAACCTAAATTAAAATATTACTTAAGAGAACTATCCGAAATAAGCGTTTCATGTGCTGTGTTGCTCGGCACGATTGTCTTAATACTATCTAAAACAATAAGACTTTTTGCTGCCTTAACCTCATTTTGAAGCTCAGCTACAAGAAATACCTTGCCTGCTATTTCAACTGTACCAAGGACGCGGACATTCTTTATCTTTGAAACTATCCCCTGAGAAAGCTGAACAGTAATATCATAATTTACATCTTTGGTTAAAGAAAATAACCCTTCTTCGGCTTGAGCCTTAAATCCACAAATCGGTGCCAAGAGTAAAGAAGCTAAAATACTAATAATCAGTATATAACGCATTCTTCTCATCCTTGATGATCCATAACATTAGTTGGCGGAGGCGGGAGGATTCGAACCTCCGAGGGCTTTCGCCCAACCGGTTTTCGAGACCAGCGCAATAAACCAGCTATGCGACGCCTCCAAAATTTTTATTCGGTGGGGCAGAGATTCGAACTCTGGGTGGACTTACGCCCACAACGGTTTTCAAGACCGCCGCTATCGACCACTCAGCCACCCCACCAATTATTTAAACAAGAAAAGCTGCTTAAAAACAGCGTAAAATATACTCTTGGCTATCTCAAAGGAGATGTTGCAGAAATTAACGAATGAAAACTTAGAAAAAATAAGGCTAAAGCCAAAGGCAAGCAAAGTGATATTTAGGATAAAAATAAATGAAAAACCGAAAATGTAATTTGCCTTTAAGAAATCCCCTTTTTTAGAACGAATAGTCTTGGCCGAAAAAGTTAAATGTAAAATCGAACTGAATCCAATCAAGAAAAGCGCGTATTCAATCAGCCAGTTGTCCTTAATTCCTAGCGATAACAGGCCATAAAGAATAAAAAACAAAATAGTGTAGATGGGCAATAAAAACGGCGCCACATTGACCATCGGCTTAAAGAAACTAAACATGATCTCTAAAAGCTTATGCCCTTTATTATAAATTATTACCGGCTCCCAGATAAATAAATAGACCGCTAAAAAAGTAATTGTCCCATTCCAGAAAATCTGCTGCAGGTATTTATCCACCTGCGCGAATTCATTCAGGAAAGACACAACGGATGAATAAACAAACGGCAGGATAAGCACTGCTAAAATAACTTTAACTAACCCAAAAAGCTTACTGGATAACCCGGATATCTTGCTGGAAAAATCTCCGGAAAGCCCGCCGCCAAAATCATTTTGCGCGGGGCCTTCTTTGCCTTTCGACGCTAACTTTTCAGGAAATTCTTTTTTGGCCATTTAAATATGGCTGTAGTATTTTAGGGATCAATACCGAGCCATCCTCCTGTTGATAATTTTCTAATATCGCTATCACTGTGCGGGCCAGGGCCACGCCTGAGCCATTCAAGGTATGCACAAATTCGACTTTTTTCCCCTCTTTGCGGCGGAACCTGATATTTGCCCTGCGGGCCTGGAAACTTTCAAAATTACTGCAGCTGGATACCTCAAGCCACTTATCGGCTCCGGCGGCATATACCTCCAGATCATAGCATTTGCTGGCGGCAAAACTCAAATCCTGCGTGGAAAGCATGGCCACCCGGTAAGGTAATTCCAAAAGCTGTAAAACTTTTTCGGCATTGGCTACCAGTTTTTCTAATTCGTCAAAAGAATCTTCGGGCTTAACAAATTTAACCATCTCAATTTTATCAAATTCATGCACGCGGGACAGGCCCCGGGTATCTTTGCCGTAAGAACCCGCTTCTCTTCTAAAGCAGGCAGTATAGGCGGTATAATAAATTGGCAGTTTTTCTTCTTCCAATATTTCATCGCGGAATATATTGGTTACCGGAACCTCCGCAGTGGGGATCAGAAAAAGGTCATCATCTTTTAATTTATACATATCCTCTTCTAATTTCGGCAGCTGCCCGGTGCCCAGCATCGAGGCGCGGTTAACCAAAAATGGCGGAAAAATTTCCGTATAACCGTGCTTGTCCGTATGCAAATCCAGCATAAAATTAATCAGCGCCCGTTCAAGTTTTGCCCCCCAGCCTTTAAAAAGAATGAAATTGGAACCGGTAATTTTAGTCGCGCGGTTAAAATCCACAATATCCAAATTCTGGCAAAGCTCGATGTGGCTAAGCGGTTTAAAATTTAATTTTCCGGGCTCCCCCCAGCTGCGCACAACTTTATTTTGGGAAGCATCGCCAACCGGTAAAGAAGCATGGGCAACGTTAGGAATATTTAAAAGCAGTTTATTTAACTGAGATTCCTTATCCTTAATCTGGGCTTCCAACTCACCGATACGCTTTGAAATCTCCTTCATTGAAGCGATTTTAGTTTTAGCGTCTTTCTTTTCTTTTAAAAGAACACCGATCTCATCATTGGCTTTATTGCGTTTAGAGGCTAATTCCTCAAACTCCGTCAACGCCTTACGGCGCTGGTCATCAATTTTAATAAGGCCATCAATGTCAATTTTCAGGGCGCGATTCTTAATCGAATTCTTGACCAGCTCCTGATTTTCTCTAATAAATTTTATATCTAACATTTTTATCCTTTAACTACGCCCAGCGGCCGCATCCGGCAGACGCGTTTTCCGATTCCGGCGTTGGCCACCACATCGACCACTTCATTTACATCTTTATAGGCCATTGGCGCCTCTTCGACGACGGTTTTACGGCCGGAAGCTTTCACTATTATACCTTTAGATCTTAATTCTTTCAACAATATATCTGCGCTGGTAGATTTGGCCGAGGCAGTGCGTGACATCAGCCGGCCTGCCCCATGACAAGTGCTGCCAAAAGTATCCTCCATTGCCTTTTGCGTACCCACCAACAAATATGAATTCCTACCCATATCTCCGGGGATAATTACCGGCTGGCCGATTTTTCTATACCTTTCCGGTATGGCCGGATTTCCCGGCCCAAAGGCGCGGGTGGCGCCTTTACGGTGCACGCAAAGATTTTTCTTTACGCCATCAACCTCATGCTTCTCGATCTTGGCGATATTATGGGCAACATCATAAATCAGAAACATTCCCAGTTTTTGCCAGGACAAACCAAATACTTTCTCAAACGCCTGCCGGGTTAAATGCATCAGACATTGGCGGTTTGCCCAGGCATAATTTGCCGCGCAGCGCATTGCTCCCAAATAAGCCTTACCTTCATTGGAGTTAACCGGCGCGCAAGCCAGCTGCCTGTCGGGAACATTTATTTTATATTTTGGTAAAATTTCGACCATCTTGCGCGCGTAATCTTCGCAAATCTGGTAGCCAAATCCGCGCGAACCGGAATGGATCATTACCATTACCTGGCCTAAATTCAGGCCCAGCGTATCGCAAGCCTCCCGGTCATAAAGTTGATCGATTACCTGCACCTCTAAAAAATGATTTCCCGAACCCAGGGTACCTGATTGGGCTTTGCCTCTTTGAAAAGCGCGCTCGGAAACCGCCTCCGGGTCTGCTCCCTGGATTGCGCCGTTTTCTTCAGTACATTCAAGGTCATCCTCTGTGCCAAATCCGTTTTCTACCGCCCAGCGGCTGCCTTTTAATAATATTTGTTTCTCTTCTTTGGTCCCTACTCTGATATTACCTTCAGAGCCGACTCCGGCAGGCACATCGGAAAACAAACGGTTAGTTAAATCTTCAAGCTTGTCTTTAACATCATCATACCCTAAATTAGTTTTTACTAATCTTACCCCGCAATTTATGTCAAAACCAACTCCCCCGGGTGAGATAACCCCACCCTCATCAATATCCGTAGCCGCAACTCCGCCGATTGGGAATCCGTAACCCCAATGAATATCAGGCATAGCCAGGGAATGTTTGACAATTCCGGGCAAAAACGCCACATTGGCCACCTGCTCTAACGCCTTATCCTTATAAATACTCTCTAACAGCTTTTCGCTGGCATAAATTAATCCGGGCACCCGCATTCCCGGTTTATAGCTTTTGGGAATACGCCAGCGGTAATCATCAATTTTTTCTAATTGGATATGATCGGGCATTTTGACTTTTAAACGTCAAAAATTACTTCTGCCTGCCAGTGAGAGTTAATTTTTTGGACTTTAAGCTGATGGTAGGTTGCCGCCTTGATCTCGACGCTTGTCTTATAATTCCTGTTGTCGGTTCCTGTGGCGACGGCGTCGACAAACTGCTCGTTGATCTGATTTATTTTGATATCTTCAAAGATAAGCGCCTCGGCGCAAGATAAGGACAATAACTCATTAAGCCAATTGACAAAAAGCTCCTCGACATTAGCTGCTTTTTGCGTAATGACAAATTTATGTTTTTCCGGAAATTGATTTTTTTGTTTTTTCGCGGAAAACTCGGTTATAGCCAGGCCGGCGCTCTTAAACAGGCCTTCCAGAGATGAGGATTTTACCCTGATGCCGATATCCGCGGTATGCTCTAATACTTCATAATTCTTCATCGGGTTTTTTTAGTAGAATGAATAAAATGGGCCATGGTGGAGTCGAACCACCGACCTTGACATTAAGAGTGTCCTGCTCTGCCAATTGAGCTAATGGCCCAAATAACGTAACTAGCGCTTTATCAAAGTATTACAAAATTGCCTTTTTGTCAACTATTTCTAGAATCGGCTCTCCTGACCAACTTGTATCTATGCGCTTGGCCAAGATATCAACTGCACTGGGAATTTTGCTGTTCTTTAAAAAGGTTATTTTATCATACTATTACAGATATCCCCACAAAAGTTGTGGGGATATCTGTAAAATAAAATATCTTTTTACGTAAATTACTATACAGCTTAGGTGCCAAAAACTGGGCGCTTGCTTACTTTCCTAATTTCCTTTTCGTCCGTCCACTCCAAAATTCCTGTAGAGATATTTTTCAGATTAAGAGTAAACTTATAATATACATCTTCCACTCTACCGCCATGTTGCTGAATTTCTGATATATTACCTGTTAACATATATTCAGCGCCTATCTGTTTACCAAATTGGACAGCTGTACTTTTATCTACTAGGCCGCTATCCTGTTGTGTTTTAACCTCATCGGTAGTTGCTTCATCGGTGCTGCGATCAATAAAACGAAACTTTCCAGATTTAACCAATTTTGCCCGTATAGAATCAGTAACGGATTCTGTATCAATGTGCTGCATTGTTTTATTCTTAATCTTATCTACGGTAATAACAGGCCGCCTTTGATTCGTAACTTCAACTATGGGCGGAAAAGTCAACAGGGAATCTACCATGGACGCAGCAATCTGCTGAAGGTCGGAAGAACTAAAATCAGTGGAAATTTGCTGTAAAGCTTGTGCATCGCCATATTGGACAACAGGTGCTGTTGCACATCCTGGAAAAATAAATAAACTTAGCCCAAGACTGCTGATTAATAAATATTTATTCTTTTTCATATCTGCTCACTCCTTCTTATTCTCTAAATCTTATTTCGATTTTAAATTCTTTTACGCTGGGATTAGGTGCTACAGCTTGCACGCTCTTGGTCTCTTTTCCATACAAGATTAGTGGTTGCCATGGCGAAGACTCAGATTCTACCTCTGAACTCTGAGAATTATACCACCTAAATTTATATTGTAAATTTAGAGTACTTAATGCTTTTGAAAATACTGTGACGTTCGCCTTTAATAAATCCCCGACAAAAAAGCTTTTTAAGTCTGTAATCTTAATATAATGGGCAAGCCAGTTATTATACACCACAACTCTACTTTCTTGCATATATCCATTAGGACCTTCTACTACATTAGCCGAACCTGCCATACCCGCAGTTCCACATCCATTCAAAACTTCTGCTAAAGCAAAAATCAGCACAAATAATCCAAGGAACTTAAAAATATTGTAATTTTTGTTTTTTGTAGTATATCCCATACAATCCCCCTTTTATTGAGTCCATTTTAAAGGCTTTTCACTTGAACCTGGCGTAAGAACATTTTGCCCTGTTGGTTGAGAATTATTCATAGCCGGTTTAACTATACAGCCACCTGTGACACCCAAATTTTCCCCTGTAAGATTAGCAGAACTATTTGAGCGTTCAGAGCGAAAAATAATAGCTTTACCGACTAGAGCCTCGTTTTTTATAAACCGGTTATTTTCTGCATCCTTTATGTGTTGAGTCGCAAAAATCTCAATTTCATCGCCATTTTTAAAACCCGCATCTTGGCCTCGGTTAATCAATACCTGTTGTCCTGTAACTGTTAAAATCGTTGGAGGACGTAAAGCACAAACTACGCTTTGGGTGAGTTTCTCTGCCATTTCCTTAGAAAGTTCAACCAAACCTTTCTCGCTAGACATCTCTGTTCCCAGGCGTACCATTTCCGCATCTAATCTTTTCTCAATCTGAATGCTCGCAATAGCAGGCAACATTTCTGCAGTCGTTGCGTCTACGATCTGCACAACAACTGAAAGATATAACTTTCTCTCTCTAGATACCCTGCCTATAGCAGCATGTTCTTGAGTTTCAACGATATCTTCAAAACCATCAATTTGGGGAAGAAATATATACTTAGCTCCTGTCATTTTCAAAACCTGTGCCGCATTTTTATCCCCAGGATTAGTTGCTACCGCAGCGAAAGCTTGTTCCAATTCTATATCGCTTTTGCGTTTACGTTCTACCATAAGAAATAATTCTGAAGCGCCTAAAGTATTTATAAGTTGTGACTCAATAGACTCTGCAACGCGTTTCAACTGCAAATTATAACCCTTGGCCTGCGCCATTTCCTGAACTGAAGGTTGAATCTGAATGCGGCCAATTAAAATCGTGTCTTTCCCTTCCTGACCATGTTCTTCCGCCGATACCAAAGGAATACTAACTAATAAAGATGAGCCCATGAATATTACTGCAAGGAACAACTTTTCTTTTAGAAATTTCATTTGTCATCTCCCTTCTTATCTTTTGTAACCCGATACAGCAGGCTATCTATATCTTTTTGTTCTTTCGCTCTTTCAAGACCCTCGCTAGACAACTCTAACTTTACATTGAGGGCCTGACCCGCATAAATATTTACAGTTTTCTCCCAGGTAGCAAAGCGCTCTTTTGAAATACGTATCTGATGCAATCCTGGGCTAGCCTTGAAATTACCTGAAGTCGAACCAATAGCCGCACCATCTAATTCAACTGTTGCTCCGTCAACATTACTTTTAATAGTAAAATTTACAGGTGGTAACTTTTGGGGTTCGGCTTTACGAATGTCGCCAATCTTCGTGGATATGCTGTCCGCCAACTTTAATGAGCCTGCATCTAGCAGCTTATTAATAATCTCACTCGATTGAATCTCAAGGCTTGGCAGATACGCCATGCGTTCAGAAACTGTAGCGATATCGGCAAATATGCTTCCCCCCTGAGATCCATCTAAAACTTTAATAGAAAGACGCAGAATGTAATCTGCGGCTTCTGTATTAGTGCCATAGATAGTGCCTTCTCCTTTAAATTTCTTATGCTCTTCACCGAAAGAAACAATGGAAACAAAAAGTAAATAGTCTGCTCCGATCATTTGAGATATTCGTAGCGCGCTGCCATCACTAATCGTCTCAACTGGAGCTTCTGTTTTTATGGCTTTAACGATATCCGTGAGCATCTTAATCGTATTAGAGAGACCGGGCTCAGCTACACGCGATTCTCTAAATTTAGCCAATACATCATTTTTGTCTATAACAGTAAGCCCTTTTTGCGTAAGACGGCTGGTGATTAAATCATTAAAGGTGCCTAACTTTTTCAGTAAAAATGAATCCGCTCGATTTTGAACAAAGATAGCAACTTTAATCTTAGAACCCAATTCTTTCTGATCAGGCTCAGCAGCAAAAACCGATGTAAATAAAAATGCGGCCATTAAAAGCGCAGCTAAAGTGTATTTTTTCATCATCTCAGCCTCCATATAACTCTATACCCTATAACATTACCTTAGAATATAACTTATTTCCAGCACGAATTATATAAACGATTGTTTTGGTTTTTTCCTTTATATTAACATTTAATGCGGTATTAGCATCGGATTCTTTATGGAAGATATTAAACTGGTGTTCCCCTGGAGAAAGATTTAAACGCATAATCTGTACATCAGCAGGGAGCGTAACCCAACTGCGCAAATCGGCATTCTCGCTAAAAACATTGTAAACACTAGCAGCTAAAGAACCTAGCCATCCGCCTTGTTTTTCAGCAACTTTTGCCATTGAAGCCTTTGCCCCGGCCCGGATTAACTGACGAATAGTGACAACAGGAACTTTTTCCTTTAATGATTTGAGGGCTAGCGCATTAAGATTGCAAATCGGCTGGGTCTCTCCAAGCATATTGCCAAACTCTTGAATATATAATCCAGCAGGATTAAACGGTCTTATATTATATATGGGAAAAGCCACGGCAATAAAATTAATCGTTTGGAGTGAAATTGGAATAGGAATTTTTATTTGTTGTTTTTGGGCTACGAAATCATCATCGAATAAAACAATCAATTCTCCGCTATTTTTAGGAACAGATTGTTTAATTTCAAAGGCTGCTGGATAAAGAGACTTGAATTTATTTAAGTCTGAGCCCATATTAAGTTGCCTTGCCAGACGTATAGCGTCCTTTTGGAGATATATATTGTTAGGAAAGATTTCCAGCGCTTTTTTATAATCGATATAGGCATCGTTGGCCTGACTTAAGGCCTCATATATAACTCCTGATAAATAAAAAGTGGCAGCATTCTGAAAAGAACTTTTAATGCCGCCTATGGCAGCATCCATTTGCGCGTAAGCATTAACTACCGCACCTGGTTCTTGGCCAGATATGTTCTGTTTTCTAGCCGATTCCTGCGCGCGCTCAATTTCCTGCTCATGTAATTTGAGAGCATTCTCTTGCTCTGCGTTTGCAAGGCGTATCTCAACACCGGCATTTTCGACATCATTCTGCGCAAGATAGTTTAAGGCCTGAAAATGATGCAGCATTACACGCTCATACCCATCTCCCTTATAAGGGATAGTATTATCGTTTACGATAACACTTGATGCTTGCGCTACGGCACCGGAAGCACTCATGACGGCCTTCTGGTCAGATTCTTTAATTGCTTGGATCGCGGATTCAAAACTCTTCTTACTTCTAACAAAATCACCTTGAATTTGTGCAATGCGTCCCATTTCCGTTAAATAAAGAATTTTATCGCTAGAATTTATTCTACCGTTAAACTGCCTTGTAAGATCAATTGGCTTACTGTTTCGCATATCATTTATCATGGGATTAAGCTGGGAGGAATACGAATTGAAAGTGCTTGTTGAAGCGCAACCCGAAACTAAAAGAGATAGGCAAATTACCCCTAAATAAATCAATAAGCTGCCCTTATTCTGATAATCCCATATTATCACTGTATCTCCTTGATTTTAAATATGATTTATTATACGCCCCCGTCTAAGATAGTCAAAGGCTTTATGCGCCTGGCTGGGGTCGAACCAGCAACAATCAGTTCCGAAGACTGATGCTCTATCCAGTTGAGCTACAGGCGCGCAATATAGGCTGGCGCAAATTCCTAAACAATCTCCGCCTTATCCCCTAAGAACTCTTTTATCTTCTCTAATTTTGCCCTCTCGACGGGAAGAACGTTTTTCTCGGCGGTTGAGCGCACCGGAGAATTAAGCTGGATTTTATCCGGATTGATGCGCTGGATTATCTTTTTTAATTCCTCGATATGGCCAAAATCATCATTGACCCCGGCAACCAGCATGATCTCAAGCCAGATCTTACCGCGGAATTCTTTTTTTAAAGCAATTAAGCCGTCGATAATTTCATTTAATTTTATAGCCGTATCCGGCCGGTCGATCTGTTTAAAGATTTGCGGGTCAACCGCATCCAGAGAAGGAACAATTAAATCCGCTTTCAAAATCCCCTTACGCACCAAAGGATCCCCCAGAAGCGCAGAATTGGTAATTACAGCGATGCTTGCGCCGGTAATCGCCTTTACCTGATCGATCAGTTCCCCGATGCAGGTATTTAGCGTCGGCTCGCCTAAACCGGAAAGAGTGACGAATTTTAGCTCTTTAAATTCTTGGGGATTATTTTGGATCCAGGATTTTAACTCAGAGATAATTTCAGCTGGGCTGGCGTATTCTTTTCTTTCAGCAACAGTTTTGCCGACAGAGCCCCATTGGCAATAAATACAATCCAGATTGCATATTTTATTAGGGCTTAGGCTTAAACCTAAGGAAAGCCCCAGCCTGCGCGATTTTATCGGGCCGTAGATATATTTCATAGTTGGATAAGTTTGAGCACCATAAGTTTTAATCTAGCGAAATACTTGTGAGCGTCGGCGAACAAGTAAGAGGGCGCTACTTAATAAGCAGCGCCCTAAAGTAATCATTCCCGCTATGAATGGCAGGGAATGATTAGCTTGATAATTAATGATGAAAAGGTTAACTTATTTAACCTCAACTACAGAGTTATGCGAACCCAGCGAATTGGCTACGCAAGAGGTGCAACGGGGGTCATTTGTCCAATTTTCATCAACGACAAATTTATACTCATACCTGCCCGGCTTAAGGGCTACCTTTGCCAACCAATTACCCTTGCTGTCTTTCTTGGCAGATAATTTCTTGGTATCCCATTTATTGAAACTTCCGGCAACCATAACCTTTTTGGCCCCAGGGGCATATAACTTAAACTCCGTTGGTTTTGTTTCAGCTGTCCGTGGCATGTTTCCCTCCTTTTTGTTATATCATTCTTGCACTACAAAGAGCCTCTGTCAAGAAATTTTATACCGCGACAATGGAGATACCCTTTTTATCCGCCAGCCGGATGCTTTCTTCTTGGTCGATAAAAAGTGTTTTGCCGGCTTCAAACGCCAGGCACCTGGCTTTGGCCTTGGTCAGATTTTTTATCGTATTTAAGCCGATAACCGGAATATCAAAGCGCATGTCCTGCTTGGGTTTACTTACCTTAACGATTACCATCCTGCCGCGGCTGATTTTGCCTGCCCGGCGAATCAAATTATCCGTCCCTTCAAAAGCCTCAACGGCAACTATGGTCTTGCTTTTTACCGCCACCGTCTGGCCGATATCTAAACTGGCCACCGCCTTAGCCAAACTTAAACCGAAATAGACATCTTCCCAGGTATTAAAATCCGGCTGATGTTTGGTCAGCGTGCCTTTTTTAGGCAGATACTCTTCGATAAATGTCGTTGAGTCTAAAAGAGATAAACCGGCTTCTTCCAATTTTTGCGCCACCGCCCCGAATAATGTATCCGTCTTTTTGTCTTTTAGGCTCTCTAAAATCTGTTTTAATTCCGGGCTTTTATTAATCTCTTTACTGAATAATCTGTGCGGGCTGATTTGTCCGGCCATGACCACGCCCTCTACTGCTTCGGATTTAAATATCTCAAAGATTTTCTGAAATTCAGGCAGGCCGATCCAGTATATTTTATCAACCAGTTTCTTTAGTTTGGGCGAGGTATCGCCTTTAATGGCAATAGCGACAATTGAACAGTCTTTTTTGCGGGCCGCGGCGGCAAAAAGCAGGGGGAATTTTCTGTTTCCGGCAATCAAACCGATCTTTGGCATTAATTTAGCGACAGGAGCGGGTTAAACCGCGCTCAGAGTTTTTAGTGAAATTAACCAGATAAGTTATCTCTTGGCTTTTCTCCAGTTCTTTTTCTACTCTTTCAACGGCGTGCTTTACGGATAATCCGGAATTAAAGATCATTTTAAACGCTTGATCAAGCTGTTTGATGGACGCGTTGGAAATGCCTTTACGCCTTAAACCGATAAGATTCAAACCGTAGACGCGCGCCGGATGCCCATCGCAGGTAGAAAACGGGGGAATATCCTGGACGACTTTAGAGCATCCTCCGATAATTGAAAGCCTGCCAATGCGCACAAACTGATGTATGGCCACTATCCCGCCGATAACCGCGGAGTCTTCAATGGTGACATGGCCGGCCAGGGTGCAGTTATTGGCCAAAACACACCCGCTGCCAACCTGGCAATCGTGGGCGACATGCGAATAAGCCATCAGTAAATTATTGTCACCGATAATTGTTTTTGCCCCTTCTTTTGTCCCCGGATTAAGCGTGCAATACTCGCGGATAATATTATTGTTGCCTATTTCTAAGAATACTTTTTCACCTTTGAATTTAAGGTCTTGCGGCCGGCTGCCGATGACGCTTCCGGTAAATATTTCACAGCCGCGGCCGATAGCGGTGTTTCCTTCGATTACGCAATGCGCGCCGACTTTGGTATCGGCGCCGATACTGACATTATCGCTGATTATGCTAAAGGGGCCGACCGTTACCCCTGATGCTAATTTTGCTTTCGGAGAAACTATTGCTGAAGGGTGTATCTGCATAATTAATCCTCTACCAAGGCGAACATTAAATCGGCTTCGGCGACCACTTTGCCGTCTACCAATGCCTTGCCATGCACCAAGCCGATCTTTGAGCGCATCTTTCCGGCCTCTACTTCAAAAACCAATTGGTCCCCGGGAACAACTGTTTTTCTGAACTTGGCGTTATCAATGGCCATAAAAAACGCCAGCTTCCCCCGGTTCTCCTCGCTGGCCAGCATCATTACCCCGCCAACCTGGGCCATCGCCTCTAAAATAAGCACCCCCGGCATAACCGGACGGCCCGGAAAATGGCCTTTGAAAAAATAATCATTTATGGTTACGTTTTTAATCCCGACTGCCCGCTTGCCCTTTTCCAAATGGGTAACCCGGTCAACAAACAGGAACGGTTGGCGGTGCGGTAAAATCTTCATAATCTCGTTAACATCCAAGACCTCTTTCATATCCGCAGCTCCTTGTGTTTTTATTCTTTGCTCATGGATTTTCTGGGCGATCTTGAGATTCAAAGAATGCCCGCTTTTTATGGCGATCACGTGGCCGTAAATCGGACAACCGGCTAAATAGAGATCGCCGATTAAATCCAGGATCTTATGCCTGACAAATTCATCCTTGAACCTAAGCTTATTTTTAATTACCCCCGCGGTGCCGACGACCAGGGTATTTTCATAATTGGCCCCCAGGCCTAAGCCCTGATTTTGTAATTGCCGGGCTTCGCTCTCCATGCAGAAAGTCCGCGCCGGAGCAATCTCTTTCTTAAAAGACTCCGGGTTAACCGCCACCTCTAAAAACTGCGACTCAAGCAGAGGATGGTCATAGTTTAAGGTGTAGGAAACCTTAAACTCTTTAGACGGCAAGATAGTAACGGAACTTGGGCCTTCCTGGATGCTTATGGGCGCCTTAACCGTATAAATATATTTTTGTTTTTCCTGTTGAGCTATCCCGGCCTTTTCCAGGGCCTCGACAAAACCGCTGGCGCTGCCGTCTAAGCCAGGGAGCTCATTATTATCTATCTGGATATCAATATTATCAATTCCTAAGCAGGATAATGCCGCCATAAGGTGCTCGACAGTCTGCACCTCTACCTGGCCATTTCCGATGGAGGAGCGCCGGCTCAATTTCTGCGCCAGCAAAAATTCCACATTGGCCTTTATCCTGGGAGCCGCGGGAATATCTGTGCGGATAAAAGTTACGCCGCTATCTGCCTCTGCCGGCTTAAGGGTAAGATTAACCTTATTGCCCGTATGGATGCCAATACCTTTAAGCTGAATTTCTTTGGCGATTGTCCTTTGTTTTTCCATTTTATACTTTCGCGGCTATCGCCGCTCTAGTATCAATCCTGACAAAATTAAGGGATTGATTTATTTTAATTTAGCTTCCAGCTCTTCAATCTTTTTCTTTAATTCCTTAACCAGATCAAATAGCTTAGGTAAGTTCTGAAGGCTGGCGTTTGCTCTCTGCGTAGTCATAAAAGGCCGGGCCGGATAGCCTGAGACCATCGTATCCGGTGGAACGGATTTTGCTACTCCGGATTGGGCGGTTACAATGGCGTTATTACCGATATTGATGTGGCCGACCAAACCGGCTTGGCCGCCTAAAGTCACATTATTACCGATAATCGTGCTGCCGGATATACCTACCTGGGCGACGATAAGAGAATTTTCACCGATAACTACATTATGGGCAATTTGGACAAGGTTATCGATTTTAGTTCCCCGGCCGATAACCGTCTTATCAAAACGCGCCCGGTCAATGGTAACATTGGCGCCGATCTCAACATCATCGCCGATCTCAACTGTCCCCACCTGAGGGATCTTATGGTGCAGCCCCTTAATCGTAGCGAATCCAAACCCATCCGAACCGATGACTGTGCCGGAATGAATAATTACGCTTCTGCCAATACTGATGCGTTCGCGTATGGAAACATGCGGATAAATTAAAGTATTGTCGCCTATTTTTGTATGGTGGCCGATATAACAGCCGGCGTAAATTATGGCGTTATCTCCTATTACAACATTATCGCCGATAACCGTATAAGGCCCGATAGCCACGTCTTTGCCTAAAAAAACATCCTTGCCCAGGACTACGGTATAATCTATGTTCTTGGGATGCCCTACTTCATCAGGCATGAACATAGAAATAATCTTGGTAAAAGCCAGAGAAGGATTTTCAATTAAGATTACCGGCTTGGTAGTTTTCTGCGCCTCAGCTGAGGTAACAATCGCCGCGGCCCGGGTCTTATCCATAAGCGAGTTGTATTTGGGATTGGCCAGGAAAGTAATCTCCCCTTCAGCCGCCTCTTTAATTCCTGAGGCCCCGGTAATCAGGATATCGCCGTCGCCGATAACTTGTCCGCCGATAAGTTTGGCTATTTCCTTAAGTGTTTTCTGCACTGCCTATTACTTTCCTTTATTCAAAATATCAATAATCTGGCTGGTAATGTCCAGAGTTTTATTTTGATAAACCAACACCCGGTCATTAAAAACAAAGGTGTACCCTTCTTTTTCGGAATATTTCTTAACCGCTTCCTCGATATCTTTAAGGATCTCCTTCATTCTTTCATCCTGCTCTTTACGCAGTTCAGTCTGCTTCTGGCGGTCATAATCCTGAAAGGCTTTCACCTTATTTTGAAGGTCATCTTTTTTTGCTTCTCTTTCTTTGTCATTAAGTAAATTCAATTTATCTTGAAAGGCCTTAAGGTCGGCCACTTTTTTGTCACGTTCTTCGGTATAAGCCTTTTCTTTATCGGTTAAAGTTTTATCATATCCTTTGGTCTTGCTATATTCACTGAAGGTGCGGCTTAGATCGATATAACCGAGCTTATCCGCGGCCTGAGCGCTTGCGGCAAATAAGACCAAACCAAAGATTGCCCCCCACAAAACTACTGCTGCCTTTTTCATCTTTCCTCCCGTTTTGATTAATAATTTTTTATTTATTAAAACCCGTGGCTGGCGCTGAAGTTAAATCTGCCGCTTTTCTTTCTGTCTTCGCCGGATGCCTTATTCATGGGAAAACCATAATCCAGCATTATCGGGCCAATCGGGGTTTTAATTCTTAGGCCTAAACCCACGTCAGATTTAAATCCTCCGCTGTTGATAACTCCGTTGGCATTTTTAGAAGAACCAATATCGCCTAGTTTTTCCCAAACGTTACCTACATCATAGAATGCCGCTACTTTTAAAAAAGCAAATAATGGATAAGTATATTCGATATTTCCCACCAACATAGAATTGCCGCCTAAAGGATCATTTGATTTGGAATCAACGGGGCCCACTTTTCTTTCTTCATAACCTCTTAAACTGTACGCGCCTCCGGCAAAGAATCTTTCATAAATAGGAAGGCTGCTGGAATTACTGAATGGATCTGCCAAACCTACCCTGCCTCTAAATTCCAGCACCGCGTTATACGGCATAGGCATAAAATGCGAAGCCTGCCCGGAGAACTTCCAGTAATTCTTGTCGCCGGCAAGCGGGCCTCCGGCAAATTCCATTGCCCCGGTAAGATAATTACCTTTTCGGGTATCAAAAACATTATCCCGGCTATCATAGGTCAAAGAAGGAGTAATACTGCTGATTACATTCGTGCCCTCCTCATTTAAAAGAGCATCTGAGGCGGGGGTATTAATATTTGAGATTTGTATCTGATCCAAACGATAGGTGATATCTGTACGCAGATACTCAGAGATCTCCTTGCCTAAACGCAAATCCCCGCCGGTTACCTTCTCATCATAACCATATCCTACATCGGTATCCCGCTTATGGTCGCGCCGGTACGCATCGAAGCCGAAAGAAACCGGATAATCGAACATCCAGGGTTCGGTAAAACTTAACTCCGCGCCATTACTCAAATTGCCGATAGAGGCGCGCACCTTTAAATTCTGCCCGGCGCCGGTAAAATAAGGCCAATTCCTCCAGTCGAAGTTTTTCTGCTCGACCTCCACAAAACCGATGAACTGATCAACCGTGCTGTAACCGCCGCCGAAGCTGAATGAGCCGGTCTTGGTCTCTTTTACATCTACCAGCAGGTTCTTTTTATCCGGTTCAGAACTCTCCTCGGTATCATAGCTTACTTCATCAAAATATCCTAAATTTGTCAGCCTCTCCTTGCTGCGCCGCAGTTTCTCTCCGTCAAATTTTTCTCCGGGATGGATCCTCAATTCCCTGCGGATAACCAGGTCCTTGGTTTTAATGTTACCCCGGATTTTAATCTTATCAACATAAACAATTTGATTTTCAGTAATCGCGTAAGTTATGTCCACCCTGCCGCTGTCGGCATTGACTACCGTGGACTCCTGGACAACCGCGGAAATATATCCCCGGTCAAAATACAGGCCCTGAACATTGCTAATATCCTTCTTCATCGCCTCCTGGCTGAAAACTTTTCCGGGAATACAGTCGCTTAAGCGGCTTAAGATCTCTTTTTCGGTAATCTCCTTATTGCCTTTTACCATAACCGAGCCTACCAGGTATTTTTTTCCTTCATTAATCTTGATGGTAATAAAAAGCAGGTATGTTTTTTTGGCATCGGATTTAACTCCGTAATCTACCGCGACATCGGTAAAACCTTCGCGTTGATAAAAAGACTTGACCCGCGCGATATCTTCCGTCAGCACTTCATCTTTTAAAACTCCGGCATTAAAAAACCAGGCGCGCTTGGTCTTCAGCAGTTTCAGGATGCGGCCGCTGGAAAAAGTTTTATTCCCCTGGATAATAATATCTTTAATGCGCACCTTCCTGCCTTCGACAACAGTAAATACTATCTTCGCTTTATCCTTCTGGGCATCGACGTCAACTTTATAAGTAATCTCGGCCTGGCTATAACCCATTTTTTCATACATCTTTTTCAATATATGGACATCTTCGGTAAGGCTGGGATAATCTAAATATTGTGTTTCGCGGGATTTAAGCTGCTGCTTTATTTTATCATCCTTCATGGTAATGCGGCTGATTCCGGAAAAACTGATCTTCTCGATAATCGGCCTTTCGACAACGCTGATAATAACCTTCAGGCCGTCTTTATAATCCTGCGTGTCGATTTTAATATCGCTAAAAAACCCCAGCAGGTAAAGCCTCTTCAAATCATCACTGATAATATTTTCCTGATAGGCGCTGCCGATGCGCGTCTTCATCTTAGAGATAATCACATTGGTACTGATCGATTTATTGCCGACAACTTCCATGGCAGTGACATTTTTGACAGTTACCGGGGCGGCCGCGGGAGGGACTGCGGGTGCGGAGACAGGTTTTTCTTCAGCCAAAACTATGGATATTGTGCTAAAGATAAGTAGAGGTGCTAAAAGTACCGGGATTAATTTACGCAAGGATTCTCCTAGATTAAAACTTATTGTTTATTATATAAGAATGGACGGCTTTAATCAAATAATTATTCAATCCTGGACAAATTATCGAACCTGGTGAATTCCTTGATAAAAGCTAACTTCAAAGACCCCACCGGGCCGTTACGCTGCTTGGCAATAATCGCTTCGGCGATTCCCTGGTTATCGGGAGAAGGATTATAATACTCTTCCCTTAAGATCAGCACGACTACATCGGCATCCTGCTCGATTGCTCCGGACTCCCTTAAATCCGAAAGCTGCGGGCGGTGGTCCGTGCGCGATTCAACCGCCCGGGACAGCTGGCTGATGGCAATCACCGGGACATTTAATTCCCTGGCCAAAGCTTTAAGCGAACGCGAAATTTCCGAGATCTCCTGCTGCCGGCTTTCCATATTCATCGCCGAGCCGCGCATTAACTGCATGTAATCTAAAATAATTAATTTTATATCGTGATGGGATTTCAGCCTTCGGGCGCGGGCGCGCAGCTCCATGACCGAGATTGCCGGAGTATCGTCAATAAAAATGGGGGCTTCCGAAAGCTTTCCGGCAGCCGCGGTCAGGCGCGGCCAATCGCTGGTCGCCAGATATCCGGTCCTCACTTTATGCGCATCCACCCGGGCGTGCGAACAAAGCATCCTTTGCACCAGCTGCTCTTTGGACATCTCTAAGCTAAAAATCGCGGTGGGTATCTTTTCAATCACTCCGGCATATTCGGCGATTCCCAGGGCAAAAGCGCTTTTTCCCATTGAAGGCCGGCCGGCAATAATCACTAAATCCGACGGCTGCAACCCGGCGGTCTTAATATCAAAATCCACATAACCGGTGGGTACTCCGGTAACGTGCGCTTTATTCTGATAAAGCCTGTCAATTGTTTCAATGCTATCCTTGATAATTTCTTTAAGGTGCAGATAGGTGCCCTGATTTTTCCGGTCGCTGACTTCAAAAATAAGCTTCTCGGCGGTATCCACGACCTCAGCGATATTCCCCTGGCTTTCATGGCAGACAGTAATAATCCTGGTGGAATTATTAATTAAGGTCCTTAAGATATATTTTTCACGCACGATGCCGGCATAATGGTTGATATTGGCGGCAGTCGGAACAGCATTGGCTAAAGAGGTAAGATAGCTTGCCCCGCCTGTTTCATCGAGTGCCCCATCCTTCTTTAAGGCATCGGTCAGGGTGATCAAGTCTACGGCTTTATTGGCGTTATAAAGATCCATTATTGCCTGGAAGATTTTCTTATGCGTATCTTTATAAAAACACCCGGCGTCTAATTTTTCGGCCGCCGAAGATACCGCCTCTTCATCCAGAAGCATGGATCCCAATACCGCCATCTCAGCTTCCAGGTTCTGCGGAGGCAGCTTGTCTAAAACTAATTCTTTTAGCATGTAACAACCTTTTTAAAGTTTATAAGATACTTAATCCCTGTTCGCTGACGCTCACAGGGACTGCGCTAGATAAAAACTATATGGTGCTTGTTTTGACTACCCATAATTTAAGTTTAGCGGTTATTTCCGGATGCAGTTTTACCTGAATTTCATAAATCCCTAAAGATTTTATCGGCTCAGCCAAATCGATAATGTTCTTATCGATAGAAAAACCTTCTGCTTTTAAGGCCTCAGAGATATCCTGGGCGCTGATGCTGCCGTATAAATTTTGGTCATCCTGAGCCAGCGCGGAAATAGTTAAAGAAAGTTCGACCAAGCGATCCTTGACCACAAGCAATTCTTCTTTGGCTTTAGCGGATTGGGCGTTCCTTGCCTGTTTCTCTTGTTCTAATTTCTTAAGGCTGCCGGCGGTAGCCGGCTTGGCTAAATTATGCGGGAAGAGAAAATTCCGGGCAAACCCCTCTTTAACCTGGACCACCGCCCCTGCCTTGCCGATTTTTTCTACATCCTTATTTAAAATTACTTCCATCTTGATTTACCGTGTATAGGGAAGTAAAGACAGGAACCTGGCCTTATTAATTAACTCCCTAATTCTTCTTTGGTGCCTGGCGCAATTACCGGAAAAACGGCTGGAATTGATCTTGCCTTTTTCGGTAATAAAGACTTCCAGTCTTTTTATATCCTTATAATCAATACTGCCTAATTTATCCGCGCAAAACCGGCAAAATCTTTTTCTCACCGGGCCAAGCGCGTCTTTCTTTTTCTTCAACAGCTTCTTTTTATCTTTGTCAAAACCCCTGGTCTTAACCTTCATGCGCTTCATCCTCGCTTTCTGCTAACCATGTTGATTCACTAGTGGGCTCCTCAGCTAATGCCTCAGGCACGGCCTGAGTATGTATCGGGCTCACTTGTTCCTGCGCCTTAGCCGCCCCGCCCGGAGCACCCATAAATTGAACGCGCTCTGCCCTGACTTCGATTACTGATCGCTTTGCCCCGGTATTATCCTCCCAGCTGCGCGACTGCAGCCTGCCTTCGACAAAAACACTGCTTCCTTTATGTAAATACTGGTTGCATGTTTCGGCCTGCTTATTCCAGACTACCGCGGTTATAAAACAAACCTCTTCTTTTAACTCCTGGTCTTTGGTGCGATATTTGCGGTTTACCGCCAGGCGCAGGTTAGCTACGGCTGTGCCCTGCGGAGTATAACGCAACTCAGGATCTTTAGTAAGATTGCCCATCAATAAAACTTTATTATAGCTGGCCATATAAATCCTCCTAAAATACTTTTTCCAGAAAAATCCGGATTAGGCATCCATACGCGTAAACAGGACTCTTAGGATATTCTCATTAAGTTTATAAATATTACGCATCTCTTTGATTGCTGCCGACGGAGCGCTGAACGCTACCAGGTAATAAATCCCTTCCATAAATTTATTGATCGGGAAATAAAATTTACGCCTTTCCGCCCAAACTCCTGAGCTGGAGATCTGGCCGTTATTCTTAGCCACCGCGTCATCGATCTGCTTAAATAACGTTTTTTTATTTTCGTCAGATAAGTCAGGCCTAACAATTACCATTGCTTCATACTTATTCATTTCTGCTCCTTGTCTACGTAGACAACACCCGCGCAATTCCTTTAAGCGCGGGGTGTCTTTGTGTTAAACAGATTCATGGTTTCAACTACGCCTTTTTCCGCCCAGCTTAGGCAGCAGTTGACGGCATCCTCTTTTACTTCCTGGACCAGCATTTTCTGGCCGCGTAAAAAACCCGCCAGCACATAATCCGCGGCATCGTTTGAATTTTTTGGCCGGCCGATCCCGATACGCAGGCGGCTAAAATTTTGTGTTCCCAAATGTTCAATGATCGAAAGTAACCCCCGGTGCCCGCCGCTTGAGCCGCTGGGGCGAATCTTCATCCTGCCCAACTCCAAATCCAAATCATCGCAAACCACCAAAAGATCGGACGGAGCGCCTTTAAATTTCTTAAGCAAAGCGCTGACGGCTTTACCGCTTAAATTCATAAAAGTCTGCGGCAGGGCCAAGATCACATTATGCGAGCCCAATTTAGCCGTGCCTATTAAAGCAAGAACCGAATTGTCTCTTTTAAGCGAAACTTTTAAAGAACGGGCTAAAGATTTTAAAATCGCGCAGCCTATGTTGTGCCGGGAGCCCGCGTAGATCAAACCGGGATTTCCCAGGCCCGCAATTATCTTCACTTCTTCTCTTTCTCTTTTTCTTTGGCCGCTTCAGCAGGAGCGCCTTCACCGGGAATTTCCTTCTTCTCTTTAATTACTTCAGGCTCCTCTTTGGCTTCTCCTTCAACTGCTTCCGCCGGCGCTTCTTCCTTCATCGGAGCGATGATATGTAAAACAATTGCCGCCGGGTCGCTTAAAGGCTTAATTCCCGCTGCAAAAACTAGATCCTTAACATGGATTGCTTCCCCCAGCTTAAGGGCGCTAATGTCTACCTCTATATTCTTAGGGATACTGGTGGGTAAACATTCTATTTCGATTTCCCAAAGCAGGTGCTCTAAAGACCCGCCCTCCTGTTTCACGCCGACAGGTTCGCCTTTAGTTTCAACAGGCACATTGACTTTGATCGCCTCGGTCAGGGAGATCTCATTAAAATCCACATGGATGATATCTTCGCTAACCGGGCCATACTGAATTTCTTTGACCAGGCAGGAGCGGCCTTTGGCCTTCTTATCATCCTTGATCTTTAGATTAATAATCGTGTTTTCTAAATGATACTGATGGACCAATTTTAAAAGTGCGCCCCTGGAAATTTTTATGGATAAGGCATCCTTAGCGCGGGAATAAATTACCGCGGGCAGATAACCGCTTTCCCTTAAATCTTTAGTGTTGGCTCTTCCCTTGCCCTCTCTTAACTCTGCTTCTAAAACTATCTCTTCCATTTCAACCTTTCTCTCCTAATCAAATAGGCAGCTAACTGACTCCTCGTTGTGTATTCTTTTTATCGCTTCGGCCAATAGATTGGCCACTGAAAGTACTTGAATTTTTGGGTTGCTCTTTTCCGGGGACTGAGGAATGCTGTCGGAGATCAGCAGCTTTTCCAGGCCGTCACATTGGTCAATACGCTGAATTGCCGGCCCCGATAAAATACCGTGGGCAATTGCGGCATAAATAGTTTTGGCTCCGGCTTTTTTTAAAGCCCCTACCGCCTCCACCAACGAACTGCCTGTGGCAATTAAATCATCGACAATAATCACATTCTTGCCTTCGACTTCACCCATGATATGCATTGCTTCAGCTTTCTCGGGCGAGACCCGGCGCTTATCAATAATCGCAAGGTCCGCGCTGACTCTTTTGGCGTAAGCCCTGGCCATCTTAATACTTCCCACATCGGGAGAAACGGCAACCAAATCTTTGATATTCATTTTGGAAAAATAATCTACGAATACATTCACGGAAAAAAGATGGTCTACGGGGATATCGAAAAAACCCTGGATCTGGCCGGCATGTAAATCCATGGTCAGGATCCGGTTTGCCCCGGCGGTAGTCAAAAGATTAGCCACTAATTTGGCGGTAATCGGCACGCGCGGCTGATCCTTGCGGTCCTGGCGGGCATAACCAAAATACGGAATGACCGCGGTAATCCTATTGGCGCTTGCCCTGCGCAAAGCATCAATCATAATTAATAATTCCATCAGGTTATCATTTGACGGCGGACAGGTCGGCTGCACGATAAAAACGTCTTTGCCGCGCACATTTTCATTGATCTTTACCCGTATTTCGCCTTCGCTGAAGCGGCCAACTAAAGCATCCTGTAATTTTACCCTTAAATTTTTACAGATAGCGCAGGCTAACTCCGGGTTTGCGTTACCGCTAAAAATTGCCAGCTTATCCATCCCTACCTCCCCCGTTTCTTTAAAATTCTGGCCGGAACCCCTACCGCAACAGACCTCTGCGGGATATTCTTAGTAATTACCGAGCCGGCGCCGGTAATGGCGAATTTACCGATTTTTACCGGAGCAACAATCACGGTATCTGAACCAATACTAACATTATCCTCAATAACCGTGTAATTTTTCTTGAGGCCGTCAAAGTTAGCCGTAACCGTCCCTGCTCCGATATTAACGCTGGAGCCGACAGAACTGTCTCCGATATAAGAAAAGTGTTTAACGAATGTTTTAGCGCCGATTTTGGCACGCACCACTTCAATAAAATTGCCGACTCTCACATTATCACCAAGAGAGACATCTTCACGCAGGTGCGCGAAAGGGCCTACTGAACAACGCTTCCCAATTTTAACACCCCTTTCAATTACTGTAAAGGGATAAATCACCGTATCCATGCCGATTTTAGTGCCGAAATTGATAAAGGTGGACGCCGGATCCAAAATAGTCACGCCGCTGTGCATTAATTTATCATTAATGGTTTTTTGCATAAGGGAATTGGCCTTAGTCAATTCCGCGCGGGTATTGATCCCCAAAGCTTCCTGGGCGTCTTCGGCCCTTACCCCGTCAACCAGACAATCTTTTTTAGCTAAAATTTCGATTATGTCGGTTAAATAATATTCTTTTTTGCGGTTATTCGGCCGGATGTATTTTAAATTGCCGGCTAAGCTGTCTTTTTTAAAAACCATAATACCGGTATTGATTTCTTTAATATCTTTCTGCACTTCATCGGCGTCTTTTTCTTCGACGATGCCGCAGATGCTGGAATATTTATCGCGCATAATCCGGCCGTACCCAAAGGGCTTTTTGAGTTTTGCGGTTAATAAGGTGGCATCGACATCATTCTCTAAATGGTAATCCAGGAGTTTCTTCAACGTCTCCTTTTTTAGGAGAGGACTGTCTCCGTAAAGGACAAGTACGGTGCCTTTAAAACCTTTTAAAGCCGACAGCCCCGCTTTGACCGCGTCGGCTGTTCCGCTAAGTTTCTTCTGGATAGCGATTTTAATCCCTTTAGGGATAATTTTGCGCACCAGATCATGCTTATACCCTAAAACCGCGACCACCTGTTTTGGTTTTAAGCCGGCGACTAAATCCAAAACATAACCCAGCATCGGCCTGCCGCAAAGCGGGTGCAATACCTTGGGCAGTTCGGATTTCATCCGCGTGCTTTTGCCTGCCGCTAAAATTATTACCGCAATCTCTTTTTTCATATTCAAGGGGGACGTCCCTCAAGGGGACACCCTATCACACCGTAACCATTATATTACTAACTAAATTAAATCTTCCTCCTGCAAGGGGTGTCCCCACAGAGGACGTCCCCCTAATATTATCACTGGGACGCATGGATTCGAACCATGATAGTCAGACCCAAATTCTGATGTCCTACCATTGGACGACGTCCCAAAATTACTCCAAGGCAGAACCGGAATGCACCTTGTCTTTCTCTTGAACATAAGCCTCTAAAACTTTTTTCTGCAAATTTTCCCGAAACGACTGCGTTATCGGATGGGCGATATCTTTATGCTCGGCCTGGCTGCTGGGTATCTCTTCACCGCGTTGCAGGTTGGTTTCAACCGGCAAAGGAGCGGCGCACTGGTTACAATATTTACTGCGTAATTCATTTTTAAAGGCGCATTTAGGACAAGAGTGCTTTACTTTACGGGAAGGCATGGCAATAAATAAACCCGCGCTGCCCTCGATCACCTTAATATCCCTGACCACAAAAACATTATCAAAAGTAACCGTGGCATACGCTTTCAATTTCTTATCCGGAGAATCCTTTAATATCACCCTGATTTCAGTGGCCTCCATCGCCTACCTCCTGATTGTTAAACCGTAGAACTTACAAAAACTTGCCAGGATTTATGCGCTTTAGCTAATTTCCTGCATAAATCTCCAGCCTGTTTGCGGCCATTACAGAGCGCGAATACTGCCGGCCCGCTTCCGGACATCATTATTTTTTCTAACCCTATGCCGGAAAACGCTTTTTTAACCTGGTTAACTACAGGATAAAGGCTAGCGGTAACAATCTCTAAGTCGTTGACAAGGCATTGGGCATTCATCCCCTTGCCTTTTTGCCGCAACTCAGAAGTCAACATTTTAACATTACACCGCCTCCTTGTCAATCCAGAAAAAGCATCAAATTTCTGATAAATCCAAGGCGTAGAAACCTTGATTTTGGGATAAACCAGTATAAACCAAAGCTTGAGTTTACCTAAAGAAGTTAGCGGTTTAATTTTATCTCCGCGCCGGCTTCCTAAAGCAAACTTTGTATCATAGAGAAAGAACGGAACATCGCTGCCTATTTTAGCCCCTAATTTTACCAGCCTTGCCTTGGGTAAATTCAGGTTCCAATACCGGTTTAACCCCAAAAGGACACCGGCAGCATTGGAAGAACCCCCGCCTAAACCCGCGCCAACCGGTATTCGCTTTCTAATCTCAATATCTATTCCAAAATCTACATCTAATTCCCGCTTTAGTAATTCAGCGGCGCGCCAGCAAAGATTGGTTTTATCAGAAGGCACACCCGGATTCTTACACCTGATTTTAATTAAGTCGTCTTGGCGCTTTTTAAAGATCAGCGTGTCGGCTAAATCAATCCGGCAAAATAAAGTATTTAAATTATGGAAATTATCCTTGCGTTTATTCAGGATTTGCAGATAAAGATTTAACTTAGCGAAGGATTTAATAACCAACGGCAATAAGAGTGCTCATTTAAAACTAGGGGACGGTTCTGTTTTTCCGCCGCCTATGTTTTTATATATTAGCCAGGACCGCTTTCTCAATATCCGAACTGCTCAAGTTATATTCTTTTAGAAGTTCTTGCGGCTCACCCGATTGGCCAAAACGATTACGTATGCCTACGCGGATCACCTTCACCGGAAAATTCTCAGCCACGACCTCATCTATGCTAGAAGCCAAACTTCCAATAATATTATGCTCTTCACAAGCAATAATCAGCTTGGTTTCTTTTGCCGCTTTAAGGATAACTTCATTATCCAGGGGCCGGATGGAATGCATATTGATCAGGCGCGCTTTTATGCCTTTCTGAGCTAAATTCTTTACCGCCAAAGACGCCTCCGAAACCATAATCCCGCAGGCAATGATAGCCACATCATTGCCCTCAGAAATTAGCTGGGCTTGGCCAAATTTAAATTCACCCTTATTCTCGATGGTGGCAACTTTGGACCTGCCTAAACGGACATAAAAAGGCCCAGGATGATTTGCCGCGGTCTCCACCGCGTCAGATGTCTGGGGCCCGTCGCAGGGGACGATAATATTCATGTTCGGCAGGGCGCGCATTAAAGCGATATCCTCTAAAGCCTGATGGCTGGCCCCATCCGGTCCAACGGTAATGCCGGCGTGGGTGGCGACAATCTTAACATTAAAATTATTGTAACTTATGGCTAATCTTACCTGATCCCAGGCGCGGCCGGAAGCAAATACGGCAAAGGTGGAAACAAAAACCGTCTTGCCGCAGCTGGCTAATCCCGCCGCGGTTGCCATCATATTCTGTTCAGCTACTCCAAGATTAAAAAATCTATCCGGAAATTGCTTGGCAAAAAGATTGGTGCGGGTAGAACTGGAGAGATCGGCATCCAAAACCACAATATCTTTATTCAATGAACCCAGCTTAACTAGGATCTGGCCGTAAATATCCCGCTGATAAAGTTGCTCTGACATTATGCTAATTCCTTTAAGGCCCTCTGGGCCTCTTCCGGAGTAGGCGCCCGGCCATGAAAACCAATTACCCCTTCCATAAAAGATACACCTTTACCTTTAACCGTGCGGGCAATAATTATTGTCGGTTTATCTTTGATTGTTTTGGCCTCTTCATAAGCCGCTAAAATCTGGCGCATATCATGGCCGTTGATCTCCAGGACATGCCAGCCGAATGCCTGCCATTTAGCCGCCAAAGGCTCCAGGCCCATGATATCCTCGCATCTTCCGTCGATCTGGCAGCCGTTGGCATCCAGGATAGCGCAAATATTGCTGCAGCCAAAATGCCCGCAAGCCATCGCTGCCTCCCAGATATTGCCCTCCTGAATTTCTCCGTCGCCCAATAAAACATAAACCCGGTAATCTTTTTTATCTATTTTTGCGGCCAGGCTCATCCCTAAAGCAATCGAAAGCCCCTGGCCAAGAGAACCGGATGCCGATTCAACACCCGGTGTTTTACGATCAGGATGCCCCTGAAGAATTGAACCTAATTGCCGCAAAGTAAATAATTTTTCTTCCGCAAAGTAACCGGCTTGGGCCAATACCGCATACCAAAGCGGGCAGCAGTGGCCTTTAGACATATGGAAACGGTCGCGGTCCGGCCATTGCGGATCGCGGGGATTAAAACGTAAAACATTAAAATATAGCGCGGTAATCAAATCCACGGCTGAGAGGCTGCCTCCGGGATGCCCTGAGCCGGCCTTGGCCAGCATTTGAATAATTAAACGCCGGGTTACTTTGGCTTTGGCTTCTAACTCCTCGATGGTTAATTGTTTATTTGCCATTATTGGTGAGCTTAAGCAGTTTTGATTTTATATTTTCCTGCGTAGAATCTAATTTCAGGGATTTCTCCCAGTTTAATTTTGCGTTGTTGCGGTCACCGAGCTTAAGGTAAGTATCCCCCAGATGATCATAGATCGTCGGGTCGCTTAACAAGGAAGCTGCTTTTTCCAATTCACGCAGCGCGTCTTTAAACTTGCCTTTTTTGAAATAAAACCATCCCAGGCTGTCAATATAAGCGCCGTTCTCCGGCTCAGAAACCAAAGCCTTCCTGATCAGCTGGCCTGCCCGGTTAATATTTTTATCCTGTTCCAGATAAAAATAACCCAGGAAATTCAGGGCTTCATGATAATCCGGCTTTAATTTTAACGCGGTATTAAGCTCTTTTTCTGCGGAAGGATTGTCCTTTAAATCAAAATAAATACTGCCTAAATAAAAATGCGCCTGCGGGTCCGCCGGATCCATACCCGCAATCAATTTAAAAATCCCTTCCGCTTCCTTTAATTTCTTTTGCTGCAGGTAAATTACGCCTAAGCTTTTGTAAATTTCAATGTTCTTGGGTTGGAGTCTAGCGGCGTTTTTAAGCGCCAGCGTATATTCCTGGGTAGCCAGATCCGCTTTATTTTGCGCCGCGTAAACCAGCGCCAATATCACATGCGGCTCAATGGCTTCGGGAGCAAGCCCGATAGACTGCTTAAGCTGCTCAATTGCCAGAGCCGTCTTGTCCTTCTTAATGAAAACTGATGCCAGATTTAAATGTAATAAAGCGCTGTTGGGGTCGGCTGCAAGGGCTTTCTTATATTCTTGGATCGCCTTGTCTAAATCTCCCAGGTCGTCATAATAAACCCCCAGGATATAGTGGCTTAAACTCCTGGCTTCATCGCTATCTGTATTTGAGGCGCCTACAGGATATGCCGTTAGGGCCAATGCAAGACAAAGGCAGATTACACTGATAAGATATTTAACCTTTACCACCCCAAGCTCTTTTCTTCAAGTGACGAAGACGACGGCGTAATTTCTTACGCTTATGGGTTTTGATCTTCTGTCTCTTTCTTTTCTTTCCGCAAGGCATAACTACATCTCCTTATGATTAGTAAATAACCTTATTCAACGGATATTCAATGATCCCGCAGGCACCCGCCGCTTTTAACGCGGGAATAAGCACCCGGACAACTTTCTCGTCGATAATTGTCTCGATGGCAAACCAACCGTCATCACTTAAGCCGGAAATTGTGGGTTTTTTTAATGCCGGAAGCCTGGCTAAGACTGCTTTAAGATTTTCTTTTTTTACATTCATCTTTAAGCCGACTTTTTCTTCAGCGGCAATTGCCCCTTTTAAAAGCAGGGCAATCTGTTCCATTTTGGCCTTCTTCCAACTGTCCTGGTAAGCGCTCTTATTGGCGATAAACTGGGTGATCGATTCGCAAAGGGTGGCAATCTCGATTAATTTATTGGCTCTCAGGGAACTGCCGGTTTCGGTAAGTTCAACGATGGCATCAACTAAACCCGCGCTGACCTTGACCTCCGTTGCCCCCCAGCTAAACTCCACCTCTACTTTAACTTTATTTTTCCGGAAATAATCTTTGGCGACATTGACCAATTCGGTTGCCACCCGCTTTCCGTTTAAATCTTTGACTTTTTTTATCCCGGAATCCTGCGGCACGGCTAAAACCCACCGGACTTTATTTAAGCTCTGTTTGGAATAAGTTAAATCCGCGATCCTGACGACATCGGATTTATTCTCAAGAATCCAGTCGTTGCCGGTAATCCCGCAATCAAGAGCTCCGTCCTGGACATAGCGCGACATCTCCTGTGCCCGCAGTAAAGTTGCCTGGATTTCGACATCATCTATCGACGGGATATAAGAACGCGAACTGGGAAGGTTGACGTTAAATCCGGCCTTCTTGAGCATCCTAAAAGTAGATTCCTGAAGGCTGCCCTTAGGTAAACCCAATTTTAAGACTTTATTTTTCATCTATTTTCCTTTTTAATAAATTGATAACGGAAAACATTATAACGGCATTAGCATATCTTGTAAAGCAAAAATATTGTATCAGGATACCATTAGCGGGTGACGATGACTGGATTTGCGGCCACTTCAGGTGGCCGAAAAACAGTCATCGGCAGGACCCGCGTACATATTAACCTAGATGTACTTGAATTATATTAAGCTTTTCTTTCGGTAAGCTGGTAATAACTTCTCTGGACACAACTATCCGGCTGGTTTCTTCGATCGGTAACTGTTCCGCGTTGAGCAGGAAACGCTTGATGCGGTATTTCCCCGCTCCCAGGCGTTTAGGATTCAGGAAAACTATTTTTAGCTTTCTTGCGGCAAAAACACGGCTGATGCTTAATTTATCAACGGATTTAAATTGTTCAGCGGAAAGCTTTGGTTCAATAAGCAGATCCCCATCAAACCCCCTGATTCCAAATGACTGGGTAAGTAAAGTAAGCATAAACCAACTGGCTGAACCGGTAAGATAGCTGTACATCCCCCGGCCGCTAAGGTCAAAATATTCCGGCAGACAGGGATAGATCTTGCTGCGTGCGGTATTGGCTGCCATTTTATATAGCGAACTTAAAACCCTCCATCCTTCTTGAGAATAACTCTGTTTATATAAGGCATAGGCAAACATCACTACCATATGGCTAAACACCGCGCCATTTTCCTTATCTCCGTAAGCAAAAGAAAATGCCCGGCCTAAATCATGCTGCTCTTTCTTAAAATCGGTATTCAAACGAATTCCCCCAACAGGTTCATCATATAAATACCGGTAAACATTGGCTAAAATTTTCTTGATCTGCCCGGGGCTGGCTACGCCGCTCATAATCGGGAACACCTGGGAGGTCAAAGTCATCCGCAAGAGATTTCCTCTTTTACCATCCACCTTCCTTTTACAATTATCGTAATATCCGTTAAAAAACCCTTCTTTCAACCACTCGCTCTTCTGAATATGTTTCCTCATCCAAAGGGATTTTTTGTTTAAGAGGCGGCTCAATACAACCGCCTCCAGGCGGATTTTTTTGCCGGAAATATTTTCTTTAGTTTTAGAAAAATATTTTTCCAGTATCTTGTGTTTCTGCGCTATGTTTTGATAATCAAAATCAGTAAATAAAATTTTTAACTCTTCGGCAACCTCCAGGCTTTTTGCGCCGCATTTAAGCGCCAGTCGCGCTAAAGTCGAAAGATTCTGCGCGTACATCGAAGAAAAGACCGCGCTTTCTCCGTTCTCTTTGGCCATATCCAGGCCGTCATTCCAATCCGCGCCTTCCAACCGGACATGGTTGTGCGCGCCGACATTATAAAACTGCGCCAGGTTCTGCACCAGCAAATGCTCTAAAATAGTACCCTGATAAATTTTCCCGGATTTTGTCTTTAGTTGTTGACCATAGGAGGCGTTCCATTGGTAATCGATATCCCGGCCGCGGTTTATTTGATGGTTCCTGAAATAAGCCGCGTATTCGAATAGGATTCCCAGGTCCCCGGTTTCCTGAATGTACAGATCCAGGGTGAGCAAAGGCCAGACTCCGTGGTCCATCCACACCCGGCTGATATTATTACGGTCGGCGATGAACTCACCCGGTTTTTTGCCGATAATCGTGGCGTTAGAGCCATCGATCTTGACCCCGTAAAAATTATCGATTAAAAGCTGCCGCACTGACTGCGGGTTATTTAAAATAAGCCCCAGGCAATCCTGCCAGAGGTCGCGCCATCCCCGGCCGCCTTTTCCATAATCAAAATCCGGCAAAAATGAACAGCCGAATATTTTTCGCAACACCGGCTGAATATTTACCCAGCGCAACCAATTGTCGAAATGTTTATTGCCGCTGGAAATATCCAGGAGCTTGGACTGCCCCTGCCAGAAATTTTTAGTTTTTTCAAAATGCGCGGCTACTTTGGCGCTTTGGCCAAATTTTTTTATCAGGGAGCTTAGATTAGAGTCCTTCTGGCTGAGCCCCATAACAATAATGTAAGTTGCCTGGGCTCCGGGAGACAAAGTGACTTCGGTAAAACGCAGTGCGGCCATCGGCTCTCTACCTTGAATCGATATTTTCCGAGGAAGCTTGTTTTTAAAAACAGCTTCCGGAGCTTCCAGGTCCCCGGACTCGCCGCAGAAGCTCTCCTGAGTAGGGTAAATATACCGCGGCGGTCTTTCCTGATTATCGCAAGCGGCCGCAAAATAAACCGTATGATTCGGCTTATGGCCGGATTCATCAAAAAGCAATGTTGGCTTGACTTTAATCCCATACTTCTCTTCTTTAATTCTGGTAAGCAGCGAAGTTACATGCCGGTGATCCCGTAAATTATCGGCACTGCGGCAGTATAAAGGTATCGCCGCGTAAGGAATAAAGCTGATCTTTTTTTTGCTGATATTGGTAAGGGTAACCTGCATTACCTCCAGCGCATCAGGGCCTGCGGGTACAAAAGACAAAATTGAGGATTTTAATCCGATATTTTTATTTTCCCGGCTGATCCGCTGCCAAAGCTGGCCGGCCTCCAGCCAAAATTTATCCTGCTGGAGCTGCTTTTGGTTTTTAGAAACACCGGTAGCCGACCAGATTTTATCTTGATTGATATAGACCCAAAAATTCCTTGAGGCCCTGGAGAGAGAAAGGTTGATCCGAGAAACCGGTTCAAGCAGAAAGCTGTTCTGGCCGCTTTTTATATCTCCGTGTAAATCCGGAGAAATGGATGACATTAAAACTTGGTTACAAAGCGGCAAATACAGGCTTTTTAGCTTATCCGCGGAGAATGACTTAAAACTACCCGCTTCATCCGTAAATATATATAAATTATTCTTTCTCATTGCTTCTTTCGGCTTGTCTACGTCCATCGGAGGGATTTACTCTTGCCTTCCCGAAGATTTTCTCAATGATGCTAGAAAATTAGCGCTAAATTTCAAACCCAATGATTCTGCTTTGTGGACATCCTGCCAGCATTGCGCATAGTTATTTTTATGAAAATAAGCCATTGCTCTGTTGTAATAAGCCCCGGTATAGTTGGGATTGTTTTTTATTGTTTCGCTAAAAGTGGAAATAATCTTATCCATCTCCATTTCACTAAATACCGGAACTACCGGCGTTTCCTTTGCAGATGTTGCGCATCCGATTAATCCTAAACACAATAAAACAAGGGCTTTTCTCATCCTTCTCTCCCTGCTAAGCGATTCTTTTATTTATATGCTACCCGCAGCTAGAAAGGCCCGATATCTGAACCTTGCGATTGCTGCTTTTTTCTTTCTACCTCCAGTACCCTTATTTGCTCCTGCCGGGCTATTCTTTGTTTCTCGCTGATAAATCTGGAAACAATCCCTTTATCGACTTGGATAAACTCCACGCCTATCCTGAAACCTTTACCGCCGGATTCTCTCTGCTGGCTCACGTGGACGATTTTAGCCTTGCCTTCCAGATGCTCATCTAAAAAATTTGAGGTTAAATCAAACTGAATAATGGTATTTATGGCAATACTTTCTTTAAAAATGGCCCCCCATCCTATAGAGCTAAGATCCAATACCTCTCCGACCATGGTTTTGGAAGCGTCTCCTTCACTCTTAACAGATACCTTTACCTCCATAATATAACGTACATAATTCCTTCTATTAATCATTTCAAAAAGCCTGTCAGGCCTCCTGTTAATTCCATAAAAAAGCCCGGATAACTTTAACCAAATTATATCACTAATATTAAAAGGCAGTAAAGGAATGTTTATTTACTGCTGCAGCAATAATGTAAGTTTCATCCTGTCGTCATCGGTGATGAAATTAAAAAAACCTGCGATGCTATACTGGGTTTCCCCTGTTTTTTCCACCCTGATCACCTGGACTACGGCGCTGATATCCACATTCTGCGTAAGGATCCTACAGACAATATTTGTGTAGATATTTTTTTCTATAGGTATAAATAATTCGCAGGTAAACAAAAGCCCGCCGTAGCTGATATTTTTTATTTTTGCTTTATAACTTTTGTTTTGCAAGAAATAGACCATATCCAGGTCTACATCCTTCCTCTTATATCTCCTCTTTTCCCTGCCACTGCCGTAATCTTTAACCTGGATGAATGACTCAAGCATATCCTCCTTGATCAATTCCACCGCATCAAGCCTGCCCAGGCTGGTATCTTGCATTTCAGCATGAAAATAAGTATCTATTGCCTGCCTTATCTGGCTGTATGTGCTGATAAAAACTTCGATATCGCAGCCGCTGATATGTTTAAGCATATCGATAACACCTTCATTCAACGGGTCAGCCATAACTACATCTAAAGAATTCCCTGCTTTCTCTATCGGAAGGAGTGAATAAATATTAATTAATTTAAATGGTATAATTTTTAACGTTTGGGGGGAAATCTGATACCTGTCTAAGGGCAGATACGCAAAACCATATTGGCTGGCAAGGCACTCAGCTATATGTACCTCGCTTACAAAACCTAACGCTATAAGATGCTGACTGAGGTAGCCGCCTTTTTCTCTCTGCTGCGCTAATGCCGTAGACAGCTGTTCTTTGGATATCAAACCGCGCTCGATTAACATCTCTCCGATTTTTGTTTTTAAGATTCTCTGCGGGCTCATAGGTTTTAATTATACCATCTTCATTTAAAAAATAATAACAAAAAAACCCGCTCTTTAAAGCGGGTTTAGTTGGTTGCGGGGGCCCGATTTGAACGGACGACCTCAAGGTTATGCTTGCTACTTCAGCTTACGCTGCTCCACAAATAGTGGATTCGTAGTCTGGACTATATCTTGACCCGCCAAAATCCTATGGCGGGCCCCTGCCGTTTAGTCTCTACACCTTTTCACCACAAATATTGGCGAACTTGGCTCGGTATTACCTTTGCAAATTAAGGCTTCACCGAATTTGACAGGTTATCCTTCAACCGTTACCGGCTGAAGAGCCCAAAATTGAGCCTTGCGAGCTACCAGGCTGCTCCACCCCGCGAAACTTTTTAAAGAACAACTATATTATACCATTGATCGCTTTAAAAAAGCGAGACTTTATCTTTTCTTCTCGGAGAAGATCTTAATCGGGATCTCCCCTTTTCTTACCACGCCCATCTTATCCCGGGCGATCTTTTCCTGATAAACCGGATCATTTTCAATCCGCTTGAGCTCTTCCTGCAAAAGGTAGTTTTCAACTGCCATCTTGCGGAAATTCTCTTCCAGCTTGCGATTCTTAATCCTTGATTCCTGCAGCTTTGTATAACCCGGCAGGAATAAAACCAGCAGCAAAACTGCGAACCCAAAAAGCCAAAATGACCTTCTCAGCGTGGAGAGCATTTATCTCTTCCAAGTCTTCCCCGCGTAAATTGCTTTTTTACCCAGCTCCTCTTCAATCCTTAAGAGCTCGTTATATTTACAGATCCTGTCGGTGCGGGACAAAGAACCGGTTTTTATCTGGCCCACGCCGGTGGCTACCGCCAGCTGGGCGATAGTTGTGTCTTCGGTCTCGCCGGAACGATGCGAAATTATAGCGTTATATTTATTCTTTTTGGCAATCGCGATTGTCTCAAGCGTTTCCGAAAGCGTGCCAATCTGATTAACCTTAATCAGTATAGCATTGCCTATATTTTCCGCAATCCCTTTTTTGAATATCTTGGGATTAGTCACAAAAATATCATCCCCCACCAGCTGTACTTTAGCGCCGATTCTTTTGGTCATCTCCTGCCAGCCGCTCCAATCATGCTCGGAGAGCCCGTCTTCGATAGACAAAATAGGGTATTTCAAAAGCCATCCTTCATAAATAGCGATTAAATCCGCGGAAGTTTTCACCGAGCCTTCAAAGGTATATTTGCCGTCTTTGCAGAAAGAACTGGCAGCGCAATCCAAGGCTAAAGAAATATCGCGGCCGGGGACATACCCGGCTTTTTTTATCGCCTCGATGATTAAGCTTAACGCCTCTTCATTGGAATTAAGGCTGGGAGCAAAACCGCCCTCATCTCCGACGGATGTGGAAAGTTTTTTAGATTTAAGGATTGATTTTAGATTATGAAAAACCTCGGTTGCCAGGCGCAGGGCATCGGAAAAAGTGGGAGCGCCTTGGGGCATAATCATGAACTCCTGGATATCCAGGTTGTTATCAGCGTGCATACCGCCGTTTAAAATGTTCATTAACGGGATCGGTAAGATTTTTGCCTTATCTTTGCCTAAAAATCTATAAAGAGGCTGCTTCTTAGCAAGCGCGGCGGCCTTAGCCACTGCCATAGAAACCCCTAGAATGGCATTTGCTCCGAGTTTGGATTTAAATTCCGTACCATCCAGTTTAATCAAAAGCTTATCGATCTTGGCAAAATCCGCTGTCTGGCCTTTGATCGCGGGATTGATTATGGTATTCACATTAGCAACTGCTTTTAATACCCCCTTACCTAAATACCTGGTCTTATCATTATCCCTTAATTCCAAAGCCTCATTATCTCCGGTAGAAGCTCCGGAGGGAACCGCGGCGCGGCCTAAAATACCGTTTGTCAGAAGGCAATCTACCTCAACCGTGGGATTACCGCGCGAATCCAGGATTTGCCGTGCCAGAACTTTTTTGATCTTTGCCATGCTAGTTTCTCCTTAACAATAAGTTTTAGAAAATTTAACAACTCAATAATTATACCTTCAAAAATTCTTAAGTCAAGAAAAGGTTTGACTTAAGGTAGCGGATATGTTATTTTTTAAGTACTCGTATCAAAAAATGGAGCGATTATGAATTGGAAAAAACTTAGATTTTACGTAAAGCTGCATTGGTTAAAAGCCGTACTTTTTGGTTTCCTGGCCGCCCTAACCATATCTTTGGTTAGCCTTGTGGTTATCGGGCTGCGCGCCTGGAATGAATCCGAATCCTACCTGAGGCAATCACAGCTAGCGATGATCCCGCTGCAGTTATACTTGCAAATTATCATGGCCCTGATCTTCGGCTTTGTTTACACGTATTTAATGTATTGGCTCTATTTTAAACGCGGGGCTTCTTCATTTTCCCAAACCAGCAAAAAATCCGTTGCCGGAGCCAATATCGGCATTACCTGGAATGATGTTATCGGAATGGATGAAGCCAAACAAGAAGCCCTGGAAGTGGTTAAGCTGATTACCGACCGCGTCAGCCTCCAGCGTATCGGAGGAAAAATCCTAAAAGGCATCCTTATGCTGGGGCCCCCGGGCTGCGGAAAAACTTACCTGGCCAAGGCAATCGCCACGGAAACAAAGCTTCCTTTTATTTCCATGTCCGGTTCGGAATTTGTGGAAATGTTTGTCGGCGTAGGCGCCGGCCGCGTGCGTTCTCTTTTTAAAAGGGCCCAGCAGCTGGCCGAGCTTGAAGGCGGCTGTATCATTTTTATCGATGAAATCGATGCCATCGGCGCGCAGCGCTCTATGGACCGCGGGTTTGGCGGGACTACCGAACATAATACTACTTTAAACCAACTGCTGGTGGAAATGGATGGCCTAAAAGATAAAGATTATAATATTATTTTAATCGGCGCTACCAACGCCCTGGAAACCTACCTTGACCCGGCGCTGCTTAGGCCGGGAAGGTTTGACCGCAAGATCATCGTGGATAAACCAAACCTTGAGGACCGCGCTAAACTTTTTGCCTATTACCTGAGGAACATAAAATATAACGCCCAGGATGTAAAAATTGACCGGCTGGCGCGGATTACTGTGGGCCAGAGCCCGGCAGATATCGCCAACATCGTGCACGAAGCAGCCTTAATTACCGTGCGCAATCAAAATCCATTGGTTTCGATGAAAGAAATCGACGAAGCGCGGGAAAGGATCGCCCTAGGTATAAAACGCCGGGTTAGGTTAAGCGAAAAGGAAAAATGGCAAACCGCCTATCATGAAGCAGGACATGCCATCGTCACCTATATACTCGCTCCTTCTAAAGATGTCTTTAAAATTACCATTACTCCGCGCGGGCCAACCGGCGGGGCAACCTGGATCCCGGAAAGAGAAGATATTTTCATCGAAGATTCCAATGACCTGCTGGCTAAAATAAAAATCAGCGTGGGTTCCTACGCTGCTGAAAAAATTAAATATAACGCGACAACCAGCGGCGTATATGGAGACTTCTCCAGCGCCATGCACCATGCCCACAATATGGTCTGGGTTTGCGGTATGGGCAAAAGCGGGTTCCTGGGCAACTGGGAGATTGTTGATAAAATATCTGAAGATATTAAAGCCAAGCTTGATGCTGATGTCCAAGATATATTAAATACCTGCCTTGAAGAAGTAACCAAACTGCTTAAAAAAGAAGAACCCCTCATGGACCGGCTGGCCAAGGAACTGGTGGCAAAAGGCGAACTTAACTATGATGAAATCGAAGCTATTTTCAAAGAGTTTGGTAAAAGCCGGCCTTAAGATCCTTCCTTTTGTCTTATTCTTATCCGCCTGTAACTCCTCAGTCAGCCCCTCATTTTTAAAAGAAGACATAACTCAGGCAGTTAAAGATATCTGCAAAAAAGAATACAAACTTGATCTCTCAACCCGGCTGGCCGGCAACACTCTTTGGGTATATCTGCCGCTTGAAGATATGGTCTCTAAACCCGCCAAACCGGAGAAGTACATCGAAAGGTTCTTATTAGAAGACCAAAAGAACTCTCTTAATGAAAAAATTTTAAAAGTAAATTATCTTATTAAGCCCACCGCGGAGAAGGAAAAACAACAGGAGATAGCAATAGATAAATCCGTTAATGAAAAAATCTTTGATGTGCTGCAGGTTATCCGCAGGGTGCTTTTTAGCATGGATAACTCAAAAAAGGACAAGCCTTTATTTTTCTGCATTGTTACCGCGGATATCAAAAACGGCTTGGAGATAAAACAGGTTTTTTATTTAATGGATTTGAAAAAACTATCCTACGGGCTGATTTCCCAGAGCGAATACCAGCACCGCATTGTCCAGGATACGGCAATTTCAGCGCAAATTATCGGCGATAAAGAGGGTAACCACCTGGATTACCGGGAGATAACTTTGGAAGAATTCATCGCTAATCAGATTCAGGGCCGGATAAAATTAAAATTTCAAAAACCGGAAGTTGAAAAAAACGCGGATATTGATAAAGAAGTCTTGAAGATAGCTGCCTATACTTTGAATACCTATGGATTTAAGGATTTTATCCTTGCGGAAATGACGAATTTGGCAACCGGAACAAGGGCCATCCTTAACCAAAAAGCGGTATTTGCCGATTCTAAGGAATAGGCTTTATTTTACCGCTGATAAATAACCTGATTGCCTCGGGATAAAGCTTGTGCTCCACGGAATGGATTTTCTTCTCAAGCGAAACCAAGGTATCATTCTTGGTTATGGCTACTTCCTGCTGCAGGATAATCGGCCCGTTATCCACTTCCTCGTCAACAAAATGCACCGTAACCCCGGTTGAGGCCGCTTTATGGTTAAAAGCATCTTTTATCGCACAAGCCCCCTTAAAATCAGGAAGCAACGACGGGTGGATATTCATGATGCGGTTATGGTAAAGCTTTACAAAAGAGGCGCTAAGTATGCGCATAAACCCGGCCAAGGCAATTAAATCTATCTTGTAGTTTCTTAATCTTTGGATTATCGCTTCTTCAAAATCAGCGCGGCTGGTAAAATCTTCGCGCCTGATCAGAACTATCCGGACTTTAGCTTTTTGCGCCCGCTTAATCACCAAAGCCTCAGGTTGATCACAAACCAAAATTACCAACTTCGCCTTAATCTCATTCTGCTTTACCGCTTTAATAATTGCCGAAAAATTACTCCCGAAACCGGAAGCGAATATCGCTAAATTTACCCCGGACTTGCTCATTCTCTTATCCTTATTGTTTTAGTGGGGCAAACTGGAACACACTCTTTACAGGAAGTGCATTTATGGTAATCGATGACCGCCAGGTTATCGATGACATGGATAGCATCAAACCTGCAGGTCTTCTCGCATAATTTACAGGCGATACAACCCACAGGACAGACGCTTTTAACATCCCTGCCTAAATCATGCGAACTACAGGCAACATAAACAGCATAGGTTACCGATACCAGTGAAAATAATTTCTTTGGGCAAACCAGTACGCATTTATTACAAGAGCGGCATTTAACTTTATCCACTACCGGTAATTTTTCAGCTGACATCGTGATGGCCCCAAACGGACAGGCCTTTACGCAGGTGCCAAAACCAAGACAAGCATAAACGCATGACTTCTGCCCGCCTAAAACCAGGTTTGCGGCAATACAATCATCAACGCCATTATACAAATATTTATCTTTAACTCTTATACCGCCGTTACAATGTAAAGTAGCAATCTTTTTAGTTTGTTTTTCAAGTGCAAGTCCCAGGATCTTGGCAATCTTTTCTTTTACCTCTTCATTGCAAACCCGGCAGCTTTCTAAAGTAGTCTTGCCTGCCAGCAGGCTTTCGGCAAAACCAAAACATCCGGGATTTCCGCAAGCCCCGCAATTTGCTCCGGGTAACAGGTGGCTGACTTCTTCCAGTTTCGGGTTTACCTGGACTGCTAATTTCTTTGAGGCAATCGCTAGGCCGATGCCAAACAATAACCCCAGAGAACCTAAAACTAAAATCGCAATTAAGATTTCCATCGTATTAAAATTTAAACCCGCTAAAACCCATAAAACTTAAACTTAAAATTGAAGCAATGATAAAAGCCAGGGGGAAATCCTTTAGGGATTTTGGAATATTGCAAAGCTCCAGCCTCTCCCTTATCCCGGACATTAACAGCATGGCTAAAGTATAGCCTAAGCCCACACATACTCCCTGGAAAACAGAATAATAAAAACTCCCCGCAACTGCCTTGCCATTTACAAAAAACATGTCGATATTTAATACTGCCACGCCTAAAACCGCGCAGTTGACGGTAATCAACGGCAGATAAATTCCGAATGCCCGATAAAGCTGCGGGCTGGCCTTTTTCACCACCATTTCCACAAACTGGACAAAAGCAGCAATAACTAAAATAAATGAAATAGTGCGTAAATAACTAAGATTAAGCGGCAAAAGCAGGAAACGGTAAACAAACCAGGTAATCGCAGAGGACATCACAATCACAAACATTACCGCCGAACTCATTGCCAGCGCCGGCTTAGTCTCTTTAGAAATAGCGATAAAAGAACACAGCCCTAAGAAACGGGAAAGGATAACGTTATAAATAAATACCGCGGAAATAAAGATGGTCAGAAATTCCTGAAGGTTCATGTTTTCCTATTTTTTAAAAAATTAAAGAATCCCAGCAATAAACCAATGACTAAAAGAGCCCCTGAAGGCATGCCAAAAACAAATACCGGTTCAAATCCTTTAATCAGGGTATGGCCTAATATCTGGCCTGAACCCAAAAATTCCCGGATCGCTGAAATGAGAAGGAGCGCCAAAGTAAAACCTACCCCCATTCCTAAACCGTCGCAGAATGAACTTCTGAAATTGTTCTTGCAGGCAAATGCTTCCGCGCGGCCTAAAACTATACAGTTAACCACGATCAGCGGGACATAAATACCTAAAGCCCGGTCCAATACCGGGCTGTAAGCCTTCATACATAATTCGGCAATCGTAACAAAGGTGGCAATGATGACGATATAACAGGGTATCCGGATCTTGTCGGGAATAAAATCCCTGACTAATGAAACAATTAAACTTGAACCCAGAAGCACAAAGGTCGCGGCAATCCCCATGCCAATACCGTTAGCTACGGATACGGATACTGCCAGCGTCGGGCATAACCCTAAGACCAGGACAAAGGTGGGATTCTCCCGGATGATGCCTTTAGTAAAATCTTTAATGAAATTTTTCATCTTGTCCCGTAAATCCTGTTTCTGGTATAACGGTCAATAAAGGGCGTTGCCGCGTTCATCATCAATATGGCATATGAAGCCCCTTCAGGATACCCGCCCCAAAGCCGGATAATCGCCGTAAGCAAGCCGCACCCCACGCCAAAAATCAGCTGACCTCTGGCAGTCAACGGAGTAGCCACATAATCGGTAGCCATAAAAAACGCTCCCAGGATCAATCCGCCGCTTAATATATGGAATAGCCAGTCGCCGTGAAAAAGCTGCGGGGCTCCAAAAATATAGGTAAAGGCGGCGGTAGTAAAAATATAAGTTGCCGGTATATGCCAGGTAATATAACCCCGGATGAAAAGAAATGCGGCGCCAATCAACAGCGCCAAAATACAAACTTCACCGATACATCCGCCGCGCTTGCCCAGAAACAAATCCAGATATGAGATATGTTCCAACAGCTTACCTTCTTTAAGCAACGCCAAAGGAGTAGCGCCGGTTACGGCATCGCAGCTAAACGGTTTGGCAAAAGTGGTCATATATTTTGGCCAGGAGGCCATCAGAAAAACCCTGCCCACTAATGCCGGGTTAAAAATATTCTGGCCGATACCGCCAAAGACCTGTTTACCAATGGCGATTGAAAATACCGCCCCGACTATCGGCAGCCACAAGGGTACATTCGGCGGAAGATTGTAGGCTAAGAGTATTCCGGTAATTACAGCCGAACCGTCAAAAATCGTAATCTTCCTCTTGGTCCATATCTCAAATGCCAATTCGGTTAATATTGCGGTGGCAACCGCGACTAAGGTTACCCATAAAGCATCTAATCCAAATATAATTATACCCGCGATTCCGGCAGGGATAACACTAGCCACCACTGTCCACATAATCCGGGAGATGGATTCTTCCTTATGGATATGTGGAGAGCCTGAAACTATAAGTTTATCTTTCATTTTTTATCAACTCTTTTATTTCCCGCGCCTTTTTCATCACTGAATCCATTATCGCGCGGCTGGAAACCGTTGCTCCGGTAATTGCCTGCACCCCGGATAAATCCAGGCTATTGCGGTTATTAAATTGGCCGGTAAATTTATTTTCAGTTACCCGCACCCCTAAGCCCGGAGTCTCATTTTGCGAAATGACTTTTATAGCGCTGATTTTATCATCCAGAAAAATTCCGGCCAAGGTCTCAACAACACTGGAATAACCTTTTCCACTGGCCTTAAAAACAAAACCGATCAGCTTATCCTGGCTATCGAATGCCTTATAATACAAAGTTTGCTTCTCCACATCAGGCTTAACTGCCGTAAACCTGGCTGCAGCCGGCATCACCTCTTTAAGCGCTGACTGTTCTTCTAATATGGCTTGAGCAAGGATCTTAGGCCGAGTAAGGGCGTTAGCTGCGGCTAATAACCCCGCGGCAATTGTACAAATAAGCGCCAGAATAAAACCGTAACGGGCCATTTCTTTCATCTTATTTGATTACCTCTAACTTTGCCCTTTTAATCGTCTGCAATAACCTGCGGTTGGAAGGGCAGACAAAATTACAGATGCCGCATTCGATGCAATCAAGGGCTCCATACTCTTTAGCTAAATTCCAAAGTGTTTTCTCGGAAGCCAGATTAATCTGGCAAGGCATTAATCCCACCGGGCAGCCGCGAACGCAGGCCGCGCAGCGGATACAAGGATCCTCCTCTAAAACTTTGGCCTCTTTTTTATTCATCAGCAATAAGCCGCCGCTGGATTTGATTATGGGCACCTCATCCGTATACTGGGCAATACCCATCATCGGCCCGCCGATAATAATTTTTGCCGGCTCCTTTTTTAGCGGACCGCAAAATTCAATCAAATTCTTTATCGGTGTGCCTAAACGCACCAGCAGGTTCTTGGGGTTTTGCACACAGCTTCCCGTAACCGTGACGATCCGTTCAATCAAAGGCTTGCCTTGATAAACCGCCTCATAAATCGCGTAAACCGTAGCTACATTTTGAACCACAACCCCGATATCAAAAGGCAGCTTGCCGCGGGGAATCTCCTTGCCTAATATATTCTGAATTAATTGTTTCTCTCCGCCTTGAGGATACTCCGGCTTGAGGACCTTAATCTTAATCCCTGAGATTTTGGAGAAAGCCTCTATAGCTTCAGGTTTATTTGCCTCTATTCCAATATAAATTTTTTGCACCCCCAAACACTTGGCGGCCAAATTAATGCCTAAGGATATTTCCGCGGTCTTCTCAACCATTAACCGGGCATCCGCGGTTAAATACGGCTCGCACTCCGCGCCATTAATAATCAGGGTATCTACCGGCTGCGGGGGATTAAGTTTTATATGCGTAGGAAAGCTTGCCCCGCCCATGCCCACGATCCCGGCATCTAAAACAATTTTGCGAATATCTTGCGGAGCAAGCTTATCTACCTCTTGCTGCCCTTTTAGGCCAAATAGCGATTGATCATCCCGGCCATCCCCTTCGATAACCACTGCCTTAGCCCGGCCCAAAACAGGGTGCGGCCAATCCTGTATAGCGATCACCTTTCCGGATAGCGAAGCATGGATCGGCGCATAGACATGGGCTGCGACACTGGCAATTCTCTGCCCAAGGCTAACCGTATCACCGGCTTTTACTTCAGGATTACAGATTTTTCCCAGATGCTGGATTAAAGGAAGGTATACCTTTTGAGGAAGCGGCAATTTTTCAATTGCCTTATTTTCTGAATAATGTTTGTTTTCCGCTAATCTAACCATGCCACCTTTCGATTAAAAAATAAGCTTACTAAACCCAGTAAGCTTAGCAGGGAACCGACAATAACCAGGATTAATAAGGGCGAAAACTTTTCGGCAAGGATACTGCTGATAAACATGAATAAAATAAAACCCAGGTGCATGACTATCTCAAGAGAACTGAAAATCTTGCCCAGCATTTCATTGTCACTGACATTATGGATAATGGTATTAGAGGCGATCATTATCGGAGAAACAATTAATCCCAAGCCTAAAGCCAGAAGCGCGGCCAGGAGAAAATTAGGAAAATAATGTATTCCCAGGGCAAAGATGGTTAACATTATACCACTGAGGACCAGGGAAACAAAAATTATTTTGTAATGCGAAATACGCTGTCCGAATTTTCCATAAACCAAAGAACCCAGGAATAAACCGATCCCCAAAAACATCACCAAGAGCCCCAGGTCCTTGGTTGCCGAATGCAAAGTCTTTTGCACAAAAACAATGATCACTACATAAACCGAGCCTAATGCCGACCAAAGCGCAAAGATAATCGCGGCGGTAAAACGGATATCCTTGGTATGGATAAAATAAAGAATGCCCTCTTTGATCTCCTGAAAAACGGATTTCCTGATTACCTCAACGATCTCTTTGCCTACCTCCTCAAAGCTTGGCGCCGCGGTAAATTTCTTGGAGATCAGAAAAATAAATGCCGCCGAAACCAGAAAAGTCAGGGAGTTCAGATAAAAACCGCTTTTGGCCCCAAGTTTCTCTACCAGCACCCCGCTTATTCCAAACCCCAAGACCGCCGCAATCATCCCGGAAGTGTTAATCAGAGTGTTAGCAACCAACAAGTCTTTATTATCCACTAAATCCGGAATAATGGAGAGTTTCGCCGGTACAAAAAATCTGCCGATAGAAAAAGCGATAAAAATAAGCAGGTAAATCAAGGTTAAGTTCTTAGCGTAAAATAAGAACAAGGGGATGGCTAAAACCAACAGGCTGCGCAGGAAGTCGCAGATATACATTGTCTTGCGCCTGTCCCAACGATCCACATAAACCCCGGCTAAAGGCCCGATAAGGAATACCGGAATGATGGTAAAAGACAGGATTTTGGCAATCTGCAGTGTTGAGCCGGGCGAACGCAGGTAAACAAACCCAATCAAAGCCATTTGCCCCAGCCTATCCCCCATCTGGGAGATAATCTGCCCAAGCCATAATAAAAAAAAGTTACGATTTTTTAAAACTTCACGGAATTTAGCCATAAAGAAATTAAGCCGATGAGTGGAATCGAACCACCGACCTTGACTTTACGAAAGTCCTGCTCTACCAACTGAGCTACATCGGCAATTTGTCCAATATTATATCAATTCCTAACTAATAGTCAATCACTCACTTAAGACTAGAAAATGATTGACAAATTGATAAATCATGGTAAATTAAAAACCAGGTAGATTTTAAGAGGAGAAACAAAGAAATTGATTAGTTTTATCGACAAACCGTAAGGCAGAACAAAAATTAACCCTGCTTTGCGGATTTTTTTTACTCTTGGAGGAGGTGAGAAACAGAAATGGCAAAAGGCAAGGTAAAGTGGTTCAGTAATCAGAAAGGTTACGGCTTTGTTACTTCTGAAGACGGCAAGGATGTATTCATTCACTTCAGCGCTATCGTTGGAGATGGATATAAATCTTTGGCAGAAGGCGATGAAGTTGAATTTGAGGTTACTCAAGGGCCCAAAGGCGACCAGGCAACTAACGTAAAAAAGATATAAGTTTTACACATAGAAAAAGCCAATTCTAAAAAATAGAATTGGCTTTTTTATTTTTTAAGCTTAGGAAGAAAATCCCGGATGCTTTTGAAAGCAAGTCCCTCTTCCTTACTAACCAATTTAAAAAAATCACACTCCATGCAATTACTAAACCTTCCGGTAGTTGTCCTGTTAATTTTTTCATCACATAGCGTATAGGCTATCGCCCAACAGATGCGTCCGGCGTTCTTCCCGCCATTAAACCCGTTGGCTTTCTTCTCTGCTGCCGCGGGGCATACGCCAGATTCAGCGACATTAACTCCGCCTGGCTGGCGCCCGCATTTTTTATATTCCCAACAGTTTAGTTTCTTCTTCATTTCGCTCTCAATGTCCTTACCGCCCAGAGGATAAAGCGGATAAAGGCAACAACCGGATAACCAAATATAGCTATATTTAAACCAAAAGACATCATTCTTATATATGGGGTATAACCTACCAGGGAATATTTCATATTTTGTATAACTTTAAACCTGGATTCCCAGTGTTCACTTAAATAGATACCATTTAAATGCCTGCTTATAAAATAAACAGCCAGTCCCAAGGCCGCGATTCCCAACAAAATTAACCCTTCCCTGGCTATGGTTTTCTTGATGTTCACATAACCCCCAAACGCATCCTTTTGACGTTAATATATTATACCGCTGCCGTGCGAAAATTTAATCTTTTTATAGCCAAAAAATAAGGCAAACTTTAAATAAAGTTCGCCTTACAAACTAAAAAATGCCGAGAGAGGGAATCGGACCCCCCACGCCGGCCTTTTCAGGGCCGCGCTCTACCACTGAGCTATCTCGGCTAAATATTGTTTTGAGCTTTTGTTATATTGTACACAAATTCCCCAAAAAGAAAAGGGAAAAATATGAAAAACCGCTTATCTTACACTCGTGATAATCTTAACAAAAATATCCTGGGCCAGCTCCATGTTTGGGAAATGGTATTTACGCGCAGAAACCCGAAGCCGGGTTGTCGCCTGAGTCAGGCGGACTAATTTTATCCAAACTTTAGTGGACTGTGCCCCTAATTCAATATAACCGGTACCGGCATTTTCCTGCTGGATTATGCCATAAGAGCCGGCAACACTAAGAGCTGAACTCCAAAGCGCATCATAATTCTTATCCGTATCTCCCTGCACAGTATCCTTGCTTACCGCGTATGCGCCCAGGCTGCCTGCGGCTGCTCCGATAATCAGGGGCGCGCATCCGCAAATTGATACCAGCAGAGTTAATGCCAAACCTAACGATAAAAACTTTTTCATCTTAGCTCCTTGCCCACAAGGGCATACCCGCGCAATACCTTATAAGCGCGGAGTGTTTTTTGAAAAAACTTTTAAAAAACAAAAAACTGTCAAACCAATAATCAGCCCCCAGGAAAAAATTAAAAAAATCCATCCTCCTAATTTCACCTCTATTATCCTCCCTTATTTTAGCTTTCTACGCTTCCAGGCAATCTTTACTAAAACCGCCAAAATTATAAATACGAACAATAAACCTAAGCGCGTGCAAAAAATAAATGGCTTATCTGCCCCGGATACATTTTTCATCATTATTATCGGCAGCCATTCCTGGGCAAACCACATTCCCAATATAATAAATAAAAATAAAGGCGTGATATACTTTATGATAAATTTATAGATTTTAGGTATAATCATATCCGCGCCCTGATGTATTTCCTCCCAAGCCCGCTCCATACCAAATACCCAGGCAAATAATATTGTCTCAATTGTCGCAAAAACTACCAGAAAAAATGTGCCGCCCCAAAAATCCAATTCATCAACCACTCCCCGGCCCAGGAAAAATATCGCCGGCTGGCATAAGATGAATGAAACTGCGGCAAATATGGAAACCGCCCGCTTACGGTTAATATTGAACTCATCTTCCAGAAATGCCACTGCCGGCTGGGCCAGCGAAATCGAAGAAGTTATCCCGGCTAAAAATAATAAAAAGAACCAGCAGAATCCGAAGAATCCGGCAAGCGGCAGCTTATTCAAAACCAACGGCATAGTTACAAAACCTAGATTAAATACCCCTGACTGGGCGATGGATTTAATATCCACCGGCCCAAAAAACACAAAAGCCGCCGGAATAATAATACTTCCGCCTAGAATAACCTCGGCAAATTCATTGGTCATCGCCGCGGTTGTCCCGGAAAGCACAACATCATCGGCTTTCTTTAAGTAACTGGCGTAGGTAAGGATCACACCTATCCCCACGCTTAAAGTAAAAAATATTTGTCCTGCTGCTTCAAGCCAAACCTTGGCGGATTTAAGCGCGGAAAAATCCGGGTTCCATAAGAAACCAAAACCTCCTGACACATTCCAAGCTGGCCGGCTTAAATCCGGGGCACCCAATGTCAAAACTCTGGACATCAGCACCAAACCAAAAACAAATAGCAGCGGCATTGCCCATTTGCAAAGCTTCTCTATTCCCCCTTTTATCCCATAATAAATTACCCAAATATTCAATAAGAAAGTAACTAAGAAAAACAGGTAGGCGGTTCCGATGCCGTTAAAATACTGATTTTTCTCCAAACCCTGAAAACCGGTTAAAAAATGGCGCAGTGACTGCTGATCCGTCAACGCGGTGTATTTGCCGGCTAAAGCAAAAAAACTGTAAGCCAGCGTCCAGGATTCAATAAAGACATAGTAGATAAAAATAACCAGCGGGCCGAATATTCCGATCACTCCAAAATATTTAATAAAACGGTTTTTCTGCCAAAGGCTGTGGAATATTCCAGGGGCAGTGCCGTGTTCAAAACCCCCGCCGTAACGGCCCAGGGTCCATTCAATCCACATCAGCGGGATTCCTAAAAGAAGCAGGGAAATAAAATAGGGGATCATAAAAGCTCCGCCGCCATTTGCCGCCGCTTTAGCCGGAAAACGCAAGAAATTACCCAGGCCGATAGCTGAACCAGCCACGGCCATAATAATTCCCAGGCGCGATCCCCAACTGTCCCGCTTCTTAATTTGGGCCATAATCCTTACATATTTTTAAGCGCTTCCTGAATCAAAGGTAATATGCCTTGCGCCTCTTCTTTGGTCAAGCGGCCGAGTTTGGCAAAAGCATATTCGCCGTTTTTATCTTTTATCTCTCTGACAAGCTGGATCTTTTTAGGGCCATTGTTATAAGAAAAAACACTGACCACCACTTTTCCGGAATCATTCTCCCAAAAACGCGTAAAAACCTGCGCGTCCAAACTGCTATCGTATGGCATTGTTCCTCCTTGCCCACAAGGGCACACCCGCGCAATTCCTTATAAGCGCGGGGTGTTGCTTAGAATTTCTTTCCGTGCCGGTAAGGACGGGTTTTATTATATTCGATCTTCTTTAATAACGCTTTTTCCAAATCTATTTTCCGCGAGCCGCAATAATCAAATATGCGGATACAGCAGTCCGCTAACTCCTCCGCCAAATTATTTTCTTTATCATGGCCGCGCATTGCCTCTAGAGCCTCGGATAGTTCAGAATGCATCAGCGCAATCAACTCACCGTCATTACGCAGATCATCCCACCAACCCTTGCTTTTAGCAACGCGGTGGCACTCCTTAATCAAATCATTGATTGATAACTTTTTCTTTAACATCGGCTTTCTTCTCCATTTGGTTTTGCGTATTAGGCTTGGGCTTAGGATTAAGTAACGTATCAATACCGGTAAATATTCTGCTTGCGATTTCCTCGTTAGCATAAGTGCTCGGGCTGGATATTTCAATCAAAGTGCCGGTTCCTGTTTCCTCGGTAAAAAATATCCCTACAGGAGTAGTATCTTGCGCAGAAACATAAATAGCAATCATCTTCTTCTTGGGATCCTCTGCGTATATATAGGACGCTCTATCTTTCTGGCTTAAGATATCCTTGACCTTGGCGTAGCAGCCATTGTAGTCCAGGGCAAAAGATTTTTTCAAAGCATCCTTGCGTTTATCCTCGAGAACCTGGGTAGATACGCCGGCAAAGCCTTTGCCCATTTCTTTGATCGTCGCGCACCCTAACAAAACAGTGGATAACAGGCAGCCTGAAATAGCTAAAATAAATCGCGCATTACTTTTCATTGTTCCTCCCCCAATTATTCATTGATCAATTGCCGGATTTCATTCAAATGCTTACGCGCCTCTTCCTCTCCGCGTTTGGCGAATTCATCGGCTCGATGCAATTCCAGCCAGAATAAACCCGCGGTATCCGGATGCAAAACGATATCCGCCAGCTCCCCTTCGCGCCGGGCTACCTCAGACTGCAACACCTCAACACTGCTAAAAATAATATCCACGATATTCAGGCTAAAGAAGCGCTTGAGCCGGGCAAGAAAACCCGGCCGCTTATTTTCAACGGCATTACCGGAGGCAACCTCTTCCTTTAGCTTTTTTAGCTGTTTTAAAATATCCTCCCGCGACGGAGTAACGTTTACCGCAATAATCTTTTTTACCCCCATCTGCATCAGCGGCTCGGTAGGCAAAGGATAGGTCACTCCGCCGTCAAAAAGTATTTCTTCCCTGAATTTAAAAGGGGTAAATACCCCGGGCATCGAACAACTTGCCATTATAGCATCAACCAGCGGCCCTTTGTCTAAAATTTTGGGCTCCTTCCGGTGAACATCGCTGGCGATTACTTTTAAAGGGAGTTTCACATCATAAAAAGTTTTATCCCCCAGATGTTTCTTCAGGAAACGGTATAATTTATTGCCTTTGAGAAAGCCCAGCCGCGGAAAAGTTATATCGACTAATCCCCAGATATGTTTGGGCTCTCTGAACTCACGGGTAATCTCCAGGATCTCCCGGCTATTGTTTCCGATGGCCCAAAGGCTGGCGATAAGGGCGCCGATACTGGAACCGGCAATCACATCAATTGGGATCTTCTCTTCTTCAAGGACCTTTAATACTCCTACATGGCAAAAACCATACCCCACCCCTACCCCCAGGACCAAGCCCACAAGACAATCTCCCAAATGGCGGGCAATCCGCCTGACTGCCTTGGAATATTCACAATCAGGCTCATCGATAATCAGGCGGGCCGGGGAATCAAATTCTATTTTAGGAATGGTAGCAAAAATATCCTGCCCCAGGATTTCCAGCTGATCGCTATAATGGATCCGGGCTAATTTATATTCATTAACAATGGTCTTGATCTTCTGCGGATCAAAATTAAAATCTGTCTTAAGCCGGCTGATGAGATTATTGGTACGCTTTAAATCCACCGGGTCCGGGCTGCTTAAGATGTGGATTAAGTCCGATTGGTTCAGCATACTGATAATCGAACGGTCCATCGCCGCAGGCAGGTCTAAAAGAATATAATGATAATCATTAACCAAAATACTTAATATCTCAATCAACCGCTTAAGGCAGGCTTCATTATCTTCCTGGTAGTAGAAACAAAACAAGTCGATGCCAAAGCTGCTTTTTAAAACAAAATCTTTTGGCAGGGTATAAATTTCTTCGCTGGAAGATAGGTCAAAAATAGGCGGCTGCTGGATTTCCAGCTTGTCCGGTAAAGTGTGGATCTTTTCTTTAGATAAAATGTCTAAAATGATTACAGACTTATGGGTTTCACGGTTAAGGCTTAAACCAAGATTTAAAGCGTAGATAGTTTTGCCTGCCTGCGCGTAGGAACTAAAAACCGAAATAACCGTGCTCTCAAAGATTTTTTTCTGATGGATATCTTTGCGCTTAAGGCGGCGGCTTAATGTGCGGCTTAGGTCAATAGCCAGGCGCGGAATACCCTCTAACACAGAATTAAAATCGTCTTTATTGATTACCAATATCGAGCAATCATTGATGGCAGCACTGGTCACCGAATGCGTTTCGTTGGTCAGCAGGGAAATAATGCCGAAATATTTACCGCGGTGCAAATACTCCAAGATCGATTGTTTCCCGTCTTTATCTTTGGCATAAATCTGCACCCGGCCGCAGATAATGCAATAAAAAGCGCTCGGAGCCGAACCCTCTTCATAAATAATCTGGCCTTTGCGGTATTCAACAATCCGGCTCTTGGCGTAAATTATCGCCAGTTCCGCCTTGCTCAGGCCGGCAAAAAACGGCAATTCTTTTATGATAAATTCTTTGTCTTTGGGTTCCATTTAAATTTCATTGCTTTGGGCCACCTGCGCAAGTTTTCTGGCGCTTGTCTTAATTGTGCGTTTTTGATTTTGATAATCCACAGCTACCAAGCCAAAACGCGGGCTAAACCCTTTATCCCATTCAAAATTGTCGATCAGTGACCAGTAAATATAACCTAAAACCTTGGCCCCCTGATCAATAGCCTGATGTATCTGCTCCAGATGCTCCCGGATATAGTCCCATCTCAAATCATCATCTTCAGTACAGATGCCGTTTTCGGTAATCATAATTGGAAGATTATACCTCTTCAGGGCCATTAAAAGCTTGTAGAGCCCCTGCGGGTAAATATCCCAACCTAAAGAATTTTTACGCAAAGGATGATGGTTATAACTGCAGGTATCCAGCAATAAACTCCTTATTTTCCAGTTACGCACATCCGCCAGGTTCCTGCCGTAATAATTTATCCCGATAAAATCTAAGGCCTTTTTACGTAAAAGCTTCTCGATGAAATACAAGTTATATAATTTATGCCGTAAATACAGGGCCAATTTATTTTTTAATGTCGGCTGGCAAATCTCAAATGCCTGCAAATTAGCCGCGATACTCACCATGGGCCTGGCTAAAGACTTTTCCCGGTAAATTTTATGGATAAGACGGTAAGCTTTTATATGGGCGCCGGCCATATTAAAGGTTACTTTGGCAGCCTTAAACAGCGAACACTCCTTGGGAGGCCAGACACCCAATAGATAGGAATGCGATGAATAAATCAGAGGTTCATTTATGGTTATCCAAAATTTTACCTGGCCGGCAAACTCTTTGACTATTTTATCGACAAAACGCAAAAAATATTTCTGGAGGCCAGCTTTGGTCCAGCCGCCTTTTTGGCTAAACCAGATCGGGTTGGTAAAATGATGCAGGGTAACCACCGGTTCAATTCCCCGGCTCTTTAATTCGGAAATAACTTTACGGTAATGTTCGATTTCCGAGGAGTCAAATTTTCCTTCCTGCGGCTCAATGCGGCTCCACTCTATGGAAAAACGATGGCAATTATGGTTAAGCTCTCTGGCGATGTCGAAATCCTGCGCGTAAAGTTCATAATGCCGGCAGGCGCTGCCCGAAGCTTCTTTTAAGCAGAGGCTCTGCTCAGCCAGCCACCAATCATTATGAATGTTTTGGCCTTCAACCTGATGCGCTGAAGTTGCGGCGCCCCAAAGGAAATTTTGCGGAAATTTCTTCATATAGGTTTACATTATACCACTGTAAAAAAGAAAATCCCAATATTTTACATTGGGATCTTCTTTTGAAACAAATTTAAAAATTTCCGTTACCGCTTATGCTTAACCGGAGCGGCTTCAGCGCTCAGATGCTTACTCAGGGCTTCCCAGGTCTTGGTGCCCACCTTGCCATCAGCTTTGAGGCCATTTGCGGTTTGAAAATCTTCGATCGCCTTCTTGCTCTTCGGGCCGATTTTTCCGTCGATATTGCCGGTGTAGAAACCGGCGTTCTTTAAAGCAGTCTGGATTTCGATGCCCGTAGGCTTATAAGGCCCCTGCGGCGGTACAGGTACAACTTCTTTGGCTTGGGTAACTGCCGGAGCAGTTAAAATTTTGGACTCTTGGGCCTTTATGTCCGGCATAGCCGCGGCCGGGCTGCTGGGCGTACTCAGGGACTCCATGGTAATGGGCTGCAACTCCTCTGCTTCTTGTTTCTTACCGCAACCGGATAATCCCGCCAACATCAAAACCACTACCCCTAAACTTAATAACCTCTTCATACTTACTCTCCTCTCTATAATTTATTAAAATTTGTTATTATGACGTTTTATTATTATCAAATTGCGGGAATTTAATTCACCTCCTTGCCCACAAGGGCACACCCGCGCAATACCTTTAAGCGCGGGTTGTTACCAACACTAATTTTAACAAAATATATAAATAAATCAACTGAAATTTGAGTGAAACCAGGAACCGTTTTTATTTTTTAAAAATAGGAACAAAGAAAAAATAGAAACGGTCCCTTTATTTTAAGGCGCAAAACTACTATAAATCTCTTAATCCTGAAAATACAAAGTTAATCAACGTAAATAATGCCAGACAAGTCAGGCCGCAGAAAAAAAGAGCCGCCGATACCCCCAATGTTTGCGCCAGGCCTCCGGAAATCAAATTTCCAAAAGGCATAATCCCGGCGAAAGTAATCATAAAAAGGCTCATTACCCTGCCGCGAAATTCATCCGGCACGTTAATTTGCAATAAAGTATTGATCAGGGCAATTGGAATAACGCTTGTGCATCCTATAAGGATCAAAGAGAAAACGGCCAAAGCGTAATTTTTAGATAATGAAAAAATGATCAGCGACAAGGAAAATAAGAACGCCGAGCCGATTAGCAGCCTTCCCTTATATTTAAAATCTCCCAACCGGGCCAGAATTAAAGCTCCAATCAAGGCCCCAAGTCCGGTGCTGGACATCAGTATACCCAAGCCCTTTACTCCGGCGGCCAGCACATGGTTGACAAAAACCGGCATCAGGATAACATAGGAAATACCAAAAAGGCTCATCGCCCCCACCATGCTCACTAAAGCTAAAATAAGCGGGTGGCGGCTGATAAAGATCAAACCTTCTTTAAGATCTTTTATCGCTGAATTATTATTCCGCGCTTTGCCTGTTCCCAATCTAATGTAAAAGAGGGCGATAATGACTGCCAGGAAGCTGACTCCGTTTAAATAAAAACACCCGCTCATCCCGATCACCGAAACCAATACACCGGCGATTGCCGGCCCGATAATCCGCGAAGAATTGAAAGCTACCGAGTTTAAGGCGATGGCGTTAAAAAGATGTTTTTTACCGACCAGCTCCACCACTATCGACTGCCGGGCCGGAGCGTCAAAAGCCATCACGATCCCGTTAAACAAAGCAATGAACATAATCTGTAAAGGGGTGATCAGTTTGAATTGGGTCAGGATTGCCAGTAAAAAAGCCAGGAACATAAAAGTTACTTGGGTAAAAATCAGTATATTTCTTTTATTTACCCTGTCAGCCAACACGCCTCCAAATAAAGAAAGCACAAATATAGGTATTGAACTTAAGAAACCAACCACCCCTAAAAGAAACGCGGAGTTGGTTAACTCAAACACCAGCCAGCTCTGAGCTACGGTTTGTATCCAGGTACCGATCAAAGACACAAACATGCCCAGCCAATAGATGCGAAAATATTTAACCTGTAACGAAGAAAACATATTTGAACTTTCTTTTTAGGAAGGAGGACTTAACCTTTGCCTTACCAAATCACTGACCAGTTTCCCGTCAGCCCCTCCGGCGATCTTTACAGACAGCTCCTTCATCAGCCGGCCCATATCTTTGGCGCCGCTTGCTCCGGTTGCCGCAACCGCTTCTTCAATCAAACGTTTAATTTCCTCAACCGGCATCTGGGCGGGTAAATAACCTTTGAGAATCTCTGATTCTTTTTTCTCTTTTTCCGCAGCTTCCGGCCTTGCGCCCTTGGTAAACTGTTCAATCGAATCCTGGCGCTGCTTTATTTGTTTCTTGATTACGGTAATAATTTCGGCGTCATCGAGCTTATCTTTTTTCTTGGCGGTTGCCAAATTAAGCATATCTGCCCGTAAAAAACTTAAAACCGAACTCTTCAGAGTGTCGCGGGCTTTCATTGCCTCCTTATAATCGTTGAAAATCTTTTCTGCCAACATAATTGTCCTCCTTGCCCACACGGGCACACCCGCGTAATTCCTTATAAACGCGGGGTGTTAATGTTTATGACCAGGTTCGATCTTTAATATATATTTAACCAAAAAGAAAACTACCACCGAGATAATAAAAAAATCGATCAGCCCGGCGATAATCAAGCCAATCTTGATATTTATCCTCCAGAGATGTAAAACCGCTTCCTGCCATTTGTTCCCGGGAAGTAATACTTCTAAGACCGGCATAACCAGGCCTTCGACGATAACCGTAATAACCTTGGCTACCGCCTGGCCCATAACAATACCGATAGCCACGCCGATCACTCCGTAGGACTTGATAAACCTCAAAAATTCTTCGCGGATCTCTTTCATCATTGTCTCCTTGGCCAGAAGGCCACACCCGCGTAATTCCTCATAAACGCGGCGTGTTGCCCACAAAGGCACACCCGCGCAACTCCTCTAAGCGCGGGGTGTAAAATTAAAATAAAAAACAGCTCTTAAATTTAACTAGACGTCTTTGTAGGTCTTGCGGGACCAGTTTGCTTGTCCGATACAGACCAAAATCTTCCACGTTAAAAGAAGCGGCCACAGTCCCGTAAGCCAATGCCTTCTTTATTGCTGAAGAGTTTATCTTACCACTCTTTGCCAGATAACCCATGAACCCTCCGGCAAAAGTATCCCCTGCTCCCGTAGGATCGATTACCTTCTCAACCGGATATGCCGGAAGAGAAAAAACCAACCCGTTTGCAGCATGCAAAGACCGGCTGTAAAATAAAACTCCATGCTCCCCTTTTTTAATCAGCACCATTTTAGGACCAAAAGAGGAGAGGCGTTTGGCTGCCTTAATTAAATTACTCTCTCCTGATAAATCCCTGGCCTCCTGGTCATTAGCCACGTAAATATCTATAAGCTTAAGCAGTTTGATCAGTTCTCTGCGCTTAGTATTAATCCAATAGTTCATGCTGTCTAAACCGACTAATTTCGGAGAATGCATCTTACGCAAAAGGTGCTCCTGAATATCCGGGTCAACGTTGGCTAAGAATATGTTTTCTATTTTACGCTGCTCTTCAGAAACCTGCGGTTTAAATACCGAAAGCACGCCCAACTCGGTGTTAATGGTAAGGGCTGAATTTAAATCCCCTTTATATTCGCCTTCCCACCTGAAGGTTTTACCGCCCTCCATGATCAAAGAACTAAGATTAATCCCCTTGCTTCTTAAAAAAGCGATGTGTTCCTTTGGAAAATCACTTCCCACAATGGCGATCAGGTTAACTTTGGTAAAAAGCCGGGCAGCCATGGAAAAATGTGCCGCTGATCCTCCGAGTAATTCTTTACGCCTGCCAAAAGGAGTTTTTACGCTGTCTAATGCCACTGTGCCCAACACTATAATACTCATATCAGTTCCTCCGTTTACTTCACTATTAACCAAAACACCAAAACAATAATTACGCGGTATACCCCGAAAGCAATAAAACTGTGGCGCTTGATAAAGCTGAGCAAAAACTTAATCGCAGCAAGAGCCACAAAAAATGAAACAATAAAACCTGTCCCCAAAGAAACAAACTGGCCCGATTTAAAGACCTGGGCGCTTTTAAAAAGATCCAAAGCCGTTGCCGCCAGCATAGTGGGAACCGCCAGGAGGAATGAAAACTCCACGATAGTTTTTCTTTTTAACCCCACCACCAAGCCCCCGATAATCGTAGCCGCGGCCCGGGAAACTCCCGGAATCATCGCTACCGATTGGAACAAACCAATAACCAATGCCTGCGGATAAGAAACAGCGGACAATTCCTCAACCGCGCCTTTTTTTTCGCGGTGCAGCAATTCAAAGACAATCAAAAATAACCCGCCGATAAACAAGGACCAAAGCACCACTTCATTATTGCCCAAAAGATATCTTTTGATCATTTTATAAAACAGGGCCCCAATCAGGGCCGCGGGCAAAAAAGCAACCAATAAGCGTTTCCAGATCTCCCAGCCCTTGATCAACCTGTCCCAATACAAAACAACCACTGCCAGTATTGCACCCAGTTGGATAGAGATTTCAAAACTTTTGATAAATTCCGATTGGCTGATCTGAAGAAGTTTTGCGGTTAGCATTAAGTGGCCGGTCGAAGAAACAGGCAGGAACTCCGTAATCCCCTCGACAATACCAAAGATCAAAACAGACACTATGTGCATCGGGTTCTCCTAAGATTAGTGATCTTCCAAAAACTTTTGCATATCTGCGGCCAGAGGCGCCTGGACCGCCACAGTTTTACCGGTCACAGGATGCTTGAACTCTAAATATTCGGCATGCAAGCAAACCCGCTTTGCCCGCAAAGCAAAATCCTTGCGAAAAATAAATTTATCTTCACCGACTAAGGGATGCTGGATACGCTTGAAGTGGATCCGGACCTGATTAGTCCTGCCGGTAACCGGAGAAACCTCAACTACGCTGTAATTATTTTTTTCCTGCATAACCTCGTAGTTTGTAACCGCGCTCTTTGCCTCGATAGCCGAAGCGATAGTGCCTTGCGGATGCGCCAATTTTCCATGCACAAAAGCGATATATTTTTTACTTACCTGCCTGCTCCTGAAAGCATCCGCCATTTTTGACTCAATGCCCTTGGTTTTAGCATAAATCAGCAGCCCCGAGGTTTCCCGATCAAGGCGGTGGCAGGGATAAAGCCGATACTTTAATCCTCGATCCTGGGCATCTTGGTTTAAAATGCTGGTCAAAGTACGCGATTCGTTTTTAGGTGTTGGGACACTCAATAGGCCGGCAGGCTTATTAACCACCAGTAGCCAATCATCTTCAAAGACGATCGGGATATTCATTAAATAATCTTTAACATACGTTCAATAGCCAGGTACGCTTTTGCCCTGATATTTTCCGGCACCTTAACCTCTTCTTTAAGATCCTCCAGAGCCCAGAGCACTTTTTCCAGCGTGGTCCGTTTCATGTTCGGGCACATCGCGCGTTCGCTGGCTAAATAAAACTCTTTATCCGGATTATCCTGCTTTAGGCGGTAAACTAACCCGGCCTCCGTACCGACGATAAACTCTTTGGCCGGATTTTCCTTGGCATATTTAGCCATCTGGCTGGTAGATAATACCGCGTCCGCCAGCGCAACTACGGAAGGCAGGCACTCCGGATGCACCATTCTCTTGGCCTTAGGGTGAAATTTTTTCTCTCTTTTTAAATCCTCCGGCAATATCTTAACATGCGTCGGGCAAAAACCGTGCCAGGTGATCAATTTTCTGCCGCTCTTTTTGGAAACATAATCGGCCAGGTATTTATCCGGGATAAAAATTATTTCTTTCTCATTCTTTAAAAAGTTGATTACCGCAACCGCGTTAGTCGAAGTGCAGCAATAATCCAGTTCCGCTTTCACCTGCGCCGAGGTATTCACGTAACCTACGGCGACTGCCCGGGGATGCTCGGCTTTTAGCTTCCTTAGGTCAGCGGCAGTCATCATATTGGCCATGGGGCATCCGGCGGATACATCCGGCATAATTACTAATTTATCCGGAGAAAGAATCGAAGCGGTTTCGGCCATAAAATAAACTCCGCAGAAAACAATTACTTTTGCTTCGGTTTTGGCGGCCATCCGCGAAAGCTCAAGGGAATCCCCGCGGAAATCCGCGATATCCTGGACTTCCGGCAACTGGTAGTTATGCGCCAGGATTATGGCATTGCGTTTTTTCTTTAACTCTTTAATCTTGGCAACTAATTCTTTATCTTCCTTGATCATTCTCATCAATAACCTTTTGGATTATTCCTCCGCCTAAAACTATATCTTTATCGTAAAAGACCGCGGATTGGCCGGGTGTTATCGCAAACTGCGGCTCTTTAAAAATTACCTTCAATGCTTTTGCATCCGGATAAACAACTGCCGGCATTTCTTTATGATTATAGCGTATCCTTACCTTTATCTCAACCTTCTTTTTAAAAGGCTCACCCAGAAAATTCACTTCTTTTATAATGCATCCGCTTTTATAAGCCTCCTGCCGTTTTCCTACGGTAATCCGGTTGGCTCTGGCATTAATCCGCGTTACATACAACGGGTATCCCTTGGCAACTCCCAATCCATGGCGCTGGCCGATAGTATAAAATGGTATTCCTTGATGCACCCCAAGGATATTGCCTTCTTTATCCGCCAATTCACCCGGCTGAACGCGGTTTAAACCTTTGGCCTTGATCAAATCCCCGTGTTTGCCGTCCGGCAGAAAACAAATCTCCTGGCTATCCTGTTTTTCCGCTACCTTTAGTCCAAAATCCCTGGCCAGCTCCCTGACTTTAGATTTGGTAAAATTACCCAACGGGAAAATTATGTGTTTTAGTTGTTTCTGGTTTAAGCGGTATAAAAAATAGGATTGATCTTTTCTAATGTCCCTGGCCTTTTTAAGCAGATATCCCTGTTTTGACTTTACGATCCCGGCATAATGTCCGGTGGCTAAAAATTTGGCCCCCAGGCCAAGCGCCTTTTTAAGTAAAATACCGAATTTTATAAACTGATTGCATCTAACGCAGGGATTGGGGGTCCTGCCGTTTAAATATTCCTGGTGAAAATTCTGGATTACATCCCGGGAAAAATCTTTATCCAAATTGATAACATAATGCCGGATTCCCAGCTTTTGACAAACCCGCCGGGCATCCTCAATTCCGGTTAAACCGCAGCAACTGGGCTTCTTGCCGTCCTTTTCCGCCAGGTTAAAACACATCGTCAGGCCGACTACCTCATACCCTTGCTCTTTTAATAAAGCCGCGGCTACCGAAGAATCCACGCCGCCGCTCATGGCTACCGCTGCAAATTTTTTCATCTCTTTTATTCTACCACGATTTTAAACAAAAAAGGCCCAGCATTTTGTGCCGGGCCTTTTTTGTTTTCCTGATTAGGTTATAACTTCACTACTTTAGTAGCTTGTTCACCTTTAGGACCTTTTTCGATCTCGAATTCGACATCCTGGCCCTCCTCTAAGGTTTTATAGCCTTCACCCTGGATCGCGGTGTGATGCACGAATACATCAGCGCCATTCTCAGGAGTAATAAAACCATATCCCTTTTGATTGGAAAACCACTTTACTTTACCCTTTGCCATTTTCTCTGTTTCCTCCTTTCCATAAAAAAACCGTAAGGTGTGTCATTCTTTCTCCTTACGGTTCAAGACTTCTACTCCCTTGCTCACTACGCCAAAAAGTATACACTATTTTTGCGGTTTGTCAACTAAAATTTAACAACGGCCACTCTTCGAGGAATAAAATATTATCTCTTGCCCGGTCTCGTAAGACGGAGATCGCCAGGGGTGTTCTTCTCCGTAAACTTAATTATTTTATTCATCATATCAACGCATTCCGCAGGATATAAACCAACCGCAGTCTCCGCGGAAAGCATCAGGTAATCCGAACCGTCCAATATGGCGTTAGCCACGTCTGAAACCTCCGCCCTTTCAGGGATACGGTTTTCAGTCATGCTCTCCAGCATCTGGGTAGCGGTAATGACAAATTCTTTTGCCCGGTTACATTTTTTGATTATTTCTTTTTGCACTATCGGCACCTCATATATAGGAATGGAGACGCCCAGATCGCCTCTGGCGACCATAATTCCATCGCAGACTTTGATTATTTCAGCAATATTTTTAATACCTTCCCGGTTCTCAATTTTTGCAATGATCTTGCATTTATACGCACAATCCTTAAGATATTCCCTAATAACGAGGATATCGTCCTTACTCCTTACAAAAGACTGGGCTAGATAATCAACTTTATTTTCTAAACAAAAACGGATATCCTCCTTGTCTTTGGCTGTCAATCCTTTAAAGCTCATTTTTACTCCGGGCATATTTATGCCTTTGCGCTCTTTAATCAACCCGGGAATAACCACTTTAGCCTTTAATCTATTTATCCGGCCCCCTAAAACTATAAGGGCGATATTACCATCATCAATATAAATGTATTGGCCTTTGCAGATCTTGCTTAAAGGGCCTTTGTAATCAAATGGTATCAGGCTGCCTTTTCCTAAAGTATTTTCTTGTGTCAACCAAACGACCTGCCCTTTATTTACCTTGATCGCCTGACCTCCTTCTAATCTACCCACCCTTATGCGGTAACCCTCCAAATCCCCCAATATCTTGATATTTAGGCGATATTTTTTATTTAGTTTCCTTATCAGCCGTATCCGGGCTAAATGAACCTTTGAGGTAGAGTGAGAGAAATTTAACCTTGCCACTGCCATACCGGCGCCCATCATCTTGATCAAAACATTTTCTTTGCTTGAAGCCGGCCCTAAAGTGCAGATTATTTTAGTCTTTGGCATTTACGGCTCTTTCCTTCTGTTCCTTATATATGTAATTATAACCCAAATCTCCTAAATAAATAGTATTTAGGAAAATCAATACCCAGAGTGAATAACGCCGAGAATCCCAGAACAATAAGAATTTGTTTTACGGTAAGAGCTGGAATAAAAATACCGTAAATACCTAACAGAAAGAATATTATTATGGTCGATAGGCTGAAGATGAGCAACGCTTTACCGGGAACAGATGCCCAAAAGTGCCTCCTTTCCCTAACAATCAATACTCGAAATTGGCTATTAAATATAAGGTTCAGCATTACCAAAGTACGCAGCTTCTCCCATTCCAAATGAAAATATCTCAGCCCTACCAGAATTATAATTAAGCCTTCCACCACTAAGAGTATACCCGGAATGATGGATAACACAGTAATATTTTTTACATTCCACTTGTTAGGATTATCTGTGGACTTTACATTGTCGGTTGCCAGAGACATGGTTACAAAATCATTGGCAAATACAAGTAGCGACATTCCCAAAAGTGAAAGCACAATATTATGCAGCCAAAAGAAACCTACGGTTAATAACCCTACAAATTCTATAACCTTAGTAACTTTATTTATAACCCATGTCAGCATCCGTTGGTATATCTCTCTACTTATCTCTATCGCATTAATTATTACGCTTATTCCCGGTTCAGTTAAGACTACGCTTGCTGATGCTTTGGCCACATCAGTTGATCTTCTTACCGCTATTCCCATCTCCGCCTGCTTTAGCGCCGGCGCATCATTCACCCCGTCTCCGGTCATCCCTACCATATGATTTCTTGATTGCAGCAATTTTACTATTTTATACTTATCCTCAGGATATATCTCGGCAAACCCATCGCTTTCTTCAATAGACCTTATCTGCGTATCTTCACTTAAGCCCGCAATATCAGAAAACCTGATAATTTTACTGCCAATGCCAACCTGCCGGGCTATCTCTTGAGCTATGGCAATATTATCTCCGGTCAGCATAATGGGCTTTATCCCCAGCTTTTTTGCTTCCTCGATCATGCTCTTTGAATCCGGCCGAAGAGGATCAGCTAATGCCAGCAGCCCTGCAAGTTGAAAGTTTTCTAGATCATCCCCGCGCGACTGCGCAACTGCAATCGTCCTGTATCCTTTTTGAGAAAACTCCTTTATTGTTTTATTAGCCCCAGCTATCGTTTCTTGACCAATTCCGCGGCACAAAGCTAGGACAGCCTGAGAGGCACCCTTAATGGCCTTAAAACGCGCTCCATTATTTTCGATAATCGCTTCTGTTCTCTTGAGCGACGGATTAAAAGGCGCGTACGAAATCTGTTTAAACGCATTTAAATCTACCCGCGCGTCTTTAGCATATTCAATAACCGCAAGGTCGATTACGTCCATCCCCTCTGCTCGGGATGCCAAAGCAGCTAATCTGATAACATTCTCTTTTTGATATCCTGAAAACACTATGCTATCTATAACTGATAATCTGTTCTGCGTTACCGTGCCTGTCTTATCAAAACAAAGCACATCTATAGAAGCGGCATCTTCAATCGAATCAAGCCTGGTTACCAACACCCCCTTCTTACTAAGTTCCATCGCACCTACCGATTGAACAATTGTCATTACTGCTGGAAGCGCCACAGGGACTGCCCCCATAAGAAAAATCACAACAAAGGTTAGTATCAAAAAGACGCTTAAGTGAAGGAATAAGGCGTATATTGCAACAAGGATTGACGCGGCAATGCCCAGGTACATCATGTATTTAACTACGGCCATCATAACTTCCTCTTGATGCGACTTGGGTTTTGCTATTTTGACTAGTTCGGCTGTTTTACCAAAGTAGGTATTTGCCCCGGTATTTACCACGGCGCACCTGGCTTGCCCCCGCTTCACTACAGATCCTGAATAAATAACGTCTAACGGATGTGCATCTTTAGGGAAGGATTCTCCGGTTAAGGCTGATTCATCAACCGATAAATCGCCGCTTACAATCTTGGCATCAGCAGGCACTATATCTCCAAGCTTAACTACAAGGATATCTCCGGGCACAATCTCTTCTGCCGCTTGCATTACCCATTCTCCATCTCGTAATACTTTTGCTTTAATGGCCAGCTTTTGTTTAAGGAGTTGGATTGCCTTCTGCGAACCGCGTGCGTGCATATGACCGATGATGACGTTCAATGTAAGCAGCACAAAAATAATTATTCCTTCCAGATAATGCCGCAATACTAACGAAAGCGCTATCGCCAGTTCCAACAGCCATGGCATGGGGCCCCAGTAACGCGAAACAAACTCCAAGAAAGGATTCGGTTTCTTTTCTGCTATTTCGTTAGCTCCAAATATGGCAAGGCGATTCCCGGCTTGCGAAGCGGAGAGGCCGTCTGAGGTTGTTTCTAGAAATTTAAAGACCTCTTCTAAAGAAATTGTTTTATAATCGGAGGTACTTTTAATTTTTAAATCCATAATTAAGGCACCCCATAGACTAATACACTGCTTTTTTATTTTTTGATATTCTTATTAAAAAAATAATTACTCCCGATATAATCATCGTAAAACAAAGGATTTGCCCCATGGTAAATATACCCAAAACAAATCCTAATTGAACATCCGGTTGACGAAAAAACTCTAAAAATAACCTTATCGTCCCATAGCCGATAAGATACAAAGAGAAAAGCGCTCCCGAAGGCCGGATCCTCTTACGCAGGCTCCACAGGATAATAAAAAGAAATATCCCTTCAAACAACGCTTCATAAAGCTGAGAGGGATGCCGTAACCGATGCATTGAGTCTAAAGGGAAATACATACCCCACGGCACTGTAGTAATGCGGCCGTAAAGTTCGCCATTAATAAAATTCCCTAACCTGCCAAAGGTATATCCCAAAGGAACAGCAGGAGCTAATAAATCCGAAAGTAACCAGAAATTAAGTTTATAGTTGCGACAAAAAATTACTGATGCGATAACTATTGCTATGAGCGCGCCATGATAACTCATCCCATAAAGGCCGGTATATTGAAAACCGTTATTAATATCAAACGGTAAAAATATCTCTAAAGGATGTTTAAGGTAATAAAATAAATTATAAAACAGAACATAACCTAATCTACCACCGATTAAAACTGCTAAAATTAACCAAGTAAAATAATTGACTATAACTTCTTTCTTGAATCCTATATTTTCCGTTTTGAGCCTATAGAGAACCAGCAAATATACGGTGAGAAAAGCCAACAGATACATCAACCCGTAATAATGCACCTGGATAATGCCTACCTTTAGGAAAATAGGGTTAATATGCTCGGGGATATGACCCCACCAACTAACTAATTCTTTCATTTAAGAGATAAAGATATTTACGCGCGTAATCTATGATAACAGTAACTAACGTAATTAGTACGATTTTTGGATTATTTATCTTTTACCGCGATGCCTTTATCTATAACCAGGCCTTCCAAAAAGTGATTCCAAATTCGTTTTATCTACCCAGCCTATCTTCCCATCGGGCCGTTTTATCTTATACCAGCTATCAGCTCTCTCTAATATCTCAACTTTGCTGCCTTCGGTCAGCTTAAAATACGTTGTTGCACCTGTAATCGGCTCAAATTTAACATCAGCTTCTTTGCTTATAACAATAGCACCCTTATTGAGGTATATTATTTTTCTGCTCAGCGAGACAGCCGACAAAATAAATAGTGGTATCAAAACCAACGGTAATATTTTAATGCTCCTTTTCGCACCATCAAAAAATAAATTACGGATAAGAGCTAAAATCGTAATTAGATAGACAACTGACAAAAGAATGGTTAAAAAATTAACCGTTACCTCTTCAAAGAACCTGTTGGCAAATCTCTCAAACCAGTTTCCGAAAGACTGCGGACCTGAATTTAAAAAAGAAAGAGTATATTCGTGATTGGATTTTGAATCGCTATCATTGGGAATGAAAAATAATGCTCTCTCATAGTTAAGGACCGCTTTACCCAATTCCCCTTTTTTAAAATAGCTATTCCCTAAATTGTAATAAAGGTTCCCGCTTTCTAGGCCTAAGCTAGCGACTTTTTCGTAGCTATCAATTGCCGTATCATATTTACCTTCTTTATAAGCAGAGTTGCCCTGATAAAAGAATTGATTTGCCGTTGTAAGCCCTGCTCCTTGCGCAAAGGAGCTACACGGATTAAAAATCGCTACGAAAAACAGTAAACCAAATCCAACTAATTTTGCTAAAATTCGTTTGTTCATACTTTATCTCTCTGTAAATAGTCAATTGCTTCTTCTAATTTCTTTAAAGAATTTTGCATATTTTCTTTAGTCAATTGCGAAGCCGCATATCGAACCATATCGCACTCGAGAAATATATCTTTTAGCTTAGCTAAGATTTCTTCGGATATACCTCTATTCTTTAGCTGTTCATCTATAACGCTTATAGTTATGCCTTTTGAGGGCAAATGAAACTTATCACCTAAATATTCTTGCAGGGTCTCAAAAAGAGTATCATAAAATTCTTGAACACTCCCTTTCTCGAGATAGCTATTTGCCCGGCGAATGCCTACCCTTGCCTTCCGGGGTGCCAAAAACTGCCTGGCGTATTTTATGTCTGTTTTAAGCTTCCTATTCCGTGCATGAACCACTACGATAAACAAATAAACCAATAAAGGGATAACCTGAAATCCCAAAAATATCTTATTCTTATAAAGATAATCTCCTTTTTTCCTTAATTCTCCGGGATTATCTTTAATATAAATAATATCTTTTCCTAATTTCTCTTCTTTAAGAGAAGGAACAGCGGGTTGCTTACTCTCTACTACCTTAAGTCCTTCTTCTTTTTCAGGCCTAACGATTTTGACAGGAAACGGTCCTCTTGTAATTGTTTCATACTGGCCGGTCCGGGTGTTAAAGAAGCTAAAACTAATAGCCGGTATTTCTTTAATATTCGTGTTCAAGGGTATAAGTACCTGTTCAAAGGTCTTTGTCTCTTTCTCTTGCTTGACCTGCGGCTCATAAGCCTTGAAGTCGTTACCTAAACTAACAGTGGAAAGATTTACAGTATTAAAATTTCCTTGCCCGCGAACAGTTGCTTTTAAAGTAACCGGATCCCCTACTTTTACCTCTAAAGGATTTACTGTTGCTTCAAAATCAAAGAAGCCTAATGCCCCAGAAAAGCCTGCGGGCTTATTTTCTTCAGGTAAAGGTAAAATCGTTATGGGAATATCCGCTGATTTTAAGCTCAGAGGGTAAGTTTGGTATCCGCCAAAAAAGTTATCAAAGACATCCGAATTAAAAAAATCTTCGGAAGAAGCAGGCGCTTGTCGCCTGTTTTGTTTTTTAACGATAAGATTGCATTGTAGGTTAGCCGGCCCAAGGCGAAATTCTCCCGGTTCTAACCCAAAGATAGTGGTATTAAACTCAATAATATCATAGTTTATCCCGCCGAGGGTCTCCTGGTATTGCCTTGGCTGCCCGAACTCCCCTATGGAAAAACCATCATGACTAAATTGGGGATACTGGATATCCCTAACTCCTAACCTATTCACAAATAATTTAATAGTTACGGGAAGAACTTCATTTAAATAAACTTTATCCTTCCCCACCTGCATCCTTAAAAATATCCGCTCATTCAGATCTTTTGTTTCTAACTGTCCTTCTTGCGAAGGTTTATCTTCTGACAGCTTCGCTTCTTCTGCAACTTCAAGGTTAATTGAATTAGAGCTATATTTATCGCCATTATGTTCAAATTTAAAAGGACCGATTTTAAATGTTCCTTTCTTAACCGGCAACAGTGTGTAAACATGGGTAATAGAACTGGATGCCTGGCCATTAATAATAGACATTCTTGTGGAAGGGCCTAAATAGCGGGCCTGGAATCCCTCTATGGCTGGTAATTCCAAGGCAGGCATATTTTGTGTGCCATCAAAGGTAAGTTCAAGCTGCAGAGTTTGCCCTAAACCGACTTTATTTCTATCTACGGTTGCCTCAAAATTAATATCTTTGGCCAAAGCAACCGTATGCAGTAAGAAAGTTAAACCTATAATAATAAAGACGTTAACTCTTCTAATAGCATCCATTACCAATCCTTTAATACCTTCTCTTCAACGCCCTTCCTATCATCCTTAAGCATGCCGGAGGTATTTTCTTCCTGGCGATACCCTTCAAGAAGCATATTCGCTTCTTCCTTGGACATTTCTTTTGACTCTTCTGGTTGTGCTGCAGCTTGCTGCTCTTGCTTTTTTTGCTCCTCTTGTTTCTGCTTCTGGGGCTGTCGTTGCGCCTGCGAAGCTTGTTCTTGATGAAATTGTTCTTTTTTATCCGCGGCTTTCTTCTCTTCCTGCTTTACCTGCTTTTCTTCTTCCATTTGTTTACCTTCTCCCTGTTGCTGCCGCGCTTGTTCTTTATTCTGTTCCTGTTGTTTCTGGCTATTTTTATTTTCTTGCGGCTGCTGTTTTAATCTTTCCCTAAGTTCTTTAAGTTTCTTCTCAGCAATCGTATAATTAATTTTTGCATCTTCGTCTTTGGGAATTAATTCCAGTGTTCGCTTATAATTAGTAAGCGCCCCCTCCAATAACTGTACTGCCCCGGAAAGATCGGTATTCTCCTTCGATAACCCTAGCATATATCTAGAATTTCCTAAATTATAATTTGCCTTGGCTTCAAGGTTTTTATTTTCCGTGATTAATGCCTTCTCAAAAGAACTATTTGCCTTTTGATAATTATTAATTTTGTACCAAGCTGCGCCTGCATCAAAGTTAATAACAGTTGAATCCGGCTGGCCGGAAAGCGCCTGATCGTAAAGCTTCAGAGCATCTTTATATTTTTGGTCCTTATACAGCCTGTTCCCTTTTTCAACTATCCCTGCAGCACCTGATGCGAATAACTGTCCAAGAAATAAGCATACTATAATTATAGCGCTAAGAAATAATTTTTTCATCATTTCACTTTTTTCTATCACTCATTACTGTTTCTAATAAAATTAAGCAAAGACCGATTGCTAAGGGTATCTGGAATCTCTCATCGTAAAGCTTGTTCATCTTTCCTGCAAATTCGTGTTTTTCCATTTTTGACAATTTTTCTTTATAGAGCAGATTTAAACCAAATTCGGTGTTGCTAGAACGGATATACGTACCTGCGGTAGCTATGGCGATTTTCTGGAGGATCTCTTCATTTAAACGGGTTTTAACTGCGTTGCCCTCACTGTCTTTCAAAAATTCCTTACTACCATCCGCCTGCTCCACAAAAACCAATTCTCCTTCTTTAGTGCCTATGCCGATACAACAGATCATTATGCCTGCTTTTTTAGCTTCCTCAGCCAGCCTCAAAGGGTCCCCTTCATGATCCTCGCCGTCCGTAATAATGATTAATACCTTATATTTTCCTTCTCCGGCAGGATAACTGCGCATGGCTTCTTTTATCGCACTTGATATCGAAGTGCCCCCCTTGGAAATAGTATTAACATCTATATTTTCTAGAGATAACAAAAATCCGCCGTAATCAATAGTCAGCGGGCATTCTAGAAACGCGCTCCCGGCAAAGGCAATCAAACCAATCCTGTCCCCTTTAAGATTCTGCGTAAAATCACCGATTGCTAGTTTTGCACGTTCCAAACGGCTAGGCTTGATATCATTAGCCAGCATGCTTTTTGAAGCATCTAATGCGATGATTATATCCAGTCCTTTACGCTTTAGCTCCTGCCATTTGAACCCCCATTGCGGCCGCATCAAAGCAAAGGAACAGAAAAGCAAGCCTAGAACAAGTAGGATTGCTTTTAATTTTTGCCTTCCAGGACTAACCTGAGCGAGCAATTCCTGAAGCAAACTTTCTTGCGCAAATTTGTCCCAAACCTTCTTACGTTTTCTAAAAGCCCAGGTGTAAAACAAGATCAAACCAATGGCGATAAAAATAAAAAGTATAAAATAAGGCTGCGCAAACCGCATCTTTTAAGGAACCTTTCTTAAAACCGTGTTGGTTAAAACAATCTCTAAGAACAAAAGTATTAATCCCGGTATAAGAAACAACGGGAATAATTCATTGTATTGCAGGTAACCTTTCTCCTGTATAGGGGTCTTTTCTAATTTATCGATTTCTCCGTAGATATTGCGTAAACTCTCCGTATCCGTAGCCCGATAGAATTTAGCGGCGGTTAGAGAAGCAATTTTACTCAGGGTGCCTTCGTCAAGATCAGCCTCTATCTGTTGATAGACTTTATTGCCAAAGAGGTCGCGCACAGGATAAGGGATAAGACCTTTAGAACCTGCGCCAATAGTATAGATTTTGACCTTCAAGGCCTTTGCAGCTTCGGCTGCGGTTGAAGGTGAAATTGTTCCCAGATTATTGCGGCCATCGGTAAGGAGGATTATTATTTTACTCTTAGCCTTGCTGTTTTTTAAGCGGTTTAAAGATGTGGCTATACCTGAACCAATGGCAGTGCCATCTTCTAACATTCCCGCCCTTATCCGCTCTAAATTAGTCAAAAGCCAACTGTAATCTAAGGTTAAGGGGCAAACTGTATAAGCCCTGGCAGCAAAAGTGATAATCGCTATCCGGTCATTCTGTCGTTCTTTAATAAAATCCCTTACTACATCCTTAATAACCTCAATCCTGTTTTCTCTTCTGCCATTTATTTTGAAATCTTCGGCTAACATACTTGTTGAGGAATCAAGGGCTAAAACGATATCCACCCCTTCAGTGGTAATCTTTGAACCTGCGAACGGTGATTGCGGCCTAGCTAAAGCCAAAATAATCAATGCCACAGCTGCCAACCGTAAATAAATAATTTTTTGGCTCAAGAAAACTTTGAAGGTCGGCTTTAGATCCTTAATGAGCTCTCCTGAGGAAAATTTAAATCCACCGGCTAAGTCTTTGCTTTGGGCATAAATAATTATAAAAGCAGCAAGCGGCAACAAAAGCAGAAATAATGGATTATGAAAAATCATTTTACAGGCACTTCCTCTTTTGTTTCATCCACCAATTTTTTAGCGGATAGAAAAATAGCGTCCATTTCTTCTATCGGCGGCACATACTTTGCGAATTTAACCAGGTCGCAGGCTAAAAGGAATTCTTTTAATAGGATTTTATGCCCCCTGTCCAAGCGTCCATAATCTCGGACATAGAATAAGAATTCCTCCGTAGTCATTTCCGGGGCTTTCAGTAAAAACCTGTTTTCAAGATAGTGCCGGATAATATCCGAAATTTCACTGTAATATTCTTTAAACCTAGCCTGCCGGATAAGGTCTTTTGCTTTAAGTTTTTCTAATTGCTCATAAGCGGATGTATGCGCTGGCCTTTTAGGCAAAATCGCAGGAGGTTTCTTCCTTCTGGATAAAAATATAAATAGCAATACCAAGATGGCGATAAAAACCAAAATCCCCAGCAATAGGAGAAAGTTCAAGCGGCTGTTTAAACTTAAAGGGCCCTTAATATCACGCAGCGTTTCACTTATCAATGCATTCTCCTCTGGCGGGATTTAAAGAATTTCAATATGCTCTGCGAATAAGGCATATCCGTACGCACATCAATGGCATCAATATGCAAGGAGCGGAAAAACGTTTCTCTCTGCTTAACCCTCTGTTGATTTTTCTGCGCATATTCCCGGCGCAAGGATTTATCCGAGGTATCTAAAATAAAATCGCGCTTTTTTTCCGGATCAAATAATTTTACCAATCCGATATCGGGAAACTCCAGTTCCTTGGGATCGGTTATAGTTACAGCTACGACATCATGGCGCTTATTCGCCACAGCAAGCATCTTTTTAAATCCCGGCGCAAAGAAATCTGAAATGATGAATGTAACGGTCTTGCGGGTAGTCACACGGTTAAGATATTCTAAGGCAGCATTTATCTCTGTACCTGCGCCTTGGGGCTTAGAATAGAGCGCTTCACGGATAACGCGTAGGACATGGCGTAAACCTTTTCTTGGCGGGATAAATTTCTCTATTCTGTCGGTAAAAGCAATAAACCCTACCTTATCATTATTTTTAATCGCGGAGAATGCCAGAAGAGAACAGAGTTTTGCCGCAAGCTGCATTTTTGACTGATGCGCAGTACCAAAATAGGAGGAAGCAGACATATCTAAAAGCAGCATCACCGTCAACTCCCGCTCTTCCACAAATTTTTTCACAAAGGGGTGGCCGGTGCGCGCTGTAACATTCCAGTCGATAGAACGAATCTCATCTCCCGGTAAATACTCCCGCACTTCATAAAATTCCATGCCTTTGCCCTTAAATACGCTCTGGTACTGGCCGGCAAATACATCGGTGACCATACGGGAAGTAGTTATCTGAATACGGCGTATTTCGCGTAATATTTCTTTTGGTATCATCGCTTAAGATTATTAAGGGACTTCCACCTCGTCAAAAATCTTCTTGATTATATCATTGGAGGTTTTCTCTTCAGCCTCTGCTTCATAACTAACAATAATCCTGTGCCTTAAGACATCCGGCCCGATGGATTTTACATCCTGGGGCGTAACATATCCTCTGCCTTGAATAAAGGCGTATGCCTTGGAAGCTAATGTCAAATAAATGCTTGCCCGGGGAGAAGCGCCATATTGTATTAAACTTAAAAGTTCATCGAGTTTATATTTTTTAGGATCTCTTGTAGCAAAAACAATATCGAGGATATATTTTTCTATTTTTTCATCCATATAGATTTCATCCACAACGCTTCGAACCCTGATAATATCTCGCGGCCCGACCACAGCTTTTACTTCATTCTTCTTATCGGTGAAACTCATGCGCTTTAAAATCTTATGCTCCTCTTCCATATTCGGATAGGTAATATTGATTTTAAGCATAAACCTGTCAATCTGGGCCTCAGGGAGAGGGTATGTGCCCTCCTGTTCTATGGGATTCTGAGTAGCCATAACTAAAAATGGATCGTCAAGCTTAAAAGTATTTTCACCGATAGTAACCTGCCTTTCTTGCATTGCTTCAAGCAAAGCGCTTTGGACTTTTGCCGGCGCGCGGTTAATTTCGTCAGCCAGAATGATATTGGCAAAAATAGGGCCTTTTTTTGTAGAAAAACCCCCCTCTTTAGGATTATAGATGAGGGTCCCGATTAAATCCGCCGGCAAAAGGTCCGGCGTAAATTGAATCCTTTGAAATTTAGTATCTATTGCCTGGGCTAATGTCTTTATGGAAAGCGTCTTGGCTAATCCCGGTACGCCCTCGACAAGAATATGGCCATTAGCGAGTAAGCCTACAAGCAACCTCTCAATTAAATACTTTTGGCCGACGATAACTTTTTCTATTTCAGCCGTGAGAGCTTGTACGAATAGGCTTTCCTTCTGAACTTTTTCGTTTATAGCAGTAAGGCCTGTGTTCATATTCTCCTCCTTTTACGGTATTAATTGTTAAGATTTTATCTCTTTTTTGTGTTCTTTTCAAATAAAAAATAAGGCATCAGCTTCAAAACATTCAAGATGAGTTATCTGCTACGGCAGAGAGAACCTTTAGGATAAAATAGATGCTATTTCGGCGGGATTTTCTCAAAATGCTGGTAATCTTTTAAAGATTTCCAGCTGCCTCCCCAGGTCCAGCCCAAACGCATAAAAGTTTTTACAACCGGTGAATCATGGGCTAGAGTTCCAAGTTTACGTATATCGTATACTGCATTAGCAGGCAATACAATGTTTCCCTTGATATAAGGATTTTGCACAGGGTTAATATCAATAGCAAAACCATAAGCATGTTTAGAAAGGGATTTGCCTGCGGTTACCGTTCTATAATTAAACGCGGAAGTATTATTGGATAACATTGACTGGTCATCTTCATTCCACTTCCCATCCTTAAAAAACCGGTCATCGGAAATAGGGATAACGGAATTAATGGGAAATTTGTTTTCTAAAGCAACCCGGAATACTTCCCGGATATCTTCTACGAGCCTTCCATCTATAACCAGTTGGCCCTTGTGGATTTTTTTATCAAATGAATAATATAACACCTCTATAAGCCTTTGTCTTTTTTTAAATTCAGGCGGGCTCTCTTTTCTTAACGCTTCAAATAATGTGATATTGCTATCGACAATCGGATCCTCTATAGTTCCGGCTGGTGGTTGCTTAAGTTGTCCGGCCGGCGCTCTTCCTATGCCGCTAACCCAGGCGACGCAACCGGATAAAATTAAAATTAGGAATAAGAGAAAAAAGATTGGATATTTCTTTGTCATATTCAAACTCAAGGACGCCTCTCCTGTTATACGAAGATAAACCTTTGGCAATCCCTCCCTATAAACCGTTTACGACCGGCCTCTATTTGTCCGGCCATTATTAGAATGTGACTACTTTGTCGCTTTCCTTGATAATCTCGTACATATCTTTCATCGTGTTGATCGGACACATTTCCGTGCCTTCCTGATTCCGGGATTTGATGCATGTTCCGCAAGCCAGTATCCTGCCGCCCTCCTGAAGCAATTTTTCTGCCTGCTCAATCGTGTTGAATTTCTCAGTGCTTATTTTCTGATACTCAACGCCTTTGCCCGTAAGAAACACCCTTACTTCATCTTTCTGCCCAAGACAAAAATTAGCGTACCGTAAGGCATTCCAGCATGTCTCGGTGTCATTACTTGAGATTATAACCCCTATTTTCATTTGAAGCTCCTTTCGTAAGAACGATCCCGTAATGATACGGTTTTAAATCATATTGAACCGGATTGCTAAATCCGACGCTCTCAGCCCACTTGACGCATTGTTCCGGTTTTGGCCGGATATCCATTGAAGGACCCCTTGGTGTCTTAGGATCGTAATTCCAATGAATAATCCCGAGTTTGCCGCCATCTTTTAAAACCCGCCTTGCTTCGTTAATAAGCAGCATTGGTTTCTCGAGATGAAGAATATTAAAGAGCATCACATAGTCAACACTTTCTTCGGAAAGGCCGGAACCTTCTGCTACAAAATCACGCAGTGTTATCTGCACATTGTTTAAGCCATGTTTTTTGGCTTCTTCATTGGTAATACGAATCATATCCGGCTCAATATCCAGCGCGTAGATTTTGCCTTTGATGACCCTGGCAGCAGGAATCGTAAACGTGCCATAACCGCACCCAAATTCAGCCACATCGACCGTTTGGCTGTTTACGCCAAGCGTAGCTAAAATCTTTGCCGGGCTAAAAAACTTTTCCCACATATCACGCTCAGGCATCCCGCTTTCTCTGGCCTTCATCATTGTTCTCCTCAAATAAAAGATATTAAGCAGCTTTTTTCCATTCGTAAATTACATTGGAAATAAGCTTAAGCAAAACCGCATTCCCGTTATCTTTGCCTTTTTCGAAATCCTTTTCAATCAAGCCCATTTGGTTTGTGACATGGGCAAAACATACAACTTTCTTTTTTCGCGCCTGCGCAAAAGCATAGAGTGCCGCGGCCTCCATTTCGACAGCAAGTAAATTTTCCGAGCGCGCAAAGGAAATAGCTTCTTTTGTCTCTCTAAATGGCGCATCGGTTGTCCAAACCGCGCCCTGTATAACTAATGGCTTCTTTTTAACAATTCCTTTTAACATAGCAAGGATGTCTGGGTGAATAAAAGCGTAAGCCGATTCTTGTATATAATGATAACTAGTTCCCTCGTCTCTTAAGGCACGATCGATTAAAATAAAATACGGTGATTTACGGACAGGTTTAATTTGCCCGGCCGAAGTGATACTAATTAGCAACCGGCACCCCGATGCGAATAATTCTTCTGCTACGAGTACGGCAAAGGAAGCGCCTACAGCCCGTCCAATTACACCTACAGTTAGACTTTCAATTTCTATATTGTAAAGGTCCGTGTGATAACAAGCCCAATAAGGGTTACGCGTGCCTACAGAAGAATCCCGGATATATGAAGATAGGTCACCATCGGGATCGAGTACGCATATCTCCGGCACGCTACCAGATGGCAATAACTTCTGACGCCGAGCCTGCTTCAGTAAATTTGCCGGGTCAAAAACTGACGGTTTCCGGTAATGTTTATTTGCAAGTATCGGTATCATGCGCTTATCTTTCCCCTTATTCATTTCACTCCAAACTTTTTAGAAACTATATCTAAGCCTTATGTAGAAGTTATCATTACCTTCCAGCTGGCCAAATTGGGTCCAGTCATGTTTGCCGAAAAAAATATTTGCCCCTACTGTTAATTTCCAACGATCATTTGCCTGCCAAGCAAGATGCGGCCGTATGTAGGCATCGCTGTCCGTAGGGCTATAAAAAGTAAACAATGACGCCTCTAAAGTCTGAAACCAGAAGAGCTTGGTGATGCGAAAAGTTAAAAGCTGCCGGAATTCGTCCCGGGGAACATCCCCCGGCTGGCTGTTTGCCTTGAATTCATCGAAATTTAGCATTTGTTCCACATAATACTGAGAACCTAAACGCCAATCCTTGGGGAAATCCCGCTCGTAGCCAAGAAGGTACTTCATCGATGAATTCTCGATGAGCCGGTTTTTGCCGTTACGGTCCTGCAAGGAATCAAAATAGCCGATTTCACCGAAAACAATACCGCCGACAGACAATGGCGCAGGCCCGCGGATACTTGAGCCAAAAACCGCAAGTTTTGGGTAAAAGAGTTCTTTTGTATTTTCATTCTTGATTCCGACGGGTTCGTTATAGAAACCTTTAAATGCGTAAATAGCAGTTTCGTACTCAGCGAAATTACGGTACAGCCGAGCGGCTACTTGCGTATTCTTAAATTGGAACACTGGTTCTATAAATGTCTGGCTTGAATCCACGCCTGCAATCCTGCCAAGAAAACTATCATAAAAACTCAATCGGTCTGCGGATTCATTGACAGAAACATCAGGCGTAAAAGAAGGAATAACTACCATGTCCATCGAAACCAACTTGCTGTAGATCGAGAATTTTGCAGCATCTGATGGAACTTTAAGATACTCATCATCCCTGCCTATAAAGAACGACTCATAGTCCTTTGGGAATACGTCATTAATAAAAAGATAATCTCCCACACCCCAGGTAAGAATCTGCCTTCCTAGTTTAACATCCATCCATGAAAGAGGGCTAAGAAGCCCGTTTGCCTCGCGGATCTGATAGCGCAGGGTTTCTTTATATTCATCCGCCAGGAGATCTCCTTTGAAAAAAAATTCCGGATTCCACGAGGCAAGCCATGCAGGTTTCTGCGGCCGATAGTCCGCTTTAAGCTGAAGGCGCTGCTCTAAAAGATTATAGTCGTTCTTTTGCGTCAGCTTATCTCCTGAGAATTTAGGGCCGTAAGCAGCCTCCATAAATCCATGTACTGAATCGAAAATTTTAGTCCATGACTCTGGAGGTTTCTTTTTAATTTGAGCAATATCTGTTATTTTTTCAGTATCAAGGGGCGCAGTTTCGGCAAATAAGACTCTGGTACTAGATATGGACAGAATAAAACATATAAGGATAATAATACAAACCTTGCCCAAGGAATTATTCTCCAATCCATTGCCTGGGAGGCCTGCTCAATAGCCTCTCTTGGAAGATATCTGAAGTAATCCCCACATTATAGGAGACGTTTTTCATAGCAATCTCGGTATAGCGCTCGTTCTCAAGATCCCTCATCACCGCTTTTGTAATCGTTGGGGTACCCTGAATGGTTTGAATCTCCTGGGTTTCATAAACTTTGTAAAGCTTCCCTTTAAGATCGTAATGCTCTACTTTGAGTGGAAGATGCGTTACTTTATCAATCCAGAATTTCCGATAGCTAAATTCCGCCTCTCCCGGGCGTTTCGGCGTACTTTTAACTACAAGGCAAGGTTGCGTGCCAAGATTTTCTTCTCCTATCAGTCCATGAGCGTCCTCATCAAGAGCGCGGCCGGAAACATCCTCATAAGTAAAGTCTGACCCTGCAAAGCTGGTACGCTTGTCGCTTGTAGCAATGCGCTTGACCAGATCAATCGCCGGCAAATACAGCCAGCGGTCGTCATCGTAGCCAATATGCTTCAAGACTAAAAAGCTCATCCCCTTGACATCGGCAGGCTCGTGAAAATAGATGTAATAAAACTGATCGCCACCGGCTGTCTTATTAAGGCGCAGCATAGTCAGGCGCCTTTGGCGGGCCTGGCCTTGACGGTTCACGATACGCATGGATATATCGCTTTTAGCATCTGTCTGAGGATAGTAATAAGCTAAAAGCATTTCATTCATCGCTGCCTTGCCGCTTTGCGCGTCTTGAGCATAGACATTTTTGGTCCAAAATACGCTCACAAATAACAGAAAAACAATAACTGAAACAGAGAGTATTTTTTTCATACGCCACCTTCCTTGATTAGTTTTCGATGCCCTAATTGAATAAGGGCTGGTAAATAAATCACGCTCATTACCGATGAAAGAACCATAATCGCCGCCATAAAAACTCCAACGGTGATATACGGGGTTAAGGCTGCAAAAGCCATTACTGCAAACCCCAGGGCAAAAAGTAATGCATTGAGAAAAATCCCCTTGCCTGGCCGGGCTACGGTCCAAATCAGCGCTTCTTTCAAGTGGCTTTGGCTATCGGAAGCCAAACCACTGCCCTCTGGCTTGCGGGAGTCTTCTTTATACCGCTGATGGAACCGGCCGACGAAATGGATAGCAAAATCAATCGCCATACCCAAGGAAAGCGTGGATAACACGGCAACCGGCATATCAAAATCTTTTCCGATTAAGCCTACGACGCCATAAATCAATGCTATTGTGAAAAGAAGCGGCAGAAAACTTAAAACCCCCCAGAGAAACGAGCGAGTCTGAAAGATAAGAAGTATCAATACCAGAATGAGCCCCCAGAGAAAACTAGTAACCATCCCCCAAAGCACCTCATGGTTCCAGACCATATTAAAATAGGCGATCCCGGCTGGCTTAAAATTCACTCCTTCCGGCAATGGATGCGAAGCAAAGAAACTATTGGCGCGGCTAATGACTGATTTCATCGCATCAGCATCCCAACTTTTCAACTGGATGATGATATTGGCAGTTTTAAGGGAAAAATCGACAACGTTATCAAGGTGCCGGGGTTTTGCCGCTGACTGTAAAAGAAATAGGTATTGCCCTACTTCTTGCTTAGAATCCGGTATGCGATTAAATAGAGGCGCGTTATCATGCATAACCAGATTCGCGCGTTTAATATAGTCTGCCAAGGAAAAAGTTTTCCCAATAAGAGGATCTTTTTCCAATTCAACCTGAAGGCCTTCGATTTGACGTAAAAAAGCGGGGTCCCCTACCGCACCATCATTTTTTGCCTGAATAACCAAATAGGCTGTGGAAGTTCCACCGAGATATTTATTCATGACACGGTCTGCAGTCCTGACTTCACTATTGAATTTAAACCAATGAACCATGTTGTTATTAACATGAATGCGCACAAGGCCTACTATTGCCACAATAAATAGCACAATACCCACAAGCAGAATGGACTTGGCCTTCTCTACGCAAAAACGCCCCAGACGTAAAAGTGAAGGGGAAAGTTTTTCTCCTTTTCCATGCGCCGATGCAAGCTTTAAAATATGCTTTTCGGGAATAAGCATAAGCAGGGCTGGAATAAAGGTAAAACTCATGAGCAGGATAGCCAGTGTCCCGAACGCGACAACTAACCCGAAAATCTTGACTGGAACGATGGTGACTGTTGCCAGCGCGGCAAAACCCACGGCGGTGGTAATATCTGAATAAAAAACCGGAGGACCAACAACCTTCATTGTCTCCAAGATGGCTCTACGTTTATCTTGGCCTTCGCTTAGTCGGAACGCGAACTCATTAAAAATATGCACTGAGTCCGTTGCAATCGCCATTAAAAAAACTGGGGCCATAGAACTCATGATGTGAACGGGAAGCCCTAAACCAATCAAGCCTCCCATACTCCAGATAATACTGATCATCGCGGCAGCTATGTTGGCAACAATCAAGATAACATTACGAAACATGAACCAAAGGGCAATACACATCACAAGGCCTGCTATCGGAGAAAAAAGCCCCATCTGACGAAACATCTCTGTCCCGAATGTGTCGCGGGCAACCGGATCTCCGGCAAGATAGAAATGATTTTGGCCTGAATTTTTCGGCAGTAACGCACGAATCTTGTCTGCGATTTCCTTTCCATTGGCGGTTGGCTCTATAGGAATGAAGATCGCTGCGGCTTTCCCATCCGAAGAAATAAATCGGCCTGCAAAGAGTGAATTATCTAAAATGCTTTTGCGTAAAGCTGACAGCCCTTCTTTAGTCTCTGGAATATCGCCTAAAGCAGGCCTGACAACGAGTTCACCCTTATCAGAGAATACATTCTCTACTGTTGATAGGCTATCCACGTCCCGCACGATTACACCGGTGACTTGTCGAACGGCATTAGTCAAGTCTTTAATATAGGTAAGTGTCTGGGGGTTAAAAATTCCATCCGCATTGACTATCCCCAACGCAATTACATCAGGATGAAGGAGGAAGTCTTTTTCAACCTTGTCATTATACTGGCGCACAGGCGAAGTTGCCGGGAGCATATGCTTGGGATCAGTATCGATTTTAATCTTTGGGAACTGCGCTATGAAGAAAAGACTAATGGCAACTACAAGTCCAATAATAAGCTTCGGACGGCCCAGAACAGCTTGTGTTAAGCGTTCGGATTTCATTTCTCCCCCTTATTTATCCATTTACCCAAACGGCCGCCATCTGCGAGCTGCTCCATCAACACTTCCCGTAGAATCGCGCAGGCCTTGAGCATTTTTGGATTTGCGCACTTATAGTAAATATTAACCCCTTCTCGTCTTGTAACTACAATTCTACGTTGACGCAATATACTCAAATGCTGGGAAAGATTCGCTTTTGGCAATTTGAGCCTTTTTCTTAATTCTTCAACGCTTTTTTCTCCTTCACGCAATAGGTTTATAATCTTTAGCCGTGTCGGGTTGGCCATGCTCTTACAAACCTCGGCATGCATTTGAAACATTTTTTCTTCCATGTCTTTATTCACTATAGCCTTTCCTTTCAGTAATTTTCATAGTTAATTGATTTCGCAACTATATTATTATGAATCATGTTGTTTGTCAAACTTTTTATTGGAAGATATTGGATTGGCAATTAGGTCAGGATACTTGCTAAGGGTTTCTCCGTTCAGGACGCCCAGAAATATAGCATGGCAGAAAAACTCCCATATAGCTAAAGAGGCAGTTTATCTATTGCCTTAAGATTATAATAACCTAAGACCTTTACTTTAGCCCTGGATTTGCTTACAAACCAATCATGGTATTTGCGCATGAAACGGTCATGGTCGGATTTTTTTATCCACTGATAAACCGAGGCGTACTGGTTTTTGAAACCGTAACGCTTCATCGTGTAATAGGCCAGAAAACCTTCGGATTTCTTAGCTTGGCGCGCCCACATTAAACTGTCTTTACGGTATTTACTTACTTCTTTAGGCTTAATCTCAAATAACACGCTGTGAATAAACATGACCCTTTTCGCCTTTCTTAAGATAAAGTTTTGATTATTGAATACGACCTTTTTAAAATATCCTCGATTTCCGCCTTAGAGGCACAAAGCGGCAAAAACAGATAGATTATATCACCTAACGGCCTGAGTACAAGATTCTCTTTAAGCCCGCGCTTATAAACTTCTAAGCCTAGCCTTTTTTTAAGTCCAAAACCCTGCTTGGTCTTTTTATTTTTAACCAATTCTATTGCTCCGATAAATCCGATATAGCGTACATCCCCTACTAAAGCCAGATCCCGGAATTTTTCCAGCCCCCGATGAAAAAAAGGCATCAATTTTTTTACTTTCAGCAGTGTTTTTTCTTCGTTAAAGATACCCAGGCTCGCCAGAGCGGCAGAGCAGGCAACCGGATTAGCGGTATAAGTATGCCCGTGGAAAAATGTCTTTCTTTTTTCATAATCCCCGTAAAACCGGCGGAATATCCCTTCGGTAGTCAAAGTCACCGCCAAAGGAAGATAGCCAGAGGTTATGCCTTTGGAAAGACAGAGAAAATCCACCTTGATCCCGGGTGTATGCTCATAAGCGAACATTTTACCGGTGCGGCCAAAACCAACAGCCACCTCATCCAAGATAAGATGAACTTTGTATTTTTTCGCTAAAGCTGCAGCTTTCTTTAAATACTCTTTGGGATAAATAATCATCCCGGCTGCGCCCATTACCAAAGGCTCAATGATCAAAGCGCAGATCTCTTCATGCTTACCCTTAAGTAGTTTCTCCAACGGTTTGAGACAATCAAGCGCGCAAGTAAGCCTCTGTTTTTTCATCGGGCAACGGTAGCAATAAGGAGACGGCACTTTATATGACGGAAACAACAGGGGAGAAAATACCGCGTTAAAAAGATCCAAACCGCTTACGCTCATCGTGCCAATTGTGTCTCCGTGATAACCGTGATCAAGAGAAACAAACTTTTTCTTTCTGGTCCTGCCGCAATTCTGCCAATATTGAAATGACATCTTTAATGCCACCTCAACACTGTTTGAGCCGTTATCCGAAAAAAATACCCGGTTAAATTTGTTTTTCGTAAGAGAGATGAGCTTGCTGGCAAGTTCAATCGCGGGTTTGTGGGTAAAACCGGCAAATAACACATGCTCCAAAACATCAACCTGTTTTTTAATCGCTGCTTTTATCCACGGATGGTTATGCCCGTGAACATTACACCACCAGCTTGAGATAGTATCGTAATAAAAGTTGCCTTTTGCGTCATAAAGCTTGATTCCTTTGGCCCTTTCAATTAAAACCGGCGGTAGGCGCAACGCCTCCTTCATCTGAGTGTAAGGATGCCAAATATGTTTTAGGTCCGTGCCCAGCCAATCTTTCATACGCTTATCCTTGCGGCTATCGGTAAAAACTTTTTGTACAATAAATCCAGCCTCTTCTCTTGAGGTAAAACACCCAGTATCTTTTGTTTGGTAATTTTGCGGACAATCTCCGGGTTATCCTGAAGGATCAATTTATCCTGGCCCGGGCAATTATTGAATACGATGCCCAAAATTTTCATCTTTCTCTGTTTTAAAACTTCAATGGTCATCAGGATATGATTTATCGCCCCTAATTTATTTTGCGCCACCACCAACACCGGCAGGCCAAGCTCATTTGCTATATCAATTACCAAACGTTTTTCGTCAACCGGCACCAGCGCTCCGCCGATACCTTCAACAATCACAAGATCGAATTTTAAGGATAGTGATTTGAAGCTTTGTTTGATCTTGGCGATCTTGATTTTTTTATTTTCGGCTTTGGCGGCTAAATGCGGCGAGGCGGGCAGTTTAAATACGTAAGGACAAACGTAATCAAGATACTCCGTAATTTCGTTTTTGGATACCCCCATAATTTTAAGATGCAGGTTAATATCCGTGCTAAAACGGCTGCCGGTCTGCACCCATTTCTGAGTTATTACTTTATCGCCTTTTTCCCGTAAATATTTCGCCAGAAGACCGGTAACCGTTGATTTACCTGAGCCGGTATCCGTGCCGGTAACAAATATCCCTTTCATCGTTTTACTCCCCGGCAAAAAAATACCTGATAAGTAGCGCCAATCCCCTGAAATCTATCCCGGTACGCCTTTTCCACCCTGGCTAACAGCCCGCGGCTAACATAAACTTTCTTACCTAGACCGTTTCCCCTGATTCCGGAGTATTTTATTTTCTCCAATAATCCTTTCAGACTGCTAAAACTTTCTTTGTAACAAACCTCGTTTATCTTCACGGATTTAAAATTATCTTTAAGCATTGCCTGGAGGCTGGCGCGGTTACAAAAATAAGCCGAATCCAGGCAGCTCTCTTCCCGGACGCTTTTTAAGGCCGTATTCAATTCACAAAAAGTACGCGGCCCGAAGATTGAAAAACAGACCGCCCCTCCTTTGCGCAGTGATGTTGCGTATCCTCGCAAGGCTTTCCCTAGATCATCCAGCCACTGGAAACAGGCGTTGGAGGTAATCAGATCAAAATCATGATCCGGGATTGGCTTTTCGGCGTCGGCAACCATAAATTCAATATCTTCATTCTTTAATTTGTTTTGCGCAACAGAAATCATCTCCTCTGAAATATCCAACGCCTTGATCCTTGCGCCGTTAAACTCCTCCCGCAGCATGAGCGTATAATTGCCTGTCCCGCATCCCAACTCCAGGATCTTGGAAAAATTATTGTTTTTTAAAGAATCCGCCAGTTCAAAAGCGGCCTGGTTCTGCACCGAGGCGTATTGATCGTAAAGGCGCGCGTAGCGGGAAAAATTATAGGCAATCTTGGACTTATCCATTGTAGAACTTCTCCCTAAAATCCCCGCTTAAGAAAAACAGATGCCCTCTATCCGCAAGCAGCGTAAATTTGGCTTGCGGTAAATCCGCTTTAATCTCTAAAGCCTCCTTGACCGGAGCGACACTATCATCACTACCGTGGAACATCCTGAGATCTTCTATGCTTTTGAGAATCTTAAGGTTTAACGCGCAAGCGGCTAAATAATCAAGCCCCTGGATGAGTTCATCGGAGCTTAACTTATCCAGATAATCTTTTAACAAATTCTTCCTAAACCAATCCCTGCCACGAATATCAGCCTTGGAGAAACAGTTAAGATAGAATTTATAGAGCCATGGCTGCCGATCCGAGCGGATTTGACTTCTAATATTTTCCAATAATTGCGGATCATAGCGCTTGCGCACGCTTGCAAGGATAAGTTTGGCTGTCTTCTCAGGATAGGCACAGGCAAACTCGGCTGCTAAAAACCCGCCTAAAGAAAAGCCGAGCACAGAAACCTTACTGATTTTGAGCTGCTCCATCCGGCTCAAAAGCTGCTGATTAAAATCAGAAGTATTCAGTTTAGTTGACAAAAGATAATTATAATCTAATTCCAAACCCTCAAATATTCGCCAGTCAGTTGCCCAACCGGGAATAAGAACCAGGACATCCTTAAAACCCCGGTCGCGGAATTCAAATTCTGATTTCAGAGATAACATCGATTAGTTTATTTAAAGTTTCCGTGTTATGGTCATAACTCAAGGAAAGCCTTAAGCGCGCCTGCCCCACAGGCACGGTCGGAGGCCTTACCGCTAAAACCCAATAACCCTGCTCTTGAATTTTTTTGGCAAATTCCAGCGCCCGTAAATTGTCTCCCAGGATTAACGGAATAATTTGCGAAGCGCCTTTGGGGGAAAAACCCTTTTCTTGCAATTTCTCGCGCAACATTTTAGCCAAAGACAAAAGTGTTTTGCGCCGATGCGGCTCATCCTTAACCAATTTAAGGCTGGTTAAATTAGAGGCGATCACCGCCGGAGGCAAGGCGGTAGAATAAATAAAACTCCTGCAGGTATTCACCAGATAATCCGCGATATTTTTGGAAGTAGCCAGGTAAGCGCCGAAACCGGCTAAGGCCTTGCTAAAGGTACCCATAATCAAATCTACTTGGGCGCTTAATCCCTCCTCCTCAACTACTCCGCTGCCGTTGTCTCCAAAGACCCCGGTGGCGTGTGCCTCATCAACCATCAATCGGCAATTATATTTTTCTTTTAATCCCACCGGCTCTTTTAGCGCAGCCCGATCCCCATCCATGCTAAAAATTGATTCAGTAATAATCAGGGCGTTCTTGAATTTAGCTCTTTCTTTTTTTAAAAGCGCCTCTAGGTGCCCGTAATCATTATGCTGGAAACGAAAAATTCTCGCCTGCGATAAAAGTATCCCATCAATAATGCTGGCGTGATTAAGACGATCGGAGAAAATACAATCCCCTCTTGTAAAAAGAGAGCTAATGATACCAACATTTGCTTGATAACCGGAATTAAAGACCAGCCCCGCTTCTTTGCCCTTGAATTTGGCTACCGCGTCTTCTAACTCATGGAATAATTCTGAATCACCGCTTAATAATCGGGAAGCGCAACTGGCTGAACCAAATTTGCCTGTTGCCTCGATTACCGCTTTTTTAAGTTCCGGATGGCCGGATAATCCCAGATAATCATTGGAGGAGAGATCGACATATTCTTTATTTCCAAAATAAATTTTGCCGCCTAAACGCAAAGAGGCGGGTTTTAATCTCCTGAACAATCCCTGCTCCTGCCGTTCTTTTAAAAATTCTTCTATGCCTGCCATAATTTCTCAATCTGGCTAACCAGGTTGCGGTCCTCTTCCACGGATCTTCCTTTAATCGTCAGATACCCGCCGATCAGCATGCCGTTTGCTCCGGCCATAAACCCTAAAGCCTGAAAATCTTTGAATAGCGATTCCCGGCCGGCGGCAATTTTTATTATTTTATCTTTCAAGATAATCCTGAAGATCGCGATAGTCCGGATTACTTCCTGGCAAGACAAAACCGTATTGTTTCCCAACGGGGTTCCGGGTATCGGAACTAAAATATTCAGGGGGACAGAGTCAACATCTAACTCTTTTAATATCAGCGCCATTTCAATCCTGTCCTCCATTGTTTCACCCATGCCGATGATACCTCCGGAACAAACCTCTAAACCGGCGCGCTTTGCCGCCTTAATCGTCTTTAACCTATCTTCAAAGGTATGCGTGGAAACTATCTTGGCAAAAAACCGGGGAGAACTTTCGATATTATGGTGATAACGGGAAAGCCCTGCTGCTTTAAGCAGAGAGAACTCTTTATCCCCCATGCTCCCCAGCGAAGCGCAGGTCTTGATTTTAACCTCCCTGGTTATTTCCTTAATCGCATCGACAATCACGCCAAAATCTTCCTTAGACAATTTATCCCCGCTGGTCACAATATCGAATCTCTCCGCGCCGATTACTTTGGCGCGCCGGGCGGCTTCCAGCATCTCTGCTTTGCTTTTAAGAGGATAGGCCTGGCTGCCGGTCTTATGCCTGGCGGATTGGGCGCAAAATTTGCAATCCTCGGGGCATAAACCCGACTTGGCGTTGAGTATATTGCATAATTCCACCCTGTTGCCGGCAAACTGCTTTCTTACCTTATCGGCCCTACCGATAAGCTCAGCCAAAGGCAATTCCAAAAGTTTAGCGATAGCTTTCTTTTCCATAGTATCCTTTATAAAAAAATCCCAGCTCATATGATTTCAGTATAGAAAAGAGCTGAGATATTGTCAACTTAATTTTATTTAACGGTTTACATAGCAAAATCAGGGAAACAGTTCTATTTATTTGTTTCAGCTGCTTATCTTTTGAAATAAATATTATGTCCCCGGAATTCTCAAAAGAATTTAACTATTTGCGGAGGCTACTTCATAATCACCAGTTACTGCATACCGACCCTTCGTATGACTATCACAACGCCCATAAGGAGCAAGCGACTTAAAACCGCCTACGCACCACCCCGTTTGTAACGGAACTATGTCAGTACGCCAAGCCAATGAAATTGAATCTTGTTTTCCGAGATAATAACAATTACACGACAACACCGCCTGCTCTGGATTAAGTTTTACCCGCGTAATTACCGGCCTGAATTTTGGTTTTCTAGGCATTTTTAACCCTCCTTAATCTCCATCTCCACAACCTAAATCTAATACCCTGCCTTTTGGAAGATTAATAAATAATGGACAACAGCTTCAAAAAGGTAATTTTGTTTATTCGCCATATCTTTATAGAAGATCTCCTATGAAATTCAATATAGATTACCACCTAATTTAATAGGTGTAAATAGAAAACACCTACAATTGTAGGTGTTCAAAAGAAGAGTTCTATTGGAAAATATAAACAAATGGAAAACATCAATGTTAGATTTGGTAGGCGCTTAAAGGAATTAAGGAAGGAAAATAAACTGACGCAGGAAGGTCTTTCTGAGGCTTCAGGGCTCGACTATAAATACATTCAGCGGTTGGAAGGTAAGAGACCTTCTTCTCCTACTCTGAACTCAGTAGAAAAAATTGCCAATGCATTTAAAATTAAACCTTCTAAATTGTTGGAATTTTAATTACCGAAAAAAATAGAAACGGCTATTTATCACTACTTCATCTTTTTTAAAAACCCGAAACATCCCATAGTTTTTTGCCTACTTCAATAAGCTCTTATCTTGCGGCCCCTTTAAATAATTTTCGCGCGTTGACACTCTCTTGCCGCTCTTTTTCTCTAATTCCTTCCTCGCGTTTCCGGCAACGGTTCCGCCCTCATGCGCCGCCTGTTTATTCTCAACAAATCCCCGCGCATCTTTATTAACGGCGATTTCTTTTGTTGAGGCCTCCCCAAGCATGGAAAAAATCAGCTCTAAATCCGTCATGTGATCCCGCAGATTTTCCCGTTTTAATTTTTTGTATTTTTTATACGCCGATGGAGTCATGCCGAATGTCGCGCTTGATATCTCAGCAGTCAGGATTTCATATTCCTTAGCCTGCTTTATGCCTCTTTTCTCCCATTGATCGGTTAACTCTTCGCGGATAGCAATGCCGCGCATTCTCTTCTCTATCCAATCATCACTATACCCCTTGGCTTTGTAGAGCGCGCGGGTCCTTTTCGTGGCAAGCTCGGGATCTTCTATCTCCTTAATCCTTTCATATCCCACTCTGGCCAGCCATAGCTTAAAAGGTTCTGCCTTGGGCGATGGGATTGACTGAATAATACGGAAAATGCCCTCTGTATTAGCGCAAAGCATCCGCTGTTTACCGCCTACGGTTCCAATAGCAAGGGTATGTACAATTTGTACCCACCCTTTAGCAAGCTCCTCATCCCGCTGTTTCATCCTTTGGATGTACTGCTTCGGATCGCTTGAATCAGTCAAAACCAAAACTACATCCTCAACCACAAACCACCATTCATTATTATGAATAGTTTTTCGTACCTTCTGCCCTTTAAACACCGCTATTCTTGTTTTCATATGCTCCTCCCCTCTTGCGCGTTAGTAGAATCTCTTCTAGCCCAATTGACGCAAGAAAAGGCCAAATCTAACAACAAAATCTTATCTGACTATAAAAAAAACAGCCCCCATTACCGGCAATGCATGACGTCACCGCTGGAGATCTTTTGGATGATCCCGGAGGCTTTGCGGACAAGCAGGCTTCCATCACCGTCGATATCCACGGCGCATCCTTCGATATGCTTGTTCTGGCAATACACCTTAACGTGCCTGCCTAAAGTAGCGCTGAAATTACGCCATTTATCGATGATCACTCGGTTCCCCTTATCCTCTAAGAGAAAATAATTACCCTCCATCCTGCGCAAGAGCTCCTGCAGCAGGACAAGACGGCTTAGCGGATGGCCAAGCTGCTCTTTTAACGAAGTCGCCTGGGCAATCAGAGATTTTTTGTCATTATTGACATTTAAACCAATGCCAATGACTACAAAATTAACTTTATCCACCTCGGCATTCATCTCGGTAAGTATGCCGGCAAATTTTTTATTGTGGATGAATACGTCATTAGGCCATTTAATCTGCGCGTCCAGGCCGGTAACATTCTTGACTGCCTCGCAGATGCTTACCGCACTCAGCAGCGTTAAAATCGGGGAAACCGCCGGGGCAAACTTAGGCCTTAAAATCAAAGACAGGTAAATCCCTTTGTATTTTGGAGAAAACCAGCTCCTGCCCAGCCTGCCGCGCCCCTTGGTCTGCGATTCCGCCAATACCAGCGCCCCATCGCCAGCCCCCTGCAGGCCCAACTGCATCGCCAGATCCATCGTGGAAGCCAAATAATCAAAATAATGGATTTTTTTACCGATAAATTTTGTATGGAGATTACGTGAAATTTCAAAAGGGAAAAGCCGATCCGGGCTGGACTCAAGCCGGTAGCCTAAATGCGGGACAGCAACTATTTCATAACCGGAATCTTTTAACTCCTGGATATGCTTCCATAAACCCTGGCGGCTGATCCCCAGGTGCCTGCTGATTTCATCCCCGGAGAGATAGTCGTGTTTTTTGTTTAAATAATCAAGGATTTTTTCTCTCATAAAGCGGGGACATGGCGCGCAGCTTTTGCACAACCAGGGGTAATTTCTCCAGAAGATAATCGATATCGCTTTCACGGGTAAAACGGCCGAGGGTTATCCTAAGTGAGCCGTGGGCGGTTGCGTGGTCTAAACCAATTGCCAATAAAACATGTGAAGGTTCAAGAGAGCTGGAAGTGCAGGCTGAGCCGGTGGAACAGGCAATCCCCAGCAGATCCAGGCTCAAAAGCATTGACTCCCCTTCAATGTATTTAATCGAAAAATTCACATTATTCGGCAGGCGCTTTTGCGCATGCCCATTAAGCCTGACTTCGGGAACCTTAAGGGGAATCTCTTTAATCAGCCGGTCGCGCAGGGCGCTCTGGAATTTAATTTCACTCTCCATTTTTTCCTGGCAAAGCTCAATTGCCTTGGCCAAACCGACGATGCCGGTGATATTATGCGTGGAAGCGCGCCGGCCTCTTTCCTGGTCTCCGCCGCGCAGGAATGTTTCTAAACGCGTGCCTTTTCGAATATACAAAGCGCCTACTCCCTTGGGCCCGTAAAATTTGTGGGCCGAAAGCGATAAGAGATCAACGTTGAGTTGGCCAACGTTTATCGGGATATGCCCAAGCGTCTGCACCGCGTCGGTATGAAAATAAATTCCTTGCTCTTTGGCGATCTTGCCCAGTTGCTCAATCGGCTGCAGCGTGCCGATCTCATTATTGGCATGCATAACGCTGATCAGGATAGTTTTATCCGTAATTGCCTTTTTTAAATCATCGCCGGAAACCAGGCCGTCTTTATCCACGCCCAGATAAGTAACCTTGAACCCTTTTTTCTCCAGGAATTTTGCCGGCTCGATAATCGCGTGATGTTCAATGGCAGAAGTAATGATATGATTGCCTTTTTTTTCTAACGCGTAGGCCGCGCCCAAAAGCGCGGAATTATCCGATTCTGTTCCGCCGGAGGTAAAAACAATCTCTTCGGGTTTTGCCCCGATAAAATCCGCCAGTGTTTGGCGGCTATCCTCAAGGGCCTTCTTGGCCTCCTGGCCGTAAGCGTGAAGGCTGGAGGCATTACCGAATTTCTCAAAATAATACGGCTCCATCGCCGCCATAACTTCCGGGTCAGTTGGCGTAGTTGCCGCGTAATCTAAATATACTTTTTTCATCTGATTACCTCATTTAAACTACCCTGCCGATACCCCTCTAAATCCAAGGTGATATAATTATACCCTAAATTTTTCAAACGCTCAACTACCGCCTGACGTTTCTTTAACAGGCCAGGCATGTCTTTTTTATCCACTTCAATGCGGCAGAGCCCGTTATGATGGCGCAAGCGCACCTGCTTGAAACCCAGACTAACCAGATATTCTTCCGCCTGGTCGATACGCCTAAGCAGTTTGGCAGTAATTTTAGTGCCGTAAGGTATGCGCGAAGCTAAGCAGGCTAAACTGGGTTTATTCCAGCTGGAAAGCCCCAGCCTTTTGCTTAATTTACGGATATCCTCTTTACTAAAACCAGCTTCCACCAAAGGTGACTTGATTTTAAATTCAATCTTAGCAATATTTCCCGGCCGATAATCTTTTTTATCGGTAATGTTGCTTGCCTCCAGAACAGAATGTAATTTATTCCGCCTGGCAATCGCAATTAACTTTGAAAAAAGCTCTTTTTTGCAAAAATAGCAGCGTTTAATGGGGTTAGCGGCGAACTTCTTATTATCCAGTTCGCGAGTATTGATTACTTTAAGCCTTACCCCGATATCTTTAGCCAATATTTTTGCCTTAGCCAGCTCTGCTTCCGGATAAGTAGCAGAAACTGCCGTCACCGCCAGTATTCTATCCGCCGGCAGCGCCAGCGCACAAACTTTAAGCAAAAACGCGCTGTCTTGTCCTCCGGAGAACGCCACGACGCAGGATTTATATCCGCAAATTTTGCGTTTAAGAAAAGTCAGCTTATCCTGAAGAGCCATCAGAAAATTTCTTCTATAAAGCGATGACTTCTTTTATTTCCGGGACTTCCTGCCTTAAGATCTTTTCAATCCCCATCTTTAAAGTCATCGAGCTCATCGGACAGCATCCGCAGCTTCCTTTTAACTTTAGCTTGACTATCCCGTCACTGGTGACATCGACCAATTCGACATTTCCGCCGTCGGCGGCCAGCATCGGCCGGACTTTATCTAACGCTTTTTCAATTCTGTCTCTCATCTTGTTTTCCTCCTGTAATTTTTAGTTCATTGTACCATTGCCTGAATTACCCGCAACTTATTTTCTAAAATTTTTTCTGGGCCAAATAACGGAAAGCGCTTAAGGCGGCTTTTGAGCCTTCCCCGGCGGCAATAATAATCTGTTTCTCCAGAACATTGGTAACATCGCCGGCGGCAAATATTCCCGGGATATTGGTTTGGTTATCTAAATTTATATTTATTTCATTCCAGGCGTTCTTTTCTATACCTTTAAGGAACCCGGAATTAGGGATAAGCCCAATCTCCACAAATACTCCCTCGACAGCCAACTCTTTTTCCTGGTCCTTATTTTTGATTTTAATCGCGCGGACAAATTTATCCCCCAGGACGGCACTAACCTGATGATTATTTAAAATCGTCACATTGCCGGCTTCTTGGACTTTCTGAAGCATTATCGCATCGCCGGCCAAGCGCTCGGTATTGTTGATAATATAGATATGCTTGGCGATTTTTATCAGTTGCAGGCTGGCATCCAGCGCGGAGTTACCGCCTCCGATTACCGCCACAACCTTGCCCGCAAATAATGGACCATCGCAGGTAGCGCAATATGTCAGGCCGTGATTCTTGAATTCTTTTTCCCCCGGAACCCCCAGCTCTCTGGATTTTTTCCCGGAAGCAATAATCACGCTGTGGGCTTGATAATCCGCTTTATTGGTTTTTACTAAAAATACCTCGGCGGTTTTCTCAAGCCCTAAAACTTCTTCATTTTCTTTTAAGGCAATGCCGTATTTACGCATATGTTCTTCGAACTTCCGGGTTAACTCCGGGCCGGTAATGAATTGGTATCCTGTATAATTTTCGATATCACCGCTCCAGGCGGTCTGGCCGCCGATATCCAGGCTGATCACCAGAAAATCCAACTTTTTTCTGGCGGCGTAAACACTGGCGGTAATTCCCGCCGGCCCTGCCCCGATAATAATCAAATCGTAGATATACATAATGTTAATTATATTTTGTCGAAGGACTTTGTAAGCGTGCAATTAGAAATTTTTCGGCAACTGTGTGCAAGGAATTACGACGAACGGAGGACCTTCACACAACGTAAGTCAGTCCGAGAGTGAGTCGTAAACGCAGCACACGGCGAAAAATTTCGCACGCGACAAAGTCCTGAGTACAAAATATAACTTATACTCCTAAAGCTGATTTAATTTTCTCTTTGTCAAACCCTACGATAATCTGACCGTCGATATCCAGCACCGGCACCCCCATCTGCCCGCTCTTCTTAATCATTTCGTCCGCCGCAAGCTGGTCCACGGAAACATCCCAATCCAGAAATAATATGTTGTTCTCTTTTAAAAACTGCTTGACCCGGATGCACCAAGGGCAACTCGGAGTACTGTAAACGATTACGCTCTTAGCCATATTATTCCTCCTTCCTTAAATGATACGGAGCAAGATCGACTATCTCTTCCACTTCGATTGCGATAATATGTTTGGGATGCGGCAGGCTGGCCTCAGGATGGTGGCCGTGGCCCCGGTCTCCGGATAAGTTACGCAACAGTCTTTTTGCCAGGCGCGACGTGATATTGTCCTCCCAGATTTTGATCATCTCCTGGCTAACATTGTCATCAAAGATAATTTCCCCCTTGCCTTTAAGGCAATACCCCATAAACTTATGGTCATCCACCGCGCTAATACTTATTTGCGGATTACGTTTTATATTTTCACAGGTTGCGCCATGGTAAACATCCATTAAAAAAATCTTGCCGGCTTGATCAATCTTGATTATCGCCTTGCATGAACTATGCGGAAAACCGGCTTTGTCTACGGACGAAATTACCACAAAACTTTGGGCGCGTAAAAAATCGATGACCCCGGCGGGAATCTTTATCATTTCAAGAGTTGGGCGAATTTACTGCCAAATTCAAAACAGCCCCCTAATTCAGTTTGATCGGGAATATATTTAAAAGCTATGCCGGGGATAGTAAAATCGGCGCCGCTATCTTTAAGCAACTCCCGCATCTCGCCGACTGCCCCGCCAGCCCAGCCATAAGAACCAAAAAAACTAACCTGCCGGCCTTTGGGTTTTAAGCCTTTAACTATTTCAAGGAACGCGGCAATATTCGGCAGCATATCATTGTCATGGGTAGAAGAACCAAAAAGAAAACCTTTGGCCGATAACATCTGCGTAATTACCTCGGTACGGTCGGTTTCCGCGATATTATAAAGCTTGACTTCTATCCCTTGGCTGGCTATGCCTTGGGCTATTTGTTTAGCCATCTTATCAGTTGCCCCCCACATCGTCTCATAAACAATCACCGCTTTATTTTTGGTATCGCCTGCGCTCCAAGAGCGGTAGGCATTGATTATCTTAGCCGGATCCTTGCGCCAGATAATCCCGTGGCTGGGAGCAATCATTTTAATCGGTAGATTTAATTTCTGGATTTCCTGGATTTTTCTTGAAATTACGGAGCTAAGCGGCCAAAGGATATTGGCATAATATTCCTCTGCCTCCTCCATTAACGCGCATTGATCAACCTGGTCGTCAAACCGCTCGGCGGTGGCGAAATGCTGGCCAAAGGCGTCATTAGGCATCAGCAGAGAATCAAGCGGGCAATAAGTAAACATGCTGTCCGGCCAATGGATCATCGGCGCCTCAATAAAATTAAGAGTACGCTTGCCTAATTCTAATTTATCCCCGGTTTTTACGGTTTGAAAATTCCAGTTTTGGTAATAATGCCGGTAAAGCCCTTCCTTGCATTTGGCGGTACCGAAAATCTTGGCTTTGGGGCAAAGCGGCATGATGGCCGGCAGGGCTCCGGAGTGGTCGACCTCAACATGATTAGCGATAATATAATCGATCTTTTCCAGGGGGATAACCTCTTTAATATTATTGATTAGTTCTTCGGAAAAGGGGGTATAAACAGTATCAATAAGGGCGATTTTCTCATCGATAATCAGGTAGGCATTGTAAGTTGAGCCTCTTCTGGTAGTATAAGTATGCCCGTGGAAATTACGCACATTCCAATCAACTACTCCCACCGAATATATACCCGGTAATATTTTTAGCGCAGCCATTTTTCCCTCCTTCCTAATAGCCCTGAAAATTTTCGATAATAATCTTGCCGCTATTTAAGCCTAACTCTTCAACCAGTATCTTACGCATCGCCTCAACCATCTGCGGCGGACCGCAAAGATAAAACTTTCTTCCCCGGTAATCCGGAATTTCATTCCTGATTACACTGCTGTTAATCAAACCGACAGTGCATTTAAAGCCGGCTTCAGTCTCGCAGAGGACATGCGCGATTCTCAAAGCGGGATAACTCTTGGCCATAGCGTCAAAATCATCCTTGAAAACTATGTCCCGCACCGACCGGTTAGAATAGACCAGCACCATATCGATGCCTAAATTTTTATCAACCGCGTATTTACAAATACTGCGGACAGGGGTAATTCCTATGCCTCCGGATAAAAAAGCAACCTTGGCCAAAGATTCATCCAGAATAAATTTCCCGAAAGGATACTCGATTGCGACTTGATCGCCGGCTTTGAGATTATTCAGCGCCTTGGAAAAATCACTCTGGGTCAGCTTTTTGGTAAATTCCAAATGGCATTTTTCAGTCGGGGAGCTGGAAATAGAAAGGTATCTTTTTAATTTTGGATTATTTTCAAGCTCAACCGACAGGAATTGCCCGGCTTTAAAATCCAACGCGCCGGGAGCCTCCAGGCGGAAACTCTTGACGTTATAGTTACGCTGGATAATTTCTTTTATCTTGGTTTTGATCTTTACGGGCATTCTTATTCGCTGCGGCGGTACAGATTAACTACTTCCTGCAGCTTACTAAAAACCTCGTCAAAATTAACCGGATGGGTCAACTCATTAACAAGCTGGATATACCTGATGCGGTCGCTTTTATCGATAATCAGCGAGCCTCTGGCCAGAAGATTCAACTCTTTCACCAGGAATCCATAATTTAAACCAAAGGAGGAAAAGCGGTAATCCGAAAGCACAACTTCATTTTTTATTTCATTTACCGAGCAAAATCGGGCTTGGGCAAAAGGCAAATCCTTGCTTACCCCGATGACGACGATATCGCCGGAAATCCCGGCAGCCTTTTTATTAAACTCTTTTACCTGTAAATCGCAGACCGGAGTGTCCAAAGAAGGGAAAAAATTGACTACTTTGATTTTTCCGCTAAAATCCGATAACCTGACAACTTTTAAATCCTGAGAAATTAATTTAAAATCAAAAGCGCGCTTACCTACCTTAACCGGTCTGCCGGTTAAGGCCAAAGGCGCCCCTTTAAAAGTAATCAACCTGGCCATATTATTTTTTCCTTAAGCTATTTTCTCAAACTGATCTTTACCCACGCCGCATTCAGGGCAAACCCAGGTATCCGGCAAATCTTCAAAACTTGTGCCGGGGGCAACCCCATTATCCGGGTCTCCTGCGGCAGGATTATAAATATAGCCGCAAACTAAACATCGGTATTTGCTCATTTTTTCCTCCCGAACATGGTCCGCCAAACCAGCTATTGGGCTTTAAAAATAATCCCTTTGTTCGCGCCGCATCTGGGAACAGCGGGCTTTTTATCATCCTTAGGAAGCTGTCCTTTCTCAGGCATGGACATAGCCGGCATACTGTCTTTATGCATCATGCATTTCATTGCCATGGCGCCTTTAGCCGTCTTATAAACCGCGCCTGAAAACACAACTAGTGCCGCCAGCCAAAGAAAGCTGACTACCACATAACCAAAGGTTTTAAGAGCTTTATCTTCAACCTTGCGCATCACAAAAAGAACAAAAAAACTTATGGTCAATAAAATTGAAATCGGTACAATGGCCAGCAAATGCGATAATCTTACCATGCACATCTTTGCCTCCTTTGCCCACAAGGGCATACCCGCGCAATTCCTTGTAAGCGCGGGGTATTGTTATCCTATTTTAATTTCTTTAATATTTGCTTTAAGTCTTCATCCGGCGTAGAGATCAGCCTTAAGTCAAATTTCTCCTGTAAAAGCTTAAAAACATTTTTACTTATAAAGGCAGGCGGGGTTGGCCCGATATAGATGCCCTTAATATTAAGGTACAACAAAGTAAGCAGGATAGCAACTGCTTTTTGCTCAAACCAAGATAACACCAGGGTCAGAGGCAGGTCATTTACACTACAGCCAAAAGCATCGGCTAAAGCCACGGCTACCTGAATCGCGGAGTAAGCATTATTGCACTGGCCAATGTCAATTAATCTGGGCATCCCTTCGATATCCCCGAATTCAAGTTTGTTAAACCGGTATTTACCGCAGGCAAGCGTAAGGATTACACAATCCTTGGGCACTCTTTCCGCAAACTCGGTGTAATAATTACGCCCGGGTTTTGCGCCGTCACAACCGCCGATTAAGAAAAAATGCTTAATCTTGCCGGCTTTAACTAAGCTGACGATTTTATCCGCTAATCCTAAAATTGCCGTATGGTGAAAACCTGTCCAGATCTTCTTACCGGGAGCCTCCGGTAAAGGCGGCAGGGATTTAGCTTTTGCAATTAAAGATTTAAAGTCCCGGGATTTCAAATGTATTGCTCCCGCTACGCCGGTTATGCCTATCGTAAATAACCTGTCCAGATAGGAATTTTCCGGCGGAATTAATACACAGTTGGTCGTTGCCAGTATTGCCCCGCTAAAGGCATTGAATTCTTTTTTCTGCTCCTGCCAGGCCCCGCCATAGTTGCCCGCCAGATGCTTAAACTTCTTAAGCTGCGGATAACCGTGCGCGGGTAGCATTTCACTGTGCGTATAAATATTTACTCCGGCCCCTTCAGACTGTTTAAGCAATTCATAAAGATCCAATAAATCATGCCCGGTGACTAAAATTGCCGGCCCGGCTTTGATGCCGGTTTCTACCGCGGTAGGAACCGGATTGCCGAACTTTTGCGTATGCGCCTTATCCAGCATCTCCATAGTTTTATAATTCATCGCTCCGCATTTTAAAACCAATTCCAGATACTGATTCAGGTCAAAACTAACATTGGTTACGGTTTTAAAAAGCCCTCCGTGCATAAAAGCATCCACTTCTTCATCGCGGGCGCCTAATTGCCGCGCGTGATAAGCATAAGCAGCAATACCTTTTAAACCGAATAAAAGCATATCCTGCAGGCTCTGGATATCCTCATTTTTGCCGCAGACCCCCAACTTTGTGCAGCCTGTACCGCCGGCCGTCTGTTCGCATTGATAACAAAACATTGAGCACCTCCTATCCAATACACTTTTTAGCTGCCCTGCACCAATCCACGCAGGAAGGCAATCTCTCCTTGCAGATTAAATCTCTACACTGCGGGCAGCGCACTTTAAGCTCATCGGAAAGAATCTCCGCTGCCTACCCGCAATTAGAACAAGTTATGTTTTCTGCTTTGGCAAGGCGCTTATCCTGACCCGGACACTTATGAAACATCAGGTTTTCTCTCCTCTATACTGATTGCTCCCTGCGGACAATGCCCAAGACAAGCACCCAAACCATCGCAAGATAAATCGCTAATTATCCGGGCTTTATTATCAATGATCTGGATTACCCCCTCAAGACAATTATGAATACACAGGCCACACCCATTACATTTCTTTTCATCAATACTAATGATCTTCCTTCTAGCCATATAATTACCCTTTAAATTAAAGAAGCGACATTGATCTGTTTAAGCCGGTCAACCAGGTCATCTTCAATCGCGTGTATTTTTTTTCTTAAAACACATTTACCTTTATCCGGGCAGATATCTTTTTTCAGAAAACACCCGTTTAGGCCAACTTGTCCCTGAAAAATACGCATTATCTTAATTATAAAAATTTTGGCAGGGGGAACTTTAAGCTTAAAACCTCCCCCTTGTCCTTTATAAGATTCCAAGATCCTTTCTTTATTTAACTGTTGAAGAATCTTGCGCATAAACGGCCGCGGCACGCCAAGCTTTTTAACTAACTCATCTACCGCTACAACATCCTGCTGCTTTGACATATAACAAAGCGCCCGCAAAGCATAATCGGTATCTCTGGTAATCAGTTTCATAAATATACCCCTATGATATTTTATAAAAACGCATTGGGCAGTTTATCGTCTTGCCCGGGACAATCTACTGCAACCCTCTTTACAATGCGCTACCGGCCTAAGCATATACTTAACCGTTATATCCATACCTGATCACCTCCTTGCCAGTAAGGCACACCCGCGCAATACCTTATAAGCGCGGGGTGTTACTATAATTAATGATACCACATTAGTATCATTTGTCAAGAAAAAATTATCTCCAGATAAACCAGATCAATAAATAAGCGGCGGTTACTGCGGTAAGGGTAAAAGGAATTCCTATTTTCATAAAATCGCTGAATTTAACCGGATAGCCTTCTTTTTTAAGCAAGCCGCAGGCGACAATGTTAGCCGAGGCCCCAATTGGCGTAATATTGCCGCCTAAGCTAGCCCCGATAAGCAAACCAAAAAGAAACAACGCAGGATTAATTTGCAATTTATTAGACATAATTATCGCCACCGGCAGCATCGCCGCCAAGAACGGGACATTGTCGATAAAAGCCGAAAGGATTACCGAAAGAAACACGATTGCGGTATAGCCCAGAAATATATTTGAACCAACAAGGCTGGCCAAATAATTGGCCAGGACCTGGATCCACCCGGTAAGCGTGATCCCGCCGACAATGACAAAAATACCCATAAGAAAAAACGTGGTGTCCCAATCAAGTTTTTTAAGGCCGGCCCTAATGGAAGCTTTATTGATGAACTTCTCCCAGGCCAAAGCAATAATCCCAAAAACCATGCAAATCTGGCCGGCTAAATAACTAAAACTCTTATCAAAGAATGAAGATGCCGCCAATAAAATAACCAGACTTACCAACAAAATCGTCGGCACCCACGACCTTACTTTCTCAACCGGAATAAGCTGTGTTTTTTCGCTATGTCTCCTGAATATAAAATAAAGCACAAAAAAAGACACCAAAGCCCCCAGTTCTACGGCAAAGAAAATACTTGGCTTGCCTTTGTAAATAAAGAAATCACCGAAATTCATCCTGGCAAAACCTCCCAGCAGCATACTCGGCGGATCCCCGATCAAAGTAGCCGCGCCTTGGAGATTGCTTGAGACGGCAATGGCAATCATCATTTTAGCGGGGTTTATTTTAAGCTTCTTGGCTAAAGCCAGAGCGATAGGAGCAACAATTAATACCGTAGCCACATTTTCGACAAATGCCGAAATAAATCCGGTCAACAGGCAGATAAATAAGATTGCCCAAGTAATGTTCTTAGCTTTATCAACAATCACCTCTGCTATATAAGCAGGAACCCGGCTTTGCATAAAAACATCGGCAATAATCAGGGTGCCTACAAATATACCCATAACATTCCAATTGATCGCCGAAAATGCTTCTTTTGGCGATATGGTTTGGGTTAAAATCAAAAGAAACCCTCCTCCTAAAGCAACCAAGCTACGCTTTTGGGGAAGGGCAATAAATAACACATAAGAAATGACGAAAATTGATAATGATATTATTTTAGGATCCATAGATTAGCCTTCTGAATCTTAACGTCGTGCTAAGCCCTAACTTAAGCTTACAAAAACTATCCCGATGATTATGGATAATATCCCCAGCCAGCGCTGCCAGCTGACTTTTTCTTTTAAGATAAACTTAGAGGCCAAGGCGATAAAGATATAATGCATACTGTCGGCGGAAAAGGCGAAATTGAGATCCGCCTTGGAGAGGACAAATAACCAAATGCACAAAGAGGTTGTACTAAAAAACAAGCCTACCCAAACCAGCGGGGTGAGCATAATGTTACGGATGAACCTAACAAATCTGGTTAAATGCCAGGAGAAATTAAAGCTCAATGAATTAATTGTAGATTTTAAAAAAATCTGGCTGATGGTATCGCAAATACTGGTTAAGGCAATTAAAGAAAGAATGAAAAATAAATTTGCCTTCATCAGCTGGCCCCTATCTTCTCTTTACTGCTTAAGGCAACAAAAATAATCCCGATAAGGATAAAGACTATCCCCAACCACCTTAAAATACCGATCTTTTCATTTAAAAAAATAATGGAGGCTATCGGGACCAGTATATAGCTAAAGCTGCATACCGCTACAGCCACACTTAAATCTATCTTAGAAAGGATAGTTGACCAGATGATAAAAACCAGAAAAACCATAAACAGCCCGCACCATAAGAAAGGCGAAGAAAAAACAGCCTTCAGGAAAATTAACGCTCCGGCCAAATTATCGATTCGCAGCGCGCTTTCAGGTAAAGCGCTTTTCTTAAAAAACAGGTGGGTACAAGTCTCCAGCACATCTACAAAAATAAGCACCGCTAACATTCTCAGCGTAATTTTCTTCTTAAACATCGCTTTTACTTTCTGATATCCTCATCAAAATTCTCCGGCTTTAAAAGAAGAATGAGTAATTTGACAAATAGATTAAAAAATGCGTTTTTATGTTTTAAGTAAGCGTAAAGCGGAATAATCCTGCCGCCCAACCTGATCTTTGGCTGGTAATCAGTCTGTCCCGGATGATAATAGCGCAGGGAATTATCTATGCACCATTTGATGTTATAGGCCCAACTGACAAAATATAAATTGTAGTGATTGGATATATCATAATCGAAACCGATAAATTTATCAATAAGTAAATCCGGGTAGACAAAACAAAGATTAAAGGCGGCTAATTTACCATTCACATAGTAGAGGAAAAAACGGGTATGCGGATGCAGATCATGAGTAACCTGTAAAAAGAATTTCGGGGTCAGGCGTTCAAACTTGGTCAGGCCTTCACGATAAGTATTTTCATAAAGCTTAACTATTTGGTCGATCTGGCCCTGGATCTCCTGGACTGCCTTAACCTCTATCTTGCCCCGGCCGTATGCTTCTTTTAGTTTCTTCTTTAAGCTCTTGCGGGTAGAGCTGCCTAAGCTTTTAAGATAATCTTCAAAAGAAGCAAAATTAAGATCCAAAAGCACCGTGGGAAAACTTTTCACTTTAGAATAGCCTTGTTGCGTTAAGGCGTCTAAAAACAGCGTGCTCTCTTTTAAAAAATCCTTAAAGATTACCAGCGGAGCATTGATTTTTACGGCTAGATTATTTATGCCTTCCAATAACAACGGGATGAGCCTGGGATCATCCTGAAAATCCTGCTTGATCCCTAAAACCCCGTACTCTCCAAAAGGCGTACCGCAGAAAAGTGTATTGAAAGTTAGAAAACGCGGAAATACTCTGCGAATAAATTTAATAACTCTGGAAATCCAGCCTTCTGCGGCGATATCCCCGTTAAAATCAGTAGCAAATAACGGAGTGATGAACACAATTTCAGTATCGCGATAAATAACCAAATAATAAAACGTAAAATCAGGAAGTTCAGAATTAGCCAGCGCCCTATAAAAAGGATAGCTCTCCGGGATATCTCCGAAAACAGCATCCCAGTCTTTTTCTTCGATCTTGTTTATATTATCAAATACCTTGCAGCTAATTTTAGGCATAAGCTAGCGAGCTATGGTTTGCCTTCCTTTGGGCGAAGCCGTAGAGTTAACTTGAATTCTTGCTTATTTTAACATAAAATAGATAAATTGGATAATAGAAAAGGAATTAAAATTTGAGCCTCATACGCGAAATACCGCCAACCGCCGGTTGGCCGCTTACAATCAAAAGCTTAATCTTCTCCTCTTTTAAAAAACACCCCAAAGGATTGTTGGAAGAAGACTTTAAAAGCTACCTTGGAGCACCAAGGGCCCTGCTTACCTATTCAGGGACCGCCGCGTTTTACTTAATCCTGGAAAGTTTAAAAAAACTTTCCGGTAAAAAAACTGTAATTATTCCGGCTTTTATTTGCCCGTTAATACCCTTAGCAATTAAAAGGGCCAGCCTTAAGATAAAGGCCTGCGATACAAATGCGTTTAATTTCGATTTTGATATAGATAAACTTAAGAGTATCTGCGAGGAGAACAACGATGTTTTGGCGATATTAGCCGTGCATCTGGGAGGCCTGCCGATAGATTTTGACGCATTAAAAAAAATCGCCCAAGCCAAAAATTCTTTTATTATCGAAGACTGCGCGCAGAGTTTGGGCGCGCAATATCATGGTAAAAAAACCGGCTCTTTAGGAGATTTTTCGTTCTTTAGCCTCTGCCGGGGAAAAGGGCTGAGTATTTATGAAGGCGGCGTAGCCGCAGCCAACCGGCCGGAATACGCGCGGATTTTAAAAGAAACCTCCGGAGAGATTATGAAAAAGGATATGCCGTCTGAATGCTTAAAAGTCGCCGAACTCTTTGCTTACAGTATTTTTTACCGGCCGAGCTTATTCTGGTTTGCCTTCAGGCTTCCGCAGATATTCTGGCAGATACGCAATGATCCCATAAGGGCAATGGGCGAATATTTTAATCTTGATTTTCCCGTGCATAGGGTTTCTGCTTTCAGGGAATATATCGGACATCTTAATTTTCCTCACTTAAACGAAAAAATTAACGCGCAGCGGGAAAAAGTAGAAATTTATTTAAAAGGGTTGGTTGATCTTCCGGGGGTTAAGCCTATTATTGAACTGCCGCAAACAAAAGCAAGCTATCCATACCTGGCCCTTATTTTTAATAACCGGCAAAAAAGAGACCTGGCCCTGCATACTTTCAGGAATTCCGGGCTGGGAATATCCCAGGTATATTTGTACGCAATCACAGATTATGCCTATCTAAAAGATATCATCCCGGCTGCGGATTGCCCAAATAGCCGCATCCTGGCAGAGAAAACAATGACCTTAAGCACAAGCAGCTTTTTGAAAGAAACTGACCTGAAAAATATAATCAAGAAAGTTAAAAAAAATTAAGAAAGGAAATATGGTAATTTTTTCACTAAAAGAAGACCGGCGTTTAATTACAAATATACCCGATAGCAGTTTTTTTCTTCCGGGAGATAAGAATCTTTGTTTCCTGATTCATGGGCTTACCGGCACAGCCAAAGAAATGGGATCAATTGCCCAGCATCTAAATAAAAAGGGATTTTCCGTAGCCGCCCCGCTGATGGCCAATCACGATAAATCGATCTCCTGCCTTAAGCGGACCTCCTGGCAGGAGCTTTATGGCTCTGTGCGCAATGAATTTATTAAATACGCCGATGATTATGAAAATATCTTTGTCGCCGGGCTATCCTTCGGCGCGTTAATCGGGATCATGCTTGCGCATGAATTTCCTAAAAAAGTAAAAGCGCTAAACTGTTTCTCTCCCACCCTATTCTTTGACGGATGGAGCAAGGGTAGCAAACCTAAATCCAGAATTTTTCTGCCCTTGGTTTATAGAACCCCGTTTAAATATTGGTTTTATTTCAAAGAAGAATACCCTTACGGGATAAAAAATGAACGCTTGAGGAAAAAAATAGAAAGTTTCTATAAAGGAGCTAAACTCTTTGATTACAGCAAGGTCCACCTTTACGGTTATCCGGTAATCCCAATTGCCTGCATGTATCAAAATTACCTGCTTTCAAAAGAAGTAATATCAATACTTAAAAACATAACAACTCCGATCCAGCTGATGCAGGCCAGGGATGATGATGTGACCAGCCCCAAAAACTCTTACTACATCCGTGACCACGTAAGCTCCCGGGAAAAAGAAATATTCTTTCTGGAAAATTCTTACCACATTATCACCGCGGATCAGGAAAGAGACAAGGTCGCCGAACAAACAGCGGTTTTTTTTGAAAAACACAAAGCTTAAGAAAATACCTCAGCAAGGATGGCCAGGTTGGTTTGTTCATTCAGCGAAGAGATCAAATCAGCTGGGTAATTTTTGGCAGCAACTTCTCTGGGGTGATCCAGTTTTGAAATAATCGCCTTTACTTTGTTTAAAATCACCGGAACAGAATAGTCGCCGGCCACATCTAAACCGATTAGATCCAAATTCTCCCGCATAAGCTTAAGCATGGTCAAGAGTTGGTCTAAACGCAAAAAACCCTCTTCCCAGTTGGTCAAGGCAAAATCCTTTTTTAGGCAGTCCTTGTCGACTGAGATATAAACCTTCCGCGCCGGCAGGCGCTTGATCAATTCCAGAGTAAAGACGGCTAAATCTTCCTGCTCCAATTGGTGCCAGATGATTTTATTCGAGAAAATACCTTTTTGAACGGTGATTGAGCGGTTTGGCGCAACGCGCCTGAAATAAACCCTGCTCGGTTCGTGCCGGTAAGGATAAATCTCCAGGCGATTCCCAGCCAGGCCGCCAAGGTTGGCTGTCTGTAACGCGGGACTGGATAAATCAGCGGAACAAGCGCCGATAAGTATGCATTTAGAAATATTTTTGTTTTTTAGCGCCGCACTTACCCATGAGCCGCAGGCAAAACGCGGCGGAAAAATATCCCAGTCCGGATGGAAATCAAACACGATTAAACAGGCGGGTTCATCGATTTGGCTGATTAATATTTCGCTGATATGGTGAAAATCACCCGAACCCAGAAAGGTGGGGTATTTTTTCTCTCGCGGGGAAAAAAGATCCAGGATTTTTTGGCGCAGGCCTCTTGAGAAATAAAGCCTGGCTGAAGAAGAGAAACTAGTAAAATCAATAATTTCTGCCGGATAGCGGCTAAGGAGTTTGAGCTGGGTAATAACGCTGTTATCGAAATTCAAAACGCGGATGCGTTTATCCAGCATAGTAAATTCTTATGATTTCTTAAGCGCCCTGTTTAACGCCTCTTCAAAAAGCTCCACACCCAGGTCGATCTCTTCTTCGGTAATATAAAATGACGGGGCAATGGTAAAGACATTTTTATAATAGCCCCCGACATCCAGAATCAGCCCCCGGCGTTTTCCCCTGACATTCAAGGATCCGCTTAATCCCAGATTTACGATCTTGTCGGTCAGCTCCTTATTCGGGGTATAGCCGTCCTTCTCGCATATCTCTACCCTCAAAGCCAGGCCGATCCCATCCACATCGCCGATCTGCGGATATTTTTTCTGCAACTTCTTTAATTGGGCGATAAAATAGCGGCCTTTTTTGGGAACCGAGGTAGAAAAATCGGATTCCTCGATCAATTTCATCACTTCTAAGCCCGCGGCTGTGCCCAGAGGATTGGACGAAAATGTGGCATGGGTTGAACCCGGGGGGAAAACATCCGGTGAAATAAGCTCCTCTTTGGCCCAGACTCCGCTGATCGGATTTAATCCGTTGGTCAGCGCCTTGCCAAAAACAATTATATCCGGAGTAATATTAAAATGCTCGATCGCCCAGAACTTGCCCGTGCGGAAAAAACCCATCTGGATCTCATCGTCGACAAAAAGGATCCCGTAACGGTCCAGGATGTTTTTTAATCCCGCATAATATTCCTGGGGCGGGACAATATAACCACCGGTGCCCTGGATTGGTTCGGCGTAAAAAGCGGCAAATTCACATTTGTTATTCTTCTTGTTTACGACCGAATAATACTCGGTTTCAAAAAGCCTCTCAAATTGCTTGAGGCAATATAAATCGCAAAAATCCCTTTTTTTATCATACGGGCACCGGAAACAATAAGGATAAGGCACGAACATCGCCCGGTCGCCGAAATGGCCAAAACGCTCCCGGTACCTAAAGCTTGAGGTAATCGCCGAAGCCGCTAATGTCCGGCCGTGATAACCGCCCATAAAAGCGAAAACCAGGCTCCTGCCGGTATGATTGCGCACCAGTTTCAACGAATCTTCCAAGGCGCTTGAACCTCCGACATTAAAATGGATCCTCCCTTTTTCTTCAAAGGTGCGCTGGTTCTTCTGCGCTAATTTCGCAGCCAACAGGATCTTCTCTTCGTGCAGATACTGACAGGCCAATTGCGGTAAGGTATCAATCTGTTTTTTTAAAGCTTCATTCAGGCGCGGATTTCTATAGCCGAAATTAACCGCCGAATACCACATCTGTAAGTCTAAATACTCTGTGCCCTGGCGGTCATAAAGATAGCTGCCTTGGGCGCTCTTAAATATATCGAGCTTTTCGGCATAATGCACCGTATCCCCCCATGAACAGTATTTTGCCTCAAGATCCAGGAGCTCGTCATGGGTAAAAGTTTTCTTATTTTTAGCTGTTTTGGTCAATTGTTTTGGGCTCATATTAGCTTCCTTTTTAAATAAATAAGCACGTCTCTTAGGTTATTAAAAGCCAGGTGATCTAGTTTACTTTCTTTAAGATGCCTGAGCAGATGGTCCTTGGCAAAGACAACCTGTGCGTATTTTGCCGGGCAGGCATCGGATTCACCGTCGCCGACATAAATTATTGTGGAATCTTTGGGTGCTTTTGCCAGAAGGTTTTTTGTCTTACAATGCGCGCAGATCTGGCAATCTTTATTCTTAAAGGGATAATCCGTGATTACTTTACCCTTAGAGAAACGCAATTTATTAGCGTAAACTTTAAGCTTGTTTATCCGGTTGATCTTTAAAACCCGGTTGATTATGTAGTCGTAGTTATCGCTTAAAATAAAGGCTTTAATTTTTTTAGCCTGCAAAAACTTATAAACCTGCTTAAAATAAGGATCCAGTTTTATCTTAGGCAGATAGGCATCCAGCGTCTTATTACTTAAATCCATGCCCCGAAGCTGGCCCTCCAGGCAGGTCTTTGAGCCGATCCTGCCGCTTTTCCACCTTTTTTCCAGCTCCACCCAGCGGTCATCTTTGGAAAAAAGTAAGAGCATGTTATCAAAAACATCACAGGTGGCGATGGTATTATCAAAATCAAAAAAAACAATACACTTTTTAGGGTTAAGTTGGTTATTTTTATCTACCATATGAATTTATAAAAACATACCCCTATTGTTTTATAGGGGCAATTGTAAGTTAGCTTAACTTTGTAACTTATTTTAAACCTAGCGCTTAAAGCTGTCAATACTAATCTTGAGCACCTTTAAGGTTTGATCTGGCGAAATCCTTGATCCAACGCTAGCGAGTCCAAGGATCTAGAGCCTAAACCAACCCGGGCGAGAATACTCCAGGCAAGGCTGCCTGGCAAAATACGCATTTATTCCCTGTAAGATGGGATGCGGTTATATCAAACCCTTCTCTCTTAATAAGGACTCTTTGGCATCGACCACAAGAGGTATCCTGGCCCCAACCATAGACATTTCCGGCATATACATAACCTAACCCGCAGTTTTTACCCAAATCATAGGCCAGTTTAAGGGCGTGTTCAGGGGTGTTGGGATAAGAAATAAACTTATAATCCGCATGAAAAGCAGAAATATGCCAGGGGATATCCTTACTTATTCCAGCGATAAATTTCGCGATCCCGGATAATTCTTCCGGAGAATCATTTTCACCGGGGATCACCAAAGTCGTAATCTCAACCCAGACTCCGGCAGCATGTAAGCGCCGGATAGAATCTAAAACCGGCGCAAGTTTTGCGGCGCAAATCTTCTGGTAAGAGCTTTCCTTGTAAAACTTTAAATCCACATTAGCGGCGTCTAAATAAGGCTTGAGCAAAGAAATTGCCTGAAGGCTCATATAACCATTAGTAACAAATATATTCGCCAGCCCCGCTTTTTTAGCCAATATCGCTGCCTCTAAAGCAAACTCAAAATAAATCGTTGGCTCGGTATAAGTATAAGCTATGCTTTTACAATTATTCTGCTTAGCCAGTTTTACAACCTTATCGGCGCTAAAATCTTCTCCCGGATACTGCTTAAGAAAATCAAGCACATTTAATCTTTTATCCAGCGCAGTCCCTGTAAGCGTAAGCGAACGGGGACCAAGCTGGGAAATCTGCCAATTCTGGCAAAAGCCGCAACGGAAATTACACCCGGCGCTGGCAATAGAAAAAGTTGTTGTGCCGGGAAGAAAATGGTACAGCGGTTTTTTCTCAACCGGATCTACATTTACCGCTACCAGCTTGCCATAATTATGCGAATAAAGGATCCCCTCGATATTCTGCCTTACTCCGCAAAAACCAAATTTACCTTCCGGGATTTTACAGCTATGCGCGCAGAGCTGACAATGCACGCTTAGGCCGTCTAACCGGGTATAAAGCAAAGCTTCTTTCATATTAATAAATGCGCAAACCTGCTTTTGGGCAGACAAACTGTCTTATGTATATCATCTTTGGCTATAGGAACCTGGCGATAAAGCACCGCTATTTCTTTTAAATCAACAGCATCAGTATAAGCAGAAGTTATCTCTGAAGCTAAAAAAGTTAAATCCGGAGTAATTAAGCCCCGGGCTAATGAAGTAGGCCCGGCTAAATCCTTTTGCGGGCCGAATAAATAATCACCCGGCTTGGCTAAGCGCATAAGCAGGTTATTTTCATCTTCATCTCTGCCGACAACAAGCCGGGCATTATTCCCTATACGAAAATGCCTGCCCACCTTTAAAAGCGCCAGGTTATCCAGGTCCAATTCTTTATGCGCAAGAAGTTCTCCCAGCCTTCGGCAAAAACAAGGATCAGTCAATAAACATCCTCCGGCAGGTGTTGAATATTTTAGAAACCCCAAATTTTTAGCCAATTGCATCTGCGCGCTGCGCCGGCGGCCGTTAAAATTAAGAAGCTTTTCTCTTTTGACCCAACCTTCTTTTTCCGCTAAGCTTGGCGGAAAAAACTGCGCCGATAGCGGGCGCAGCAATAAATCATCAAGCCCGCTTTGCAGCTTAATCAACTTCAAGGCCTGTTTATTCTGGGACATCGGGCGCTGCCCAAGCACTTCGCCGGTAATGATGAATTTGGCTCCCAGCCCGCTCATCAGCTCTTTGGCTTTGCTGAACATAAGGATCTTACAATCGATACAAGGGTTCATGTTCGCGCCAAAGCCATAACGCGGTTCTTCAATGAGCTTAAGAAACTCTTGGCTTAAGTCAACTTCGATTATTTCTATGCCAATATCGGGAAAAACCTTTCTTATGTTTAATTTGCAAAAAGGGATTTTAAAATGTATCCCGATAACCTCCAAACCCTGGTCCTGAATGAGCTTTGCCGCCAGGAGGCTGTCCAAACCTCCGGAAACCAAAGCTAATGCTTTTATTTTCACAGTAATATTTAAAATAGTTTAGCTAGTCTGACAGGAAAGTTTTCGCAATTGCCATAAATACGATACCCAGTAAAAAAGAGATGAACGCCAAAGTAGCCTGCCTTTGATTGTTCTCCTTATGCACCTCCGGAATAAGATCCGACATGGCAATATAAATAAAACCGCCCGCAGTCAAAGGCATAATAAAATGGGAGAAACCATGCGCAAAATCAGAAATAAAATAACCCGTTACCGCTCCTAATATTGCCATGAGCGCCGAGATAAAATTATAAAGCAAAGCCCGCTTGCGGCTAAAACCTCCGTAAATAAGCACGCCGAAATTACCCAATTCCTTGGGGATCTCATGAAAAATAATGGCCAGGGTGGTTGCCACCCCCAATTTAATCGAAATAATGAAACTCGCGGCGATGGCAATACCGTCGATAAAATTATGGAACGCCTCTCCAAAAAGGTTCAGGTAGGTAAAAGCGTGGATATGGCAATCTTTATCATGGCAATGCCTCCAATGGAGGTATCTTTCCATCAGGAAAAATAAAATTATCCCCAAAATGAGGCAGTAAAAAACAAATATGCTGCTTGATGTTTGAATTGCTTCCGGAAGGATGTGCAAAAAGGCGCTGCCGATGAGGGCTCCGGCGGAAAAACCAATCAGGCAGAAAATAATCTTATGCAGCAAATTATCCTTTAGCGCCAGGGTAAGAATCCCCACTAAGGATATAAGGCTGACTAAGGACGTGCTGGCTAAGATCCAGAATAAGACCATATACAGGAATTTAACCTAAATTAGGTTTTCTGCCTTTATTAGCTTTCTTGGAACGCCAGTTAAGTTTTCCCCTGCGTTTTCTCTTTCCCATATCTACTACACCTTAATTTTTGCCCAAAAGGGCACACCCGCGCAATACCTTATTAGCGCGGGGTGTTATAATAACTTAATGGTACGTTTTGGGCGATATAACGGCCTGCCTCAATCAAGCAATCATGGATAACCTTACCCATAGGCTTACCGGCATATTCGCTTAAACCTGCCTTAAAAACCTTATCGCGGGGAGTTTTTGTTTTCTTCCCGGGATTTTCCACCGCCTGGCTCTGGATGTCCCGGCTGCTTAGCACCGTTGAACTGACCCGGTCAATAATGCGCAAACTCAATTGCATATTTGCTTTGTTTAAAACCTCCCCCAACAGGCCTCCCATAAAACTACTGGCGCTGCTTCCACCTCCGGCTAAACCGGATTTTCCGCCTGAGCTCTCCGGTATAAACTCAATAACTCCAACGGTGATGATTAAATCCGCCTCTTGCGGGACAACGACCACAAAACGCTTGGTAGTATTTAAAATACTGATTAAATATTCTTTCAGAGCCAAACCGGCCTGCGCGTCTATCCCGGAGGTTTTTAATTCAAAATCGTTAAGTGCGATTTTAGCGTGGGCTCCGGTGTATGGGCTAAGAGGCTGGCCCATCAAAGACTTATCTAATACAGAATGCGCCTTGGTTGAAAAACACCCTGCCAGAAATAACAACGTAACCGCGCATCCAAGTAATTGCAAACTTTTCTTCATGCTTATTTTTATAATATTACCGATTAACCCGACTGTCAAGGGAAACCTAATGAATACTGCGTTTTAATATCCCGGCAACCTTGCCAATTGAAGGAATGACTCTGAATGGCTTCTCTCTCTTGATCTCAAGGTTACTGCTGGAACCACCAGTAACGATTATTGTCTTAACCTTGGCGCGCCGGCCCGCCTGCGCATCAATGGCCATATCTCCTACATATAAAACCTGTGATTTTTTAAAAGGAAAACGCTTAATTATTTTATTTAATATTTCCGGATTAGGCTTGCCGTATTTTAATTTATCGGCACAAAGCACATAATCAAATAAATCTATCAGCCGCAGATGCCTTAACAAAATAAGGGAAAATTCGGTCGGCCGATTACTGGCTACTGCCAATTTATAGCCTTCTGCTTTAAGCTGGCGCAAAAGAGACCCGGCATAAGGATAAAGATGCGCCTGCTTAAGCAGGCTATGTTTATGGTGTTTACGGTATAGGCCCAAAGCCCGCTTTAAATCCCTCTCTGGAACATACGGTTTAAGTAAATTCAGGTCCCCCCAGCCCACAGAGCGCCGGATGGTATCTGCTCTTTGCGGTTTTAATCCCAATCTGGCCAGCACATAATTAAAGCTGCTGTTTATCGCCGCATAAGCATCCACCAGGGTGCCGTCTAAGTCAAAAATAATCAGTTTTATATTTTGCATAATAAAATTAAATTTTGTAACACAAAATTTAGGCAGGGTTTTTAAGGCCCTGCCTATTTTAACTGCGGAGAGATTCCTATTGCTACTGGATAATTACTGGGCTTGGCCGGCTGCCGGTGCTGCCTCTGCCGGTGCTGGCGCATTTGCTACTACTGCTGGCGCAGATGACCCGCTGGATGCTTCTGCTGGCTGGGCTGCTGGCTGGGTACTTTCCGCAGCCGGCGCAGGAGCAGCGGGCGAAGAATCCGGTTTCTCAAAATTGATATTCTTGGCGATATTCTTACCGTCGGGGCCAACCGTATAATCTATACTTAAAGTATCGTTTATTTTTATCTCATCGAAACTTTTAATATTTTCAAAAGTCGTCTTTTCATCAACGCTTAAAACGAGCTCCTTCTCCTGATCAGTCTCATAATCCAGGTACTTTAAGGTAAGCGTTTTTGCCTGCGCATCTAAATTTGTTACCTCTCCCCAAGCCCACTGCATCTCATTTTCACTTCTTGGCGCAGCCTGTTGCTCAACCGCAGCTGCCGCAGAACCCGCCGGAGCCGCCGCAGGCTCCTCGGCAAAGGCAATCAGCGTTGTGACCATAATTAAAATAATAAAACCGGACAAAAACGCAAATTTTTTGAAATTCATCTTAGCCTCCTTTAAATGAGCAGACGACTTACGGAGTACAACGACCTAAATCGTAGGCCTTCAGGCCGTCTGCGAATTTATCCCGAGCTTGCGCAGAAAATTTCATAGGAATTTTCAAGCGTTTAAGCGAGAGAGTATACCTTATTAGATATCAAATTATCACAGATTTTTCTGTTTGTCAAGCTATCTATAAAATGGCAAAAAGACCAGCGCTGCCATAACAATCAAAGTGGTGGCCAGACCCACCAACAGTCCAATCCAAAACCAGGTAAGGAAACTTATCTTGATCCGTTTTTCCTTTTCAACAATACCGATGGCCACGATATTTGCGGTAGAGCCGACAAGAGTAATATTGCCCCCCAGGCAGCCGCCAAAAAGTAAAGCCCACCATAACGGCTGTAGGTTCATATTCAAACTTTGGAACCCCTGCACCACCGGGATAAAAGCTGCCACCAAAACCACGTTATCCAGGATGCTTGAGCCGATTGTGCTTACCCAAAGCATGGAAGAAATTAAAAAGTTCAAATTATTCCCGGTTGCCTCCAGCATATGCTTGGCGATAAAGACAGTCGCCCCGGTATACTTTAATGTCCCTGCCTGCACGAATAAGAGCAGGAAAAAAAGCAAGGTCCACCATTCCACGTCTTTTTCAATGAACTTCCTGGCCCGTTGATGCTTCCAGATCATTACGGCGCCGCTGGCAACCAAAGGCACAACCAACAAAACAGTATTTGGCGGCAGGCCCCAGGCTATCTCCAGACGATGGTGCAGGGATATAAAAATAAGCATTACCCCAAATATCCACAAACTTATCTTTAGGCTTTTCTCCGCAGGTACGGAAATCAGCCGGATTAATATCTCATTAGCCCCTAATTTTTTCATCTGCTCGTTAAGAAATTTGATGGATTTTCTGTACCAAAACAGGGAAATGAAAATAGCAGCCAGTAAACAAATTATGGCCAGCGGAAAAGCCTTGATGATAAAATCTTCAAATGTCAAGCCGGACTTAGAAGCAATCAGGATACCGATAGGATTCCCTAAAACCGTTGCCGCCGAACCAATATTGGTAGACAAAACGGAGATTATAATAAACGGGACAGGATCAGCCTCAAAATAATCGCAGACCTCCAGAATAGCCGCGACGATGAAAATAATGGAGATTACTTCGGATACCGCGCAGGCAAGCAAAAACGAAATGAGGGCGATAAAAAGGGTGAATTTCCTACCGGTCAATTTATGTATGCGTAAGATAAGGCTGACGATCCAGGTGAAAACTCCGGAGTCTTTAAGCAACCCGATAATCACCATCATCCCCACCAGAAAAAGGATGACCTCAAGCGATGAGAATTCGATAACATGCTCCAAATCGATGGTCTTGGTCATCAACAATACGGATGTGCCGATAAAAGCAAAACTGAGGCGGAAATCCCAGAAGAAAAGAGTGCCTAATATTGAGGCGGAGAATATGCCTATGGAAAGAGCCTGATGCGCGTTCATCCCGGAAAAACTGGCGCAGGCGCCGAGGGAGAAGGCTAACAGAAACAAAGAAATCAGCTTAAAAACCTGGCTTTTTATTTTTACTCCTTAGCTATGGCTAAAGTAATTACGCCGGCTAAAAGCAGGAATAAACCCACTCCGCCTTTAATAATCGTAAGAAGATCCGGCCAAAATTTATAAATTGCCAATCCCCCTAAAACTAAAAATACCAAACCTAAAATAACCTTAAGCAGCGTAGAAAACATTTTTTTAGGATCACAACATTTCTCCTCTGTACCACAGCATTTTTTCTCTTCCTGTGCCATCAGAACACCTCCTTTAACTGGGCTTACTCTTCCATCTGCGGTGGATCCAACCCCACTCCGCAGGATATCTGCGTATATAAGACTCGATAATATCGGTGAGCCTCTGAATATTTATCAAGACGGTATCCTGGGAGCCCTTGCCCTCTTTTAATTCCAATTCCGCTTCAAAAATTATCTTGTGCTTATCACCAGGCTGCCTGAGGATAAAACACGGAATAAGCGCAGCTTTTGTCCTCTGCGCAAAAATTACCGGGCCGGTAGCCGTTGCCGCTTTTTCTCCGAAAAAATTCACGAACACCCCTCCGGTCCCAAAATTCTGGTCAATCGGGATAAAAACCAATTCATTATTGCGCAAAGCGGCAATGGTATTATTTACGCATTCATTACGCGGCTGGCTGTAAATTGTCTTCACGCCAAACTTGTCCCTTTTCTCCAGAAAAATCTTCTCCACTTTGGCATCGCGCATCGGCCGCATAATTCCGCCGGCTTTGTATCCCTCCAGCGCCAGCCTTCCTAAAAGAAGCGGAAAATTACCAAAATGCGCGCTGACTAAAATCGCGCCGCGGCCGTTAGCTAATGCTTTATCTAAATTTTGGCGGCCCTGAATTTCTACCAGTTCTCTTAAAGCCTGGGGCTTGTCAAAAAGGAACATCAGCTCAACGGCGCTTTTAGCCATATAGATAAAACAATTTCTGGCTATTTCTTCAATTTCCCGGCGGGATTTTTCCCTGCCAAAGGCAATGCTCAAGCTGTCCAAAGCGATCTTTTTTTGTTTTTTCGCAAAAAAATAAGCCAAAACAGCAATGTTTTTGGCAAAAGCATAGAGGCAGCCGGCAGGAATAACCCTAACAATCAAAGAACATATATTTAATCCCAGCCATGCCGCAAAACGGCCGGCGCTTTTACGAACTTTTTTAGTATCCATTAATTTAGTCAGATTATAGCAAACTGCTTTTAAATTTCAATAGCTATAGTTTATAGCCAATTTTACGCAGCAGATCCTTGCGCCAGGCGACATCCGAATCATTCTCTGCACCCTTAGGGCTTAGGCCGTCAATTACCCCCAATATCCCCCGGCCGCTTTGGCTCTCTGCGACAATTACTTCCACAGGGTTAGCAGTGGCGCAATATATATTACATACTTCCGGGGTATTTTTTATGGCATTTAAAACATTGATCGGATAGGCATCTTTTAAGAAAATAATAAAGCTGTGCCCGCTGGCAAGCTCCAGCGCATTTTTACAAGCTAACTCTTTAAGGGCAGGATCATTGCCTTCGCACCTTATTTTACATGCTCCGGAAGCTTCGGTAAATGCCAAGCCGAATTTTATTCCCGGGACGCTATTAACTAAAGCTTCATAAAGGTCCTCTACTATTTTGATAAAATGTCCCTGCCCGAGAATAAAATTCAGATCAAGAGGCTTATCTATTTTTACTATCTTTAGCTCTAACATACGCCCTCCTTGGCCACAAGGCTATACCCGCGTAATTCCTTATAAGTGCGGGGTGCTATTTAATCTTTATCTTACGGTAACCTATAGCGTTAACGGATAGATTACCATGGTAAACCTTAAGCGATGTAAGCAGGTAATCCGGTTCCCCTAGAAGTTTAAGCGGAACTCTTAAAATTAAATAGTTTTTACCAAGATTCAAGATAACCCCGGAATTGACAACTTTATCTTCGGCGCTGAATACCTTGAATTTCTTACCCGCAGTAATAATCCGAATTTTAGGCATCCGGGCAAAGGCGGTATTCTTGGCGTATCCAAAGATATAAAGCATTACCCCAAACCTGCTGCTAAGCTGTTTAGGCGTATCTACGCGGAGAATAAAATTATTATTTTCCTGCGCGTAGCTCACCAGCCCCCGATCTTCGGCCGCATCGGATTCTTCGGAATCTTGCGCGGGCTGCGTCATTCCAAATGTTTTTAGAGTATCCGGATAAGCGACGGGCTTATCTTTTGATCTTGCTCTTGGGGTCAGCTCTAAAAACGGATAATCACCAAAGAGCTCATTTTTCCTGGCAAAAGATAATAAATAAAAAGCGCTGGATTGCGTCTGGCTTTTATAAAAAAGGATTGCCTGATATTTTTTATCCAGTTCCTTAAGACTCAAATCCAAGCGTTGCCAATTAATCTTGGAGCCGATGAATTTATGCGGCGGATACAGTTCTAGTTCCGGATGATAATAACTCGGCTTGGGCCAGCCCAGACAATGCACCAGATATGGATAAACTCTAGGCTTAAGGATCTTAGTCTCTAAATCGCTCAAAGCAACCTGGAGAAACAGATATAATGCTTTATGATCCACGTTAACATCGGCTGGATGCGAAACAAATATTTTATCCGGTTTGTAATCTAAAATCTGGCTGACCAGGTCGTTTAAAATACTTTCTCCGTAATATGGCGCCCCGTAAGAAGGATTGTTTTTGTAGGGAACATAGGATATGCGGGTCAGGCGATCACGAAACGGCCGCTGGCTGCGCCAATAATTGCAAAAGATTTCAAAGGTGCCAAAATCAGGGTATCCCAAAAAAACAAGGTCATTTTCAGAAAGTCCTAAAGATTTCATCGCTTTAATTGCTTCTTTCTGGCGCACCTGCCCCATGTGGATAAACTCACCCTGGCGGACGGTTATTCTTTTTTCATAGACGATAAACGCCAGCTCATTATGATCACCGTTGGTCAAGTAAGCCACTTTCACCTTGGCTCCGGCTGCAAGCGCCTTTTGGATAACCCCGGCGCAAGCAATTGCTTCATCATCGGGATGCGGAGCTAAAATTAAAACCCGCTCATTTTTTTTAAACGGCCCTAATTCCGACAGGCTGTTCCAGCGGTTTAAATCCGGTTTTTTAACCGCAGTACAGCCGCCAAGCGACAAGAGCAGCAAAAAAATCAAAAATTTTCTATTGCGCATGGTTATATTTTAGCATCTTATAAATTCGTGGTTGAGAAAATACCATAATCAAACACTCAAGCAGCAGGCAAAAAATAATGAAGACATCTCCGTAACGGCTGTAAAAAGTGCGCTTAGCCGGTATTAAATAAATATCCTGGCTGCTGTAACCTTTTACAAAAATTTCGCGGCCATGGGCATCCCCCACTAGTGATAAAATTCTGCCGCAGGGATCAATGAACCCGGAGATACCGGTATTGGCTGCCCGGGCCAGATAGACATGGTTCTCAACTGCCCTAAAAACCGAAGCGGCAAAATGCTGGTAAGGAGCGCTGCCCTCTTTATACCAGGCGTCGTTGGTAATATTCACTAAAAATCTTGCGCCTCTTTTTATAAACTGGCGGGATAACTCGGGAAACAGATCCTCAAAACAAATGAGCACGCCAAAATCAGCCGGCTGGCTAAATATAGTGTAATCCCTTCCGGGCTCGATGTCCCCGATAGGGGCAATCGTCTCCAAAAATGGGAAAATATTTTTAAACGGCACATATTCTCCAAACGGCACCAAATGGAGCTTATTATAAATTGCTATCGGCTCACCCGAATTATCAATAAATAGGGCGCTATTAAAATAACTCTGCCCAAAACGCGAAACCGCCCCGGTTAATAAATTGATTTTTAGCCGGCTGGCTAAAGAAAAAACCTGCTTGAATTCGGCATCATCCTGGCCCCAAAGCCCCGGCACAGATGCCTCAGGCCAGATAACCAGGTCCGGCTTATCCTGAGCAGCTGCGGCCGTCAATTCCTTATAATTATTTAAGATAAAATCAACCGCCTGTTTATTCCATTTTAAATATTGGGGGATATTGCCCTGGACTACGGAAATCTTTAACCGCCTTCCCTTGCCGGCTAAATCAGGCTTATAACTTAATTTATAAAATCCGTAGGCCAAAGATAAAAACAGTATTGCCGCGCAGATTAAAAAAACCTTTACTCTTGATTGTTTACGTAAAATTAGATAGAGCGCGACGTTAACTAAGACCACCAAAAAACTGACTCCCCAGGCCCCGGTAACATCGGCAATTTGGATAACCGGCAAAATTTTGTATTGTGAAAATCCGGTGAGCGACCAGGGAAATCCGGTAAATAAATGGCTGCGGATATATTCCAATAATACCCAGGATGCGGGCATAAAAAACAGGCGGCCAGCCGGTGAAAAAGAACGGGAGAAATAAAAAACACCGCCAAAAATAGCCGGATAAACAGCCAGATAGAGAATTAAAACTATCTGGCCGGCTAAAGTGACATGGATAAGCCAGTATATTGTCAGGCTCCAGAAAACAATTCCGCACAGATAAGCAGCAATAAATGACTGGCGCAGGGATTTATTTTCCAGCGCCACAAAAAGAGGAATAAAACCGCACCAGCCAAATAACCAAAGATTAAAACTGGAGAAGGAAAGCGACAACAGGACTGCGGCTAAGACAGCCAGGATCACAGCACTCATTTTCCGCAACATTTTTTATATTTCTTAGACGAACCGCAAGGACAGGGGTCATTACGGCCTACCTTAGGTTGATGGGATTGAACAGGTTTAGCTGCCTGCTTCTGCGGCATGACGGCTAATTCCGGAGCACTTTCCTCCTGAAAAGAAGCCTGGAATTTATCTGCCTCTGGATGAGAAAGCTCTTTAGGTAAAGAACTAAAAACACCGTGAAACCTGTCCGGTTTGGCCGGCTGTAATTTAAAAATAGTCTGCACCGCGTCTTCTTCGATCGCCCCGATCATCTGGCTAAACATTCCGAAGGCTTCCCGCTTATACTCGATTAAAGGGTCCCTTTGCCCATAGGCGCGCAAACCAATGCCCTCGCGCAGGCTATCCATGGCATAAAGATGGTCCTTCCATTTGCTATCGATAATCTGCAGGAAGACCATGCGTTCTAAATTACGCAGCAGCTGCGGTTCAATCGCCTTCTCTTTGTTTTCATAAGCTTCAAGTATCTTTTGGGTTAATTTATCTTTCAATTCTTCGCTACCCTGGTTCACAAATACCTGCGCGTCTAACTCCAGGCCAAAATTTAAAACTATCGAGTTAACCAAACCGGTTATATCCACTCCAGAGGAATCCCCCTGATCGTAAATTTTTAGATAATCATCCACTAACCTGGGAATAATTTCAATAATATTTTCTTTCAGAGAAAAACCTTCCAGGATCTGCAGGCGCTGGCCGTAAATAATCTCCCTTTGCTTATTCATTACGTTATCATACTCTAAGAGCTGCTTCCTGATTTCAAAGTTATGCTGTTCAACCCGGCGCTGGGCGATCTCAATGGAGCCGCTGACCCAGGGGTGTTCGATAACCTGGCCTTCCTCAAGGCCCAATTTATCCATCAACCCGATAATCCTGTCTGAGCCGAACAGGCGCATAAGGTCATCCTTCAACGATACATAAAAACGCGAAGAACCCGGATCCCCCTGGCGGCCGCTGCGGCCGCGCAACTGGTTATCAATCCGCCTGGCCTCATGGCGCTCTGTACCCAAAACATGCAACCCGCCTAATTCCACTACTTTATTATGTTCAATAGCGGATTCGGACTTATAACGCTCGAGTATCTTCTTATATTCGCTATGATAATTTGGATCCTGGGGATCTAATTTCTCTTTGGCCACATTTTTGGCAATAAATTCAGGGTTGCCTCCTAAAAGTATGTCCGTGCCGCGTCCGGCCATATTGGTGGCAATCGTTACGGCTTTATAGCTGCCGGCCTGGGCGATAATCTGGGCTTCCATTTCATGGTATTTGGCATTTAATACCTGGTGCGGAATCCCCCGGCGCTTGAGCATTTCAGAAAGCCTCTCGGATTTATCGATAGTAATCGTACCGACTAATACGGGCTTGCCTAAATTGTACAGCTCGGCAATCTCATCGACTACAGCGTTAAATTTTTCTTTTTCAGTTTTATAAATACGGTCGGAATAGTTCTTGCGCGCTAAAACCTTGTTGGTGGGCAAAACAACCACGTCCAATTGATAAATGCTTTTAAATTCACTGGCTTCGGTAAAAGCAGTGCCGGTCATCCCCGCTAATTTCTCATACATGCGGAAATAATTCTGAAAAGTTATCGTGGCTAAAGTCTGGTTCTCCCGCTCAATCTTTAAGCCTTCTTTAGACTCAACCGCCTGATGCAGCCCGTCTGACCAGCGCCGGCCGGGCATCAGGCGCCCCGTAAATTCATCGACGATAATTACCTGGCCGTCCTTAATTACATAATCCACATCGCGCTCAAAGAATTCTTTTGCCCGCAAAGCCTGGATCGTATGGTGCCGGTATTCAATTGTTTCTAAAGCATGCAGGGAATCTAGCCCCCAGAGTTTGGAGGCCTTGATCTCTCCTGCTTCAGTCAGGGCCACGGTCTGGGCCTTCTCATCGGCGACATAATCAAATCCTTTGCCCAGGTCGATCCCTTTATATTTTGCGTCGATCTCGTCTTTTTCCGTAACCCGGCGGCCATCTAATTGCTCGACTATTTTTTTGGCAGTGTAATATTTTTCCGTGGACTCCTCCGCCGGGCCTGAAATAATCAACGGGGTGCGCGCCTCATCAACTAATATCGAATCAACCTCATCCACGATCGCGTAATAGAAAGGCCTCTGCACCAGCTCCTGGATAGAATATTTCATATTATCGCGCAGATAATCAAAACCAAATTCATTGTTGGTGCCATAAGTTATATCGCAGGCATAAGCGGCCTTTCTTTCTTCATCGCTCATATCATGCTGGATAGTGCCTACGGATAAACCCAAGAATTCATAAATCGGACCCATCCACTCGCGGTCGCGCCGGGCAAGATAATCATTGACGGTAACCACATGCACCCCTTTACCTAATAAAGCATTGAGATAGGCCGCCAAGGTAGCCACCAAAGTCTTTCCTTCTCCGGTAGACATCTCGGCGATCCGGCCTTCGTGCAGGATAATCCCTCCGGCAATCTGCACGTCAAAATGCCTCAGGCCGATTGTGCGCTTGGAGGCTTCCCTGACCACGGCAAAAGCCTCAGGCAATATATCGGCAAAGATCTTGTTACGGCTGTTCTTTAACTTTTCTTTTAATTTTTCCTTCTCTTCGGGGATAGCCACCTTGAGCATGGACTGATGCCAATCTTCCAGCTCCCGGGAAAATTGTGCGGATTTAATTTTTAAATGTTCTTTAAATTCATTGGACTTGGCGGCCAAGGCCGCATCGCTAAGCGCGCTTATCTTAGGCTCCAAAGAATTCACCAAATTAACCAGCCTGGCTACTTCAACCATCTTATTCATCGAAGGGCTGGGCATCTCAGAATGCAAAGTTATATTTAAATTAGGGAACCTGCTGGCAATAGCATTCTGTTTATTTTGCAGAATAATTTTTTTAATTAAACCTAACACCTTAAACACCTCAAGCTACTTATTGGCACTATATTTAAGAAAAGCCTCGATAAATTCATCCAGGCCGCCGTCTAAAACTTTCTGACTATCTCCGGTTTCAAACTCCGTGCGGTGGTCTTTAACCAAATTATAAGGATGCAAAACATAAGAGCGGATCTGGCTGCCCCACTCAATTTTCTTTTTATCCGCATCCTGCTGTTTTAATTCTTCCTGCTTCTTCGCCTGTTGGGCTTCATAAATACGGGCCTTAAGTATTTTTAAGGCCGTCTGTTTATTTTGAAACTGCGAACGCTCATTCTGGCACTGCGCCACGATCCCGGTCGGTATATGGGTAATCCTCACCGCTGAATCCGTGGTGTTGACGCTTTGGCCTCCGGCCCCCTTGGACCGGTAAACATCGATACGCAGGTCTTTCTCCTCGATTTTTATATCCAGCTCTTCCTCTATTTCCGGGATCACATCTACGGAAGCAAAAGAGGTGTGCCTGCGTTTATTAGCGTCAAAAGGCGAAATGCGCACTAACCGGTGCACCCCGCGCTCTGCCTTTAAATAACCAAAGGCATACGGGCCTTCGATTAAAATAGTTATATTTTTAATCCCCGCTTCTTCTCCGGCAAGAATATCAATTGTCTTTACGCTGTAGCCATGCCTTTCCGCAAAACGGCTGTACATCCTAAAGAGCATCCCTGCCCAATCGCAGGATTCCGTGCCCCCGGCTCCGGCATTGATACTTAAGATTGTGCTATTCTTATCCAGCCTGCCGCCTAAAAGCACCTGGAATTCCAATTTATCGATTATCGACGCAAGGGCCGTGGCATTGCTGGTTAAATCTAAAACCAGATCCTGATCATTTTCTTTAAGCAAGGGAATAAGTTCGGCCAACTCCTGGTATTTTTTATTGGCTAACTCCCATGGCTCAACCGTGGCTTTAAGATCCTTTAATTCCCTGACTATCCTGGTAGACTGTTCGGTGTTGTTCCAGAATCCTTCAGAAGACATCTGGCCGGATAAAATATCTATCCGCTTTTTTTTGTCGGCAACGTCAAAGATAACCTCGTAGGTTCTCAATCCTTACTCCGATTTCACTAAGCTTACTTTTAATTTCTTCTAGCATAATTATCTCCTTGCCCGCAAGGGGCACACCCGCGCAATACCTTATAAGCGCGGGGTGTCTTAGACCCCATTTCCCGATTAGCTTCGAAACAGTTTCCAAGCTGAAGAGGAAACTGTTTTATTAAGATTTCTTGATCCCCTTGTAAGCCAGCATAAATTCTTCGCGGCTATCCGCAGCAAGCGCGGCATCCTCTGGACTTATTTTACCTTCGTGCACTAATTTAACCAAGGACTGGGTAAATGACTGCATGCCGAATACCGCTCCATCGTCGATAAAATCGGGGATCTCCCAAATCTTCCCTTCGCGGATCAAGCGGCTGATCGTGGGAGTCAAAAGCATAATCTCATAAGCGGGGACTCTTCCGATACCGTGTTTGGCCGGCACCAGGCGCAATGAAATTACCCCTTTGAGCAGCGAGGCTAATTGATTCCTTACCTCCTGATGCTGATGTGGAGGAAAAAAGTTAATCAATCTCTCCACGGACTGAGAAGCATTAATCGTGTGCAAAGTACTCAAGACCAAAACTCCGGTCTCCGCAGCAGCTATAGCGCTAGAGACGGTTTCATAATCGCGGATATTGCCGATAAACATCACATCCGGGCTCTGCAAGGTAAAGGCGCGCAGGGCGGTAGAATAAGTTGTAACATCGACCCCCAGTTCCCGCTGGTTTATAATTGACTGTTTATCTTCGAAAGTAAATTCAATCGGCTCCTCGGCAGTTAAGATGTGCTTTTTGGAGTTATTATTGATATATTCGATCATGCTGGCAATCGTGGTGGACTTGCCGCTGCCCATACTTCCGGTCATAAGCACAAGGCCGCGGGTTTCCATTGAGAGTTTTTTAAATATTTCAGCAGGAAGGTTCAGCTCTTCGAATGTAGATATAGTGTTATGCACATTTCGAATAACAATTGAAGGCCAATTTCTTTGCGTAAATATACTTATCCGGAAACGGCGGCCGAATTCCTCCAGGTATACTGCAAAATCCACATCCAGGTAGTTTCTAAAAACTTCCAACTGCTTGGTATTGGCCAGTTGTTCAGTGGCAAACATAACCTCTTCTACGCTTAAAACCCTGGTATCCATAGAAACGATCTTGCCGTCAATGCGCAGACGAGGAGTGCCTCCGGCCCGGTAAAAAAGATCCGAGGCATTCCTGTCCACCATCTCTCGCATTAATTTCTTGATATCCATTTTTCCTCCTGCCCACAAGGGCACACCCGCGCAATACCTTATAAGCGCGGAGTGAAAAAATATTATAACACCTTATCCCCTTTTAACGTAGGATTAAATTCCATATATTTGGCAAACATCAGCCGGCTCTGGGCATCAATTGCCGGAAAGGATCCGACAATCAAGATTATAAACGGAACAAAAACCCACTCCAAAACCAAAAGTACATTCTTAAGCCAACTGACCCCTTTAGGCCGCGGCGGTAAAATTGTCCAGCTTAAAAATATCCAGGTCAAACTGGTCAATAAAGTGAACTGGAACAATAACCCGGTGATTTTCGGTAAATTATAAGCAATGGCCATCTGGCTAAAAAAAGCCCCGCCAAAAAGCATGGGCAGGTATCCGATCACCACCAGGATAAGCGCCCAGACGGCCCAGGTAACATGGCTTTCTAAAAGATGGAATAACCTCCTCAATTTATTGAAAAACGGAATATTCTTATTTTTTATAAATCCGTCTGCGACAAAAGGAAAATTCTCCACCCCCCAGGCCCATCTTCTCTTCTGCTTATACTGCACAACAATGGTCCGCCAGATATTGCTGGAGTAAGCCACATCCATGGAAACCGTAATATATAACGGGACCACCCGGTAATCTCCGTTATAATGCAAGTATCCTTTCCAATAGATCACCGAATCATCGGAGATCATATTCGTCGGCCAATAATCCACCTCCACCAGCGTCTTAAAACTCATGCTGTGGCTGGAGAAGGTAACAAACTTTTCCAAACGCATGCTTTCGATCAACTGGCAAAATGAACTGCTGATTTCAACTAACCTGGCAAAGGAAGGCGCCTGCCAGATATTATTGTTATAGACCGGCATCGGCTGGTAACTTGCCTGATGCCTCTTATCGGAAGTTAAGAAATGATAGGCCAGGCAGCCGAAATATTCCGGTTCAACACAGGTATCCGCATCAAAACAGGAAACGACGACATCTTCATAAGCAATCCTGCGGCTATCGATGAACTTTCTGGCGGCTTTAGCGCTCCAGGTGGCATTTGCCCCTTTGGTACGGGCATCGCCGGCTAAACCATCAGGATGAAAGGTGGACAAATAGGCGCCGAACCGGCCTCCAAATTCTTTTTCCAAAACTAAAGCATTATCATGCGCGTGGATATTGCGTTCTTCAAAAGCCATAACGACGATGATCTTTTCTTTCGGATAATGGCTCCTGCTTAAAGAGGACAAAGACGGCCGCAAAACCTCCAGGCCCTCATTATAAACCGGAAATATGACCAATTGATATAACTGCAAGAAGCCTTTATCCTCGGGCAGACTCAAACAACGCTGCAACCAGTCCTCGCCCCGAAGCCGGAAAAGCCGGTGATGGGCCATAATCAAAAGAGTGGTCAGATAAACCGTACGGATAATCCAATAGAAATCAAAAGTAATAATTATTATCGCGCTGGCTACCGGATGCACAATAGACAACAGGATTAACGAAATGATTATCCCCCAAGATAATCCTCCGGGTATAATTTCAAAGATACGCCTTAAGCATGCTCTCTTATCCATTTGCCTTCTTTTTCATCAACCTTTCCAATAAAAGAAAACTGGGGCTTAAATCCAGCTTATACAGGTTATTATAAAAACTGCCATCGGGGCTTCTTTGGCTGTCGCTAAAATAAAGCGCGTTTTCTTGGCTGTCATAAAATGCCGATGCCCCTTCCTTATTTAATTCCACCAAATTAACCGGCAAGGCCCTCGCCCTGGATTCAATTACCTGGACGTGCCTGTCGGTCAGGACGATTAAATGGTAGCTGTCCGAATGCCAAAAAACATTGGCGATCTTCTCCTGCGGGTAATCCAAGAACACGGGGGAATCCGGGTACCCATAATCACCCTGATTATCAAAAAAAACCACGCTAATCTGATGCGGATTAAAAACAAACAGTTTTCTTTTATCCTCAGAAACCTGCCAACCGGCAATCTGCGTGAATTTTTCAGGTAAGCTTGCCACATCCTCAAAATTGTTTGCCTCTAAATCCGACCGGTAAACAACCTTATTTTCCTGATCCAGATAATAAATTAGTTTCTTTTCAGTATCAATGTGAAAAGAAGAAAACTTTTCCTGGTTTAACTGCTGCAGGTTGGGCCGCAACGGAAAAAGGATAACCTTATCCAGGCGGCTGATCTTGCCTGCCTCAACATCGACTTCCCCTTTCCAGGGATAATGCTGCTTTAATTCTATGGTAACTTTATAAACACCGGGGACCAGCTCCTGCATACTTGCCGGGCTTTTTTGGGGGAGAAGCTTCCCGTTAAGGTATATCTTTGCCCCGTCGGGCTGGGTCTTGACAAAAATCAGCCCGGTCTTGGTGAATTTTAAAGTACGCGCGTTAAATTTATACCCTAAAGCAAAAGAAAGAATAAGCGGCAGGCCGGCAAAAAACAAAAATACGCTTAAATAAAACAAGGTCCCTCTTATCCTTTGAAAATTTAACCCCGCTAAAGAACCATGTTCTCTTGGGGTATGATTTTTCTCTAACGGGGTTAACATTTTTTAAATATCTCTTTTCCGCGCAAGATACGGTGATAACTCAAAGCAAACCGATGCGCCTCATCGCGTATGCGGCGGATTAAATTTATCGCTGGCGTATCTTTAGGAAAAACTAAAACGCCAGATTTCCGGCTGCTATAAATATTCTCTTTTTCTTTAGCAATGCTCGCCAGGGGGATGGCAAGGTTGAGCCTTCTTAATTCTGAAGAAGCGGCCAAAAGATGCCCCCTGCCTCCGTCGATAAGCAGGAGATCCGGCAGGGCCGCCTTTTCCTTGGCCAGCCTACTATAGCGCCGGGCCACCACCTCCGCAAGCATTTTATAATCATTAATCCCGGCAAACGTCTTTATGCGAAAACGGCGGTAGTTATTTTTATCCGCGCTGCCATTTTTAAAACTGACCATTGAACCAACGGATTGTTTTCCCGAAATATTGGAAATATCAAACCCCTCGATCCTTTTAGGCAGATTTTTCAAACCCAGCCTGTTTTTTAAATCCTCTAATTCCCCCCGGCGGGTGAATTTGCCCGGAGCTGCCGACATTTCAGATAAAACAATAATCTGATCGCGGATCCTGGCGGCTGCCTTAAAATCCTGAGTTTGGGATTTATCCCGCATTGATTTATTCAGCTTGCGGATTAACAAATCCGTTCGGCCCTTTAAAACAAAAATAATTTTATCAATGAGGGCCTTATATTCTTTAGGGCTGATCTTACCGATACAGGGAGCCGGGCAGAGATTGATCCGGTAATAAATACAGCTCTGTTTGGGCAGGCGCCGGCAGGAGCGGTACCCAAAACTATGCCGGATAATTTTAAGGGCATTTTTCAGGAGTTTGGCGTTGGTATAGGGGCCCAGGTATTGTCCGGCAGCTCCATTTTTTTTACGCGTAATAGAAATTGACGGAAATTCCTCGCCGGAAATTTTAACCAAAGGAAAACTTTTGTCATCTTTAAGAGAAATATTGTATTTGGGTTTAAGATTATGGATAAGGCTGGCCTCCAGTAATAAGGCCATCGCTTCATTAGCGGATAACTTAAGTTCCAGATTGGTTACCCTAGACATTAAGGCCGCTGTTTTATCGTCTAAATCCTTAGCCAGATAACTAAAAAGCCTCTTTTTCAGTGAATTGGCCTTGCCGACATAAAGCACTTCTCCGCGGCTATCGCGCATCAAATAAACACCCGCAGAGTCCGGAGCCGATAAAATCTTTTCTCTTAAATTCTCTGCCTTCCCCATAAAGATTTCCGTATAAGCTCTTTTAACTCAACTACGCCAAAAAGAAAACAAAAAACAATATAAGATAGAACCCCGCAAAATAACGCCCAGCCAAGGTTTAACGCCTGGTTCACCAGGAAACAGACCCCGGCCATACAAACGGCGGCGGCAAAAATACGCAAAAACGAAAATAATATTTGAGGTTCTCCAAATCCCCCCAGGCGCCTGGCCAGAATGAAAAACAAGAAGAAAAAAGCAACTATTCCGGAAATCGAGGTGGCCAAAGCCAGGCCGCCGAGCTTAAGCGGAAACATCAAAAGCGTATTAAGAATAATATTCATCACCAGGGCAAGGCCGGCTACTTTTGTCGGAGTAACCGTATCCCTGAGGGCAAAAAAACAGCATTGTAATATTTTTGTACCCCCGTAAGCACACAAGCCGATACTATAGAAAAATAAGGCATTGCTAGTTAAGAAACCCGAATGAGAATCAAACCTGCCGCCGCCAAAAAAAGTAAAAACCAAAGGCTGGGCCAAAACCATAAAAAGCGCGCTTATCGGCAACATCACAAAAAAAACGGCGCGTAATCCCCAGGAGAGGGTGATTTTAAGGTTCTCGCGGCTCTCTTCTAATACCTGCGTCGAGAACGTGGGCAGGATTGCCTGGGCAATGGCATTACTAAAAATACCGATGGGAAACTGGATCAGCCGATAGGCAAAATAAAGCACGGCTACCCCTCCTTCCCCGACAACAACTGCCAATGAACCGAAAATCGAATCCACAAAATTATTCAGCTGGTAAATGCTGGAGCTGGCCAACCGGGGGAGCATTAATCTTTTAATCTCGATTAACCCGGGATGTTTAAAACAAAAGCTGAGTTTTGGGCGCAATCCCTTCTTATATAAAACCGGAACCTGCACTGCCAACTGCAGGATGCCGCCAAGCAGAACTCCGGTCGCCAGGCCCTTTATACCTTCCCCCAAAAGCATGGCGCAGATGATTATCGAAATATTTAAAAGGCAGGGCGCGAATGCCGAAACCGTAAAATTCTTCAGCGAGTTAAGCACAGCCATGGCATAAGCCGCCAGGCCGATAAGCAGTATATAGGGGAAGATGATCCGGTTTAAATTAATGGTTGCCTGCAATTTATCCGGGGAAGCAATAAATCCGGGGGCAATCAGGCGCACAATCAACGGAGAAAAAATAATCCCCAGGATGGTTATTACGCTTAAGATAACCACCAGCAGGTTAAGCAGGATATTGGCCAGCTCCCAGAAATCTTCTTTGGAGCGCTTAAGGTTATATTCGCTTAAGACCGGGACAATCGCGGCATTAGAAGCTCCTTCACCGACCAGGTCGCGAAAAAGGTTGGGTATGCGGAAAGCAATGACAAAAGCCTGGGCATAAACATAAATCCCAAAAAGCCGGGCGATAACGATGTCCCGGATAAAGCCCAGGATGCGCGAGGCAAGGGTAGCCAAACTAATCACCCCGGCTGAACGGGCAACCGCGTGATTCTGGCTATTTAAGGAATATTTGTTTGTTGACATGGGCAATTAATTATGCTAATAATATTACCTTCGATTAACCAAACACCCCGCGCTTATAAGGTATTGCGCGGGTGTGCCCTTGTGGGCAAGGAGAATATATGCCAAGACGCAAAACATCATTAAAAAGCAACCGCGTAAATAAAAGAAAACATACCCGTAATCTTAAGGTCAAGGTGCAACTTAAAAAATCCGTCAAAAAATTTCAGGAGTTAATTGCTAAAAAAAGCGTCGCTGAAGCCAAAACATTTATTTCCAGGGTCTTTTCCCAGCTAGATAAGGCGGCCAAGAAAAATATAATTCCCGCTGGGGCGGCTAACCGCAAAAAATCACGCCTGATGCGCCGCTTAAGCAAATCCGCATAAACTAACCACTAATTTTTCCAAAGCAAAGGCAGGCCGCAACCTGCCTGTCTTTATTTCAATATCGCAGCTAAGCAGGAGCTTGAGTTTCCGCTTGGCTGCCGGGGTCTGAATATCCTGCTTTTCCCAGGCAAAACGCAAGCCTCCGAGGATACGCTCCGGGGCCTCTCCCTCCTTAAGGAGCTGATTTAATATGCGCAGGGCATAATCAGTTTTCCTTAATTCAATCTGCCGGTTTAAAACAAAGGTGTCCGGAACGGTTATCTCCTTAAAACGCAGTATCGAGGCATGCGCGGATACGGCCTTAATAAATTCATCCTTATAATCATGCTGCTGGAAATCCAAAACCAGGACTAATTGTTGATGCGGTTTTTTGGCATAGCTCAAGAGGAAATTGCGGGATTCCGTGTTAAGAAAATGCGCGTCTTTAATCACCATAATTCTTTTAGCGCTTTTTAGCGGAATGGCCAAAAGGCGCTCCTGGATATCTTTTAAGGTTACTTCTTTAGCGTATAAGGTATCGAGATTGAAATCTTGCAGCTCTTTTGGAAGGAGTTCCTGCTTTATTTTCTTAAGCTGGGTTTCTTTGGCCGCGATATCCTGGCCGATAAGCAAATAAACCATATTACCATTGTTCAACTGTACGCTCGACAATCCGGCGGGCCAAATCCTCGACAGCATTGGTTACCGCTGCATCTTCGGATACCACCACCACGTTCCCTGGATTTATCGTGGGAGTTTTGACAAAATAAGAATAGTTACCATTAAAATTATTCTCCTGCCAGACCAGTTTATTCTCTCTAGTGTCCCAGAGGCTTAAATTCACGTTAATATTGATGCGGTATTCGGTAACATCATTATTATCTGCAGTATAACTTAAGGGGTCTTTACGGTATTCAATCAATTCCCCTTTAAGCACCAAATCCGCCCGATCCTCTTTCACCGGTTTGAGATTCCCGTCGAAAAGATAGCGGTTAATTACCTTCTTGGTGATATCTGTTTCCAGTATCGGCCGGTAAAGACGATATTTATTGGCAGAATAAACCTCCTGAGTTATATCTACTTTATTCAGGAAAGGAGTTATGTAGATTGTTTTGTATTTTCCGGAAATCATTGAACGGGTAGTATAGCCGCAACCGGCCAAAACAGCGCTCAAGAGGCAGGATACGCTAATCAGGAATAAAGAAAACTTAATTCTTTTTTTCATTTTTCTGCTCCATTATCTGTAATCTAGCCGCCGCTTCCTTAGCCCAGGGGCTTTCTGCGTGGTTATTGATGATGTCATTATAATAGATCTTTGCCGAATCAAAAGCTTTTTGTTTCTCATAAAAACGCCCAATATCATAGCTGGCTTGCGCCTCTTTCTCCCGGATCTGATCGATATTCTTCTGCGCGTCCAGGGAAAGCACGGCATCAGGATGCTCCTTCACAAACTCCTCGAACCTTTCTTTTGCCTCCTGCGCTGCGCCCTGGTCATAAGCTGAGCCTTTGGACAGGCTGGCCCGACAGGAGGCGATCTGAAATTTTGCCGCGGATGCCCATTCGCTATCCGGATAGCGGGAAACCACTTTATTAAACTCCTCTTCCGCCTCGTAATAACGCAGCAACCCTTTTAAAACCAAGCCTAATTTATATTGCGCTTTTGGCGCCAGCGGCCCGTAGGTAGAATTTTCGACCACCTTTCCAAATATCTCAATTGCCGGATTATCCACAGGTAAATCTATGCCCAATGCTTTACGTTTTTCCCCGGCCATAAATTTCTCGGCGATTTTATATTCCTTCTCGATAATTTCCTGAATACGCTCACTAAAAGGATACTTATCGATAACCAGTTGATAAGCCTGAAATGCTTCGTATAGTTTACCCTGATGTTCCTCGACTAAACCCAGATAATATTGGCTTTCCGCCGCCTCGGCAGACTTAGGATAAGCCTTAAGCAATTTACGGAATTCACGCTTTGCCTCTTCGTATTTATTATTATCAAAATAAGACTTGGCATACGCAAATTGCTCCTTAGGGTTATCCTTGGGCAGATTTTTGGGGTTTACCCATTTGCCGCTCTTAGGGGTCCAGATCCAATAGGAATACGCCGGCTGGATGGATAAAAAAGAAATTATTAATAAACTTAAGATTATGCGTTTCATATTGTTGAGATCCCTCGAAAAAACGGTTTTTGCAACCTTTTCAATTTATCATAGCCGGATGGCTTTGTCAAAGGTAAAAATAAGCTAGTGGCAGCCGGATTACCGCGCAATTTATATTTAAAAGCAGGGTAATCAACGCTGAGGCGGGAGCGCTAAAGAGGCTGGCCAGGTGCGGATAAATCAGGCCGGAGAGAACCAGGGTAAACCCGCATAAAGTAATTACGGTAGCCAGGGGAACAATCAAAATATTGGCCAAAATTGTTACCGGGGCAATAATCCTGAAATTAAAAACAATAATCCATAGTGTGCCCAACCAGGCAGAAAATGAAACCAAAAACCCCTCACCGATAAATTTCCATACTTTATTTTTGTAATTCTCTAAATGAGTTAAAGCTTTTAGTCTGGGGTAAAGGTAAACAATTGCCAGTACGCTAATAAAAGATAATTGAAAACCAACATCAAACAATTGCCGGGGATTGATTATTAAAATAAATAACGCAGCACCAGCCAAAGAATTATATATATCCGGATCTCTTTTTAAGAGATACGCCGCTAAAAAAACTATCCCCATAACCGTAGCGCGGATAACCGGATTGCTTGAGCCGGTGATTAAGCAATAGGCGAGCAGGCAGATTATTGTCAAAATAATCCGCCCCTTACGCGCAATCCGCAAAATTTTTAACAATAGGTTAATGCTAAAAGCGACAATGCCAACGTTAAAACCGCTGACAACTAAAATATGCACCGTGCCGGATTTAATCATCGAATCATTTACTACCCAGGGAATATTGCGCCTTTGGCCTAAAATCATCGCCGAAAGTATGCTTGCCGGTAAATCCGGAAGATTGTGGTTAACCACCTCTTCCATCTTAGAGCGCAGCCAAAATGAAGCGCCAATTAATCGGGATCCGCCAAAGCCGCTCCGGCGGATAATTTGCCGGGGATCCTTTATACGCATGATTAAATGAATACCCTGACGCGCCAAAAAATCTTTATACCCCTGTCTGGTACTGTTAAAATTATACGGGCGGGTTAAATTCCCCAACAGCGTTAAGTTATCTCCATAATTTAATTCTTGTGGAAAATCAATTTTAACCAGAACCTGGCCGCAACAATGCCACTTTAATTTATTAACCTGGATTTCTTGTGTGCGAAAACTAAACCAAAGCCGATTATTGTTTAATACTGGCTGGCTATCGATAGATCCGCTTAAGCTATAAAAAGAATTATTCTTGTAGTAAACAAAATTACTAATATGGCATTTAGGTAATCGATAAGAATTCTTTAAGCTTAGAATTCCCAAAAACAGCACTAAAAATGATAGCAAAACCAAAAATATATAATTTTTTGCCTTCGATAAGCTTGCCGCAAAAAAGATAATTGCTCCTACTGCCATAATCAGCCAAAAGTTAGCCGGTATAAATTCGGCTAAAATAATTCCTAAGCAATAAAATACGGTTAGCGCTACAAACGGAGTTTTCATTCAACAAAAAATATCTCCTTTAGCTTCTCGTAACGCTTCTCCCCTATCCCTTTAATTTCTTTTAGTTCTTCTAAACTAGCAAACTCTTTATGTAAATTACGGTACTCTACGATGGCTTGAGCCAATTTTCCCGAGACGCATTTAAACCGGATTAACTCTGCCAAAGTTACTTGGTTAAGGTTTATCCTGGCTAATTGGACTTGCGGATAGACCATTTTCTCTACGCGGCAGCCGGCTTTGGCTAAATTACTTAACGCTAACCCGCAAAACGCCAGGCCTAAAATAAACAAAATTACCTTTTTTTCTTCCGGGGTAAAATTAAACATGGCCAACCCTCCTCGTTTTAATAGACGCACAAAACCCCATAATCTAACTATTTATAAGACCCTGTTTCCCAGTCAATCGGGAAACAGGGTCTTATCTAATTGTAATCATAGGTTTTTTAGTGTATAATTTATCTATGCCTAAGAAGATCCTGATTATTGACGATGATTATAACATCGTCAAGGAAAGTAAGGAAAAGCTGCTTAAAGCAGGTTACCGGGTAGTGACTGCCTACAGTGGTCAGGAAGGCGTAGAAAAAGTTAAGGCGGAGAAACCTGACTGCATACTCCTTGATCTGGTCCTGCCGGATGAAAGCGGTTTTAAAGTTGCTCAGGACATAAAAAGCCTGCCGGAATTTATCGATACCCCGATCATCGCCACCTCCTTAAAACATGAAGAAATTGACAAGCATATCGCCGCCAAAAGCGGGATCACCGTCTATGTCGAAAAACCCATCGATTACCAAAGGCTACTTTTTGATATTAAGGATGTTTTAGAAGAATAAAGGGGACGTCCTAAAAAGGGACACTCTATTTAATATGAAATTCCTTATCTAAAATATCTTCATACGGCCGCCCCTGTAAGACATAATTAACATACGCCTCCCTGCGTTTCTCGTCTGTACTGGCTAAATCTAAATATAAAGGATCCAATACTCTAACTATGCCATTTTGTTCACCTGTTGCATATAGCAGATAACTGCTCCAATGATACCTGGAAAGCTCTAGCACTGTTTTTGATCTCAAAGGATTCCTTTCGATATATCGACCGCATTCCAAGAGATATGTATCATTATCAATTAACCGACTTTTATATCGATTCTGGAAAACAAATCCTACCGAAAGATATTTCTTTCTGAAATAATGAGCGTATCCTTGTAGAACTGCCTGCATAAACTTTGGCAGATCCGCTGCTCTTATAGCTTTAATCAATAGATGGATGTGGTTTACCATAAGACAATAATGAAAAATTGAAATTTTGAATTTTGGCAGATTAGCAGATATGATGTTTAAAAAATACTGATTATCCGCTTTATCTCTAAACAATTTTCTGCAGTCAATACCCCTGGTTACAACATGGTAATGTCCCCCGTCAATCAACCTTCGCGCTTTTCTTGGCATAAAAAATCCTCCTTTTACTTTAATTGACGTAAAAAGAGGCCGCTTCTAACAATTATTTTAATAAAAGGGTGTCCCCTAAGAGGACGTCCCCCTTATTGTCCCCCTTATTAAATTACGATATTGACGAGTTTTTGCGGGACAATGATGAATTTCTTCGGGGTTTTGCCTTCCAGCCAGGGAATTAATTTTTCATCTTTAAGCACCAATTCTTTAAGTTTATCTTCGGACATACCGCGGGCAACTTCGATTTTACTGCGTACTTTACCGTTAACCTGAATTACCAACTCCACATTTTCTTCAACCAGCAACTGAGGATCATATTTAGGCCAGCTGGTTTTAAATATACTTTCCTTGTTGCCTAAAATCTGCCAAAGCTCTTCGGAAAAATGCGGGACAATCGGGCTAAGCATAATGACAAGGCTGGAAAATACCTGCTTATCTGCGCCTAATTGATAAATAATGTTGGTTAGCTCCATCAAACCGGCAATGGCGGTGTTAAACTTAAATTCGCTAAAATCCGCGCCTACTTTTTTTATTGTCTTGTGCAGGGCTTTTAATACCTGCGGATCAGCGTTACCCTTTAAATTTTCCTGGATCCGCCAGACACGGTTTAAAAATTTATACGCTCCTTCTAACCCGCGCTCCTCCCACTCCAACTCCGTCTCCGGCGGAGCGGCAAATAAGATAAACAGGCGCAGGGCATCGGCGCCGTAATTCTTAATCATCGAATCCGGATCAACGATATTACCCCTGGACTTTGACATAACTTCGCCGTCTTTTAAAACCATCCCCTGAGTGAGCAGCTTATCAAACGGCTCACTGAAATCAATCATCTTTAAATCCTGGAAAAATTTAGTAAAAAACCGCGAATACAACAAATGCAGGATCGCATGCTCAATACCTCCGATATACTGATCAACGGCCATCCAGTATTTGGCTTCATTTACATCAAACGGCGCCGCGTTAAATTTAGACGAGCAGAACCTTAAGAAATACCAGGAGGAGTCAAAAAAAGTAGCCATGGTATCGGTTTCCCGGCGAGCTTTTCCTTTACACTTAGGACATTTTACTTCTACAAATTGCTTAACCTTGCCTAAAGGGCTTCCGCCTTCTCCGGTAAAAGGCGCATCAGCCGGCAGCTCAACGGGCAAATCTTTAAAAGGAACCGGGACAATGCCGCAAGCCGGGCAATAAATCACCGGTATGGGAGTGCCCCAATAACGCTGGCGGGAAATCAACCAGTCACGCAGGCGCCAATGGGTTTGTATTTTACCGATGCCCTTAGCCTCCATCCATTGGGCAATTTTTGTCTTGGCCTCCTGATTGTTTAACCCGTCAAATTCTCCGGAATTCACCTGAATGCCATCGCCTTCATATGCCCGGGTTAATACTTCCGCGGATTTTAGAGAATTATCTTCAGGCGAAATGACAATGCGCATTGGCAGCTTATGCTCTTTGGCAAAAAGAAAATCCCGCTGATCATGCGTGGGCACAGCCATAATCGCCCCTGTTCCATATTCCATTAAAACATAATCGGCAATCCAAACCGGGACCTTTTCATTATTTACCGGATTAATCGCGAAGCTTCCGGTAAAAACCCCTTCTTTTTTAACGTCGGATGCGGCGCGCACTATTTTACTTTCGCTGGCAACCTTTTTGATAAACTCTAAAGCCTCTTTTTCCTGAGGTTTGCCCTTAATTAAATCTAAAACTAAAGGGTGCTCCGGAGCCAGGACAATGTAAGTTGCCCCAAAAATAGTATCCACCCGGGTAGTAAAAACCGAAATCAATTTATCGCTATTTTCCAGGCGAAAATAAATATCCACGCCGCTGCTTTTGCCGATCCAGTTATTCTGCATTGCCAAAACCCGCGCCGGCCAATTTTTAAGCTGGTTTAAATCCTCCAATAATCTTTCTTTATATCCGGTAATCTTTAAATACCATTGCTCTAAATCTTTTTGCTCTACTTTTGTCTGGCAGCGCCAGCACTCGCCTTCGATCACTTCTTCATTCGCTAAAGTTGTGGCGCAGCTGGGGCACCAGTTAACTTGTGAAGCCTTCCTATAAGCCAGGCCGCGTTCAAGCATCTTGAGGAAAATCCACTGGTTCCATTTATAATAATCGCTTTGGCAGGTGGAAACTTCCCGCTCCCAATCGTAGGAAAAACCCATTTTCTTTAATTCTGTTTCCATCTCCTTGATACATTTACGCGTCCAGTCGCCAGGCTTGGTTTTGTTTTTTATCGCCGCGTTCTCCGCCGGCTGGCCAAAAGCATCAAAGCCCATCGGGTGCATTACGTTATAACCCTCTAAACTTTTAAAACGGCTGGCAACATCGCCGATAGTGTAATTACGCACATGGCCCATGTGAATTTTACCGCTGGGGTAGGGAAACATTTCCAGCAGATAATATTTTTTACGTTTAGGATCGGCTTGCGCGCGGAAGGCATAAGCTTGCTGCCATTTTTTTTGCCATTTTTCTTCGATCTTTTTAAAATTATAATGCATTTTATTTACGCCCCAGTTTTCTTACCAAAGCCAAGTTTTTCTTATCGCTGTCTTCAGTGCTTTTGGGTGTTTCTAAAATCATCGGGATATTCTTTAATTTAGGATGATTGATAATTCTTTTCATCCCGGCCAGGCCAATGTGGCCCTGTCCGATATGGTCGTGGCGGTCATGGTGGCAACCCAATTCTCCTGCTGCGTCATTAAGGTGGATGAGTTTAATCAATTTTGTCCCAACCATCTCATCAATCTCATCGATCATTTTTTCAAGGCCTTCTTTGGTAGCCAGGTTATATCCGGCTAAATAAGCATGGGCGGTATCCAGACATAAACCTACGCGGGATTTTTCTTTGATGCCTTTGATAATTTTATGTTGATGATAAAACCTGTAGCCCAGCCAGGATCCGCTGCCGGAAGTATTTTCCAATAATATTCCGACTTTAGAATCTTTGGTCTTCTCGATTATTTTATTTAGCGCTTCAATCAACCGCTTAATTCCGGCATCCTCGGAGGTCTCCTTATGGCTGCCCATATGCGTAACAATATAATCAACGCCTAATTTATCCGCCTCCTGAATATCCTCAATATAAGCCTGGATCGAACCGTGGTAGAGGCGCGCATCAGGAGAAGCCAAATTAATCAGGTAAGATATATGGATAAAAACCGGGTTAATTTTATATTTCTTGCGCCGGGCGATAAATTCCTCGATATCTTCAGGGGCAATTTGAGCGCCGTTACGCCAGGACTGCGGGGAACGGCTGAAGATCTGCATGGTATCGCATTTTAAATCGTGAGCGATATCCAGTGTCTGGTAAATCTTTCCTGCCCCGGAAATATGCGCGCCTAGAATCATAATGCTTAGATTATACCCCCTCCTAAAATGAGCGTCAATAGCTTATAAAACAAAGGACGGAGATTATCCGCCCTTTGTAAAAAGTTGGTGGAGCTGAGGAGGATCGAACTCCTGACCCCTTGCATGCCATGCAAGTGCTCTCCCAGCTGAGCTACAGCCCCAAAATTTATGTATTGACCTTTGCTATTTTAGAATATAAAATGCTTAGCGTCAACTTAAAAATATATGCCGGGATGGCGAAATGGCAGACGCAGCAGCCTCAAAAGCTGCCGAGCGCAAGCTCATGTGGGTTCAAGTCCCTCTCCCGGTACTTTTTTAATGAGACAAAATATTAACCACGAATGGAATTCAAATTTAGCGTACGCTATCGGCCTTATAGCGACTGATGGAAACCTATCAAAAGACAAAAGGCACATCCTCTTCACCACAACTGACCAGCAGTTAGCAAATACCTTCAAAGAGTGTCTTGGTATCAAAAATAAAACAATGGTCACGCCTCCAAGCGGATTTGGAAAGAAACTCACTTATAGAATAAATTTTGGAAATATAAAATTTTACCAATGGTTGCAAAAAATTGGGTTGCTGCCCAAGAAAACAATGTTAATGGGTAAATTAGATATTCCAGATCAATATTTCGTTGATTTCTTGCGTGGGCATCTTGATGGTGATGGTTCTGTTTTTACTTATACCGATAAATACATGAAATATAAAGGGAAAAGATATACCTACCATAGATTATATACTAAATTTATCTCAACTAATTTTAACCAAATTAGCTGGATTAGGGGAAAAATAAAAGAAACATTGAATGTAGAAAGGTCATTAACTCACTATCTTAAAATAAATAGAGAATTTCCTATTTGGCAACTTCGTTTTGCTAAAAATGATTCTTTAAAACTTCTATCCTGGCTCTACTACAAACCCAACCTACCTTGCTTAAATCGTAAAAGAAAGATTGCTGAGCAGTTTCTTAAATAAAACACCTCAAGCTTAACTTTTTTCCTCGCCGCCGAATCTAAACAATTTTACCTGTAGTAATCTGAAAGGCAGTACGATATTTGACAAATTGCCTTTTGGGTATTCTTCAGAAGAAGAGCATCAAGCTTTCCATCTGCCTGCCTATAAACATCTACTCGACAAAAATGCATTCGGCTAATCTTTTATCTATTGCAAATTGGGATTGGCCAATCTGGAAAACGTAGGAAGGAAATTTCTGGATCAAAGTGATAGTCATTCCGGGTAAAACGCCCATGGCCATAATTTTATTCAATTTCTTATGGTCGCATGTATTAATCCTGCAAATCCTGCCGCTTTGGTTAACATTTAAATCAGTCATTACAAACCCTCCCCCTTTCTTAAGGTATTTTCCCCATTTTGGTTCAGGCGGAGTTTCAAATCCGCACTTTGGGCACCTAATCAGTTTGCACCCTTTTATTAACGGGCAATTTCCACAAGCCGCTTGAGCCTGATCTTCTTTAAATACAAACCCGCAAAGGCTGCACTTCATAAATGAACTCCTGAAATATTGAATATTGAATTGAGAAGAAAACCTACAAAAAAAGAAAAGAAGAGTATAAATACCGATATGGCAATTCCTGTTTTCCACCCTCTCTCCTTGGCATTCATCAGAAACTGGGCAATACAGGGAAGAAATAAAGTTAAGGTAACGCAAGCCACAACCAGCTGATTTGTAGAAAACAAACCGGCTTTCTTAATATCGTAGAGCCCGCCGGCTCCGTAATCTCTCCTAAAAAACCCGAATAAAAAAGCAACCGCTGTTTTATCCGGCAAACCTATCCAACGCACGGGATACTCTAATACTCTGGTGAAAATAACGAATAGCCCGGTAAGCTGGCCGATCCAGATTATAATGCTTGCCAATATAAACATGGGAAATATCTCGGCAAAATACCATTTAACCCGGCTGTAAGTTTTAATAAACACATTGAATAATTTTGGTAACCGCAGCGGCGGAACTTCCATATAAAACGACGGTGAATCACCTGGTAATATCTTAGAAGAAAGGAACCCTATAAAAAGAAAGACTAAACTTACCACCCCGGCCCAAATCAATAGCCCTTTGGAGGTTCCGTGGAGTAAAGAAAGAATCACCCCTAACTGAGCTGAACAGGGAATGGCCAAAGCCAGCAGGATAGTGGCGATAATCCTTTCTCTTTTTGTAGGGAGAGTACGGGTAACCATGGTTGCCATCGTAGAACATCCTAATCCAAGCACCATAGGAATAACCGCCCTCCCGGTTAAGCCTATTTTTTTAAACAGCCTATCTATGAGCAAGGCCAGCCGGGGTAAATAACCCGTATCCTCAATAATCGCAAAAGCGATAAAAAAGGTGGTAACGATAGGGAAAATCAGGGCCACCGCATAGCGCACCCCTAAAGTAATCATCCCATATTCTCCCACAAAAAGCTCGCGAAACCGCTGCCAGGGGAGAAAAGAAACAAATATGTGTGTTATCCAGGGATTAATACTCTTCTCAAAGATATTTTTTTCAATGAAATCAACCAGCACGCCGGCGCCGAACTTTCCTACAAATTTGTATAAACCATAATAAAGTATCACCAACAAAATTGGTATACCCGTAAGCGGATTTATCATTATCCTGCTTAGCTTTTCTTTAAACGATAAACCTGTAGCCGGTTGATATTGTAAGGCCCGGCTTAAAATATCATTTGTTTCCTCTTGCCTGCGCAAGGAAATAATATAAGAAAGCGGTTCATGATAATGCTCTTTGCTATGGTTTATGATTTCAACAATAAGTTTATAATTTTCCGGTTCCCGGGATTTTACTTGGGCAGTAATTTCTTCGTCTTCCTGTAACAATAAGAGCCCGATAGAACGCCTAGAGATACCATAATCTTCCTTTAATAAACCTTCTATTGTTTCAAGGGATATTTCCAAGATATCCCCTCTATTTTCAAGCTCTTCGGGCATACTCTTCAATCCTCCCTTTCAAAACATCGATTCCTCTTCCGGTTGTTGAAACAGTGGCCACTACGGGAATCTTCAAATCTCTTTCCAAATATCCCAGGTTTATCTTCATGCCTATTTCTTCTGCTTCATCGATGATATTCAGGACCAGTATAACCGGAAGTTTTGCTTCAATTAACTGCAAGGTGAGCGGCAGCATTCTTTCTAAATTTTTAGCATCAACGATATGTATGACTATATTTGGCTTTTCCTCCAGCAATAATGTCCTGGCAACCCTCTCTTCTTCGCTGATCGGTAAGAGTGAGTACATACCGGGTGTGTCAATCACCTCAAACTCCAGGTCGCCTATCTTAGTCCTGCCACGGGAAACCTCAACTGTGGTCCCCGGGTAATTGGATACCGCCACATAAGTTCCTGTAAGGCAGTTAAAAAGCATAGACTTGCCGACATTGGGGCTGCCGACAATAGCAATCTTGCTTAAACCTGTCCCGAAAACTACTTCATTTCTTGCACAACAAGAGTCAGGCGGCTTACACCTATTGAATAACTTCTTAATAAATACCATTATCCCTCAATAACATTTGGCTTCTCGCCTCAGAAATGCATCCCCACAATCATTCTTGTCTGCAAATCATCTGTTCTTCTATTTGTCCCCCAGGCAACCCCCAAGGTAATAAATAATTCCTTCGCCGATAATGATACGATAGGCCCGATGGCAGTTTCACGCTTGTTATAGCTTCCCTTAGACTCTACGCCTAACCTTAGTCCCTGCATGGCTCTATAGCTTACGCCAACAGCATATTCTGATTCAGTTTTGCCTCTTCGCTCCAGATTCCTTTCAAAGATTTGATTATAGCTTATATTGAAATCACCGAGATCCTTAGCTAAAATAAGTTTACCTTCGATTACATTCGGCTTATGAAAATCAGGATCACGGATATATCCTAAATATAGTAAAGGATCAACTATAAACTTTTCTTTTTTGCCGAACTTGTAGCGGCTACGAATCTTAAAACCATCGTATTTTGAATCAGTTTCAGATTCTTTATTATCAATCTTATACATCTGATACATTGCCACATCCCAGTTGCTGGTAATACCATACTCCACCTCTACTTGCTATCCTAGAGTATTTATATCTGGCTTATCGAGTTTCGGGATGATAGAAGTAAAATAATACTCGAGCTCCCATTTCCCCTTAGGCATAGTCTGATATTCATAGGTCCAGACATAGGCTCTTCTGTCAGCATAGCTATTCTGAAAAATAGTTAAAACAAAGATTAATACCCCCAAACAGAATATTTTTGTCTTTAACATGTAGCTTTCTATATTATTGAAAATTACTTTCAGTTGTTAATCGAAAAAACTTAACTTAACCCAAACACTTCTTACATGTTCCAAATATCTGTAACTTGTGTTTTAAGGGGACAAACCTGTTTTCCCTTGCCAACTCATCTTGAAGCTTCTCAATTTCCGGATTTATTACTTCGATATAACTGCCGCATTTCAAACAAACAAGGTGGTCATGATGTCCATGCCCATATTGATGTTCAAACCTGGATATGCCATCTCCAAAATCTATCTCATTACAAAGTCCTGCCTCTTCCAGCACCTTCATCGTCCTATACACGGTAACATACCCTATTTTAGAATCTTTTCTTTTGACAATCTTATATAATTCATCTATGGATAGATGTCTTTCTACCGACAAGAACACCCTTAATATTGCCTCTCTTTGGGGAGTGCGCCTTAACCCTTTATCTCGAATAAAGTCATCTAATATTTCAATCTCTCTTTTCATATTTTCTAAGCAATCTGAACAATTAAGTTATTGAAAATCGATTTCAATAATACCAGGCTTTTTATTTATTGTCAAGGGGAAGTTCCAATTATTTAATATAAGGAGAGACTGCTTGATATACCCGCCTGGCAATAATCCTGTATCCGCGGGCGTTGGGATGGAAAAAATCGCTTTTCATCGAAGGATTAGTAATAATTTTACTTAAAACTACCGGGATAAATATCGCTCTTTTCTCAAGCGCCAGCTTTTTAAAAACCCGGCGGTATTCCTGGAAAAACATCCCGGAACTGATATCCACCAAGGCAACCATCGCCCCTTTCTCCTGGATGCGGTCAATAATCTTGCTTAAGTTCTTAACCGTATCCTCTTTGGGTATTTTTTTAAGAAAATCGTTCCCGCAAAACTCCACAATCACCAGGCGCGGGTTTTTGGCCAGGACATCATTATCTAAACGCTCTAAAGCAATAAATGTAGTATCTCCGTCTCCGCCGGCATTAATCACCGGAAGTTTTACTAATTTTGCCAGCGCTGCCGGGTAATCCTCCCCGGCTGAGGCGCCATAACCAAAGGTAAGGCTGTCTCCGAAACAGATAATATTCTGGCCTTTGGCCCCGGAATTTTTAATTTCATATTTCAGGCAACCGGAGAAAACAATGCTCAGAATAATCAAGATTGCCGGTAATTTATTTCTGTTCATACCTTAACCTCAGCTGTCCGCAGGCCGCCTGGATATCCTGCCCGCGCTCCTGCCTTAATGTAACATTAATCCCGCTTTTAAACAAACATTCTTTAAAAGCTTCAATCTCCTCTTTTAACGGAGAAAAAATTTTCAACTCCGCAAGCGGATTTACCGGAATCAGGTTTACCTTGGCTAATCTTAAATCTTTTAAAAGCTTAACCAGGTTTTGCGCTGAAGCTAAATTAGAATTAAGCCCTTTGATTAAAATATACTCAAAAGTAATCTGCCGGTTAGTCTTAGCGGTATAATCATGGCAGCATTTGATTAAATCCGCCAAGGGATATTTTTTATTCACCGGCATAAGCTGACTGCGGGTTTTATCATCAGCCGCATGCAAAGATATGGAAAGCTCGATCTGTAAACCCTCGCCTGCCAGCCTCTCTATTCCCGGGATAATCCCGCTAGTTGAGATGGTAATCCGCCGGGCGCCGATATTCAAGGCATCCGGGGAATTAATCAAGCGGATGGATTTAATCACATTCTCGTAATTGTCCAGCGGCTCTCCGGTACCCATAAATACGATATGCGTCAGTTCAGCTTGCTGGGTATTATTTTTTAAATAAAGCGCTTCATCCAGAATTTCACCGACGGTTAGGTTCCGCTTAAACCCTTTTAAGCCACTGGCACAAAATTGGCAGGAAAATTTGCAGCCTACCTGCGAGGAGACGCAGCCGGTAACCCGTCTGGCCGCCGGGATATTCACGGCTTCAATCAGGTTCTTATCTGCCAATTCAAAAAGAAATTTAGTTGTTCCGTCGCCAGAGACCTGCATATCCGCAAGCGCCAAGCCCAGGATATAAAATTCACCGGCTAACTTTTTCCTTAAAGCCAGCGGCAAATTACTCATACTGTTAAAATCAAAAGCTCCTTTTTGATAAATCCAGCTGAATATTTGTTTGGCGTGGTATTTGGGCAGGCCCCAGGAGAGTAATTTGTCTTCCAGCTCTTTTAAACCTAATTCCTTAATATCTTGCATGATCTTTAGTCATTCCCGTGAAAACGGGAATCTATTTCTTTAGGTCCCCGCTTTGCGGGGATGACAAGGAACCATTTCTTAATCGTTCCTTGTCAATTTTACCGGTGCGGTTCTTAGGAAGTGAAGCGCGAAATTCGAAATAATGCGGAATCTTAAAATGCGCTAAATGCTGGCGCAAGAAATAACGTAAATCTTCTTCGAAAACTTTTTTGCCTTCTTTGGCCACCAAAAATGCCTTGGGTACCTCTCCTCTTAGTTTATCGGCCACTCCGATTACCGCGGCCTCGGCGATATCCGGATGTTTCTGTAAGCTTGCTTCCACCTCCGGCTCAAAAACAATCTCGCCCCCGACTTTGATCATCTCTTTTTTTCTGCCGACGATATAAAGAAAACCCTGGGCATCAAACCTACCTAAGTCTCCGGTGTAAAACCAGCCGTTGCGGATAGTTTCCTGGGTTAATTTGGCGTCTTTAAAATATCCGTCGGTAACTACCCAGCTCTTTACCGCTACTTCGCCGATCTGGCCGGCGGGCAGCTCCTGGCCGCTCTCTGAAAATACTTTGACCTCAATCCAAGGCGCGGGACGGCCAACACTTTCGATATTTTCCGAACCCATCGGCAGCACAACGGTAGGGGCATTGGTTTCAGTCAGGCCCCAGCCGTTTAAAAGATAGGCCTTGGGGCAAAACTGATGAAACCGGCGTAAAGCATCCGGAGAATTGGAAGCGCCGAAAGTAACAATCCAGCGCAGGCTAGACAAGTCAAAGGTCTCAAATTCTTTTAATTGCAAGAGCGCGTAATACATCGAAGGGACGATCCAGAAAAAATTAATGTTATAATTCTGCACATTTTTCAAAAAATCTAACGGCATAAAACGCTCCATTAAAACAATGGACAAACCGAAAGAAAGCATATTCTGGATATAAATCAACCCGCCTAAATGTGAAAACGGCAAGGCGCAAAGCGCGGTATCTTTGGCGCTTAAATCCGAATTGACAAAAAAGGCCATAGATTTTGGCGGAGCATCTAATTGCGCGTAGTTAATTAAGACGCCCTTGGGTTTACCGGTAGTGCCTGAAGTATAAAAAATTATGGCCGGATCTTTTTCATTGATTTCTATTCCGGGGCCGTCTTTGGCCGGCTGTTCCAGTAATTTTTCGAAACTTAAACCCTCTTTATCCTCGGATTGGCAGAAGATAATATCCTTCAATAAAGGAAGTTTGGCCTTTAAATTCCTAAATGCGATATTGGCTTTATGTTTGGTAATTAAAATTTTTGCTTGGCAGTGTTCCAGGCAGGAAGTTATTTCCTCCTCGGTAAGCATAAAATCCAAAGGCACACTGCAGGCGCCGATGGACCAGATCGCCAGATAACTGACAATATATTCCGGCCAGCTGGGAAGATAGATCGCGACTGAATCCCGCGGCTTTACACCCAATTTAAGCAGGCTGGCGCTTAGAGAAAATACCCTGTCCTTTAACTGGGCGAATGAAATCTCCTCCTGGCGGAAAATAACTGCCGTTTTCTGCCCGTATTCTTTTGCGCGCTGCTCTAGGAGATTAGCTGCATTCATTAGAATCCGTACCAATAATTAACCAGGGGCTTACCTGCCTGGGACTGGTCGATAATTATATTTTTTAAACGGGTATATTCCAAAAATCCCTGCCGCCCCAGTTCCTTGCCAAAGCCGCTCTGCTTAAATCCGCCGTAAGGAAGCTGGTTATAAAACATACCGTAAGTATTGATCCAAATCGTGCCGGCATTTATTTTTTTAGCCAAATCCTGCGCCAGAGATAAATCTTTGCTCCAAATACAGGCAGCCAAACCAAAATCCACGCTATTGGCTAAAGCCACCGCCTCATCCGGACCGGAAAATTTATGGACCAAAACTACCGGGCCAAAAGCCTCTTCCTTAGCTATATGCAAGTGTGCCCCGATGTCGGCTAAAACCGTGGGCTCAAAGAAATAGCCGTTTTTCAATTCCGCGCTTTCCGGGATTTTCCCGCCGCACAAAACCTGGCCTCCTTCGGCTTTTGCCTTGTCAATGTAAGCAATGACTTTTTTGCGCTGCGCGTCGGTAATTAAAGGGCCCATTTGGGTTTCAAAATTATCGGCTAAACCCAATTTTATGCGTTTGGCTTTCTCGATAAAGCTGGCCAGAAAATTATCATAAATACCTTCTTGCACAAAGATCCGGGACATCGCCGTGCACATCTGCCCCTGGTTTAAAAAAATAGAGGTAAGGGAACTATTCACCGCCACATCCAAGTCCACATCATTAAATATCAAGTTGGCGGATTTACCGCCAAGCTCCATAATCAATTTCTTCACGTTTTTGGAAGAATACTGCAGGATCTGTTTGCCTATTTCATTGCTGCCGGTAAATGAAACCATATCCACGCGTTTATCCGCGCAAAGCTGCTCCCCGATTTTTGCGCCGGTTGCGTTAATCACGTTTATTACTCCGGCGGGAAAACCGGCCTGATGAATAATCTTTGCAAGTTCCAAGGCAGTAAGCGGAGTAAGGCTGGAAGGCTTTAAAATAACCGTATTGCCGGCAGCCAAGGCGGAAGCCAGTTTCCAACAGGCGATTAATAGCGGATAGTTCCAAGGTACAATCAAAACCACCACCCCTATAGGTTCAGAAACTATCTTGGCCCGAGCATCTTCAGGAATATTGACCTTTTCATTGTGAAGATAGGCGGCAAAATTGTCAGCCATAAACTCAAAGGTTTTGGCGCTAGAGGGGATATCCATAAAAGTAGTTTCTTTGATCGGCTTGCCGGTATTCTGCATCTCCAACTGGGCAAGCTCTCCGGCATTATCTAGAATTCCCCGGGCGATCTTTGAAATAAATTCCTTGCGCTCGCCTAAAGAAAGATGCGGCCATGGCCCATGATCAAAGGCTTCCCGGGCGCTGGATATAGCCAGTTCCACCTCTTTTGATGAAGCAAGGCAGGCTTCAGCAATCACCTTACCGGTAGAGGGATTGAGGATATTCTGCTTTTCCGCGGTTTCGATAAATTGTCCGTTTATATAAAGCGGGCATTTTAAATTCATTTGATTTTTACCTCCCGGAATAAAGCAAAAAGCCGGTTAAACGGGACATACCATTTGGAAAGCTGGCCTAATTGGCCGCTTAATTTCATTTTGCCTTGGGTAACCGCCACAAATGAATCGAGTTTGCCTAAAAATACCTGTTCCCATACCGGCCCGGGCGCGGAAATAATAAAAGGAGCCTGGCTGTCAGTATCCAGTTTTACAATTTTACCCTGCTCAAAACTAAATTTAAAAACCTCATTAGTGTCATCAAGCTTAATCGCCAGCTGCACCGTCAGGCCCAGCTCTTTTCCCTTTTGCGTGATGAACTCATCTTTATTGACTAAATCCACGATTGCCTGGATATGCGGACGGCTAAACATAGGATAGGCCGGGTCATTGCGCTTTAAATCATCTTTTAAAGCCAGGTCTAAATCATCCAGGATGTTTTTATCAAACAGGCGGGCAACCGCGGCGCTTTTAACTGCTTCCTCTAATGCCTCGGTAATATTAAGGGCCTCTTCGAAATTATCGGCAATCGCCACTGTCCCGTGATTCTTAAGGATAACCAAATCATTTGTTTTTAAAGCCGCGATAACCGGTGCGGGGTCAGTAACCGTCGGTGTTTCCTGGGGGATTACCGGAATATCTCCGAGATAAAATTTAGTTTCAAAGCTCATCGCTTTGAGCGCCTTGGCAACCGTGAAATATCCGTTAATTAAAGGAGGATGGCAATGAATTACAACTTTTACCGGAAAATTTTTATAGACTAAACCGTGTAAGGGCAGTTCGGAGCTTGGGTTTGGCCCTGGCGCGGATTTACCGGCAATTAAATTTACCTTAACGATATCGCTTTCTTTTAACTGGCCCAAGGCTGTTCCGGTGGCGGTAATTAGGATATTCTCGCTGTCAAGCCGCGCGCTTAAATTTCCGGACTTGGCTACGGCCAGGCCGGCAGCATAAAGCCGCTTACCTACCTGGATAATTTCCAGCTTTAATTCCTGCTCTGGCATTTAAACCCCCAAATGAATATGCCGGGTAATTAATTTTGCCGGCGTAACGTCAAAGGCCGGATAATACGCTTTAACCTCTTTGGGCGCCAAATGCAGCCCCTGATAAATCTTTAATTCATTATCCGGGCGGATCTCAATTTTAATTTCTTTTCCGCTTTTTAATTTCGATGCCGGCGGGCAGATTACATAAAAAGGAATCTTGAAATATTTGGCAACTACCGCGATCTGATAAGTGCCGATCTTATTGGCGATATCTCCGTTTAAGGTTAAATGGTCTGCTCCGACGATAACTTTGGTCACTTTACCTAAAGATAATAAATACGCCACCATATTATCGGTAATGATGGTTACCTCAAAGCCCGCGCGCTGGATCTCCCAGGCGGTAAGGCGCGACCCTTGCAAATACGGACGGGTTTCGGTGACATAAAAACTTGTTCTCTTACCCTGTTCTTTGGCAAACTCGGCGATTAATGGCATTAGGCCGCTGATATTACAGTGCGTAAGGACTACATCGCCGTCTTTAAGCAATTTAGCCATCTCCCTGGCTTGTTCGATACGCTTGGCTTTAAGCATTCCCAAAAAACCTAAAATACTTTTCTCAAGCGGCGCGCCGCAATTTTGCCAGCCTAAAACCATATCAGTTAAAAATCTAAATGATAATGTCGGCCGGGTGGCATTGATGGCTTTGGCAACTTTGGCTAAATTTTTGTTCTGCCGTTTACTTAAAAAAAAGGTATACATTACCAAGAGCACCTGGCCCACGGCGCGGGTTTTCATCTGCTTGATTGCCCGGCATGCTTCTAAGTAATTTTTGGCCTTTAGATAAACCAATCTTTGCGGCAATTTAGTTTCATCCAGAATGTAAATTATATTGCCCTTTAATTGTATCGGCCAAAACAATGGAGAAAATTTCATAGTCATTTATTTGCGGGTGGCTTGAACTGGATTCGAGGACGCTCCAGGCGGCCGAGAAACAGTTCAAGACAGGACCCGCAAAATATCCTACCTGCCTTCTAGTTTTTTAACTAATTCTAACGCAATTTTTATTAAATTACTTTCCGCCATATAATAAAGCGGATTCATAAAACCCATCTCGCCGGTAATTACGTTATCGCTGACCGCCAGAATCGATCCGGCTTTAATATTATAAGTCTGACAAATAGTCAACAGTGTCGAAGAAACCATATCTACTGCCCTTGCTCCCTCTTTACGCTTTGCCTCCACGATTTCGCGGGTTTCGCGTAAAAGCGCGTCCGTGGTCCAGGCCTTGCCGCGGTGCACATTTAAACCCATGCCTTTGGCAATCTCAAAAAGCAAATCGGATATTTTTTTATCGCTGGCTGTTTTAAAATCCTTATCCACATAATAAGGAGTTACCCCATCCCCGCGGATAACCTCATCGACCACGAACAAATCGCCGACTTTAATATTTTCATCAAGCGCCCCGGCTGTGCCGATGCGGATGATATTTTGTATTCCGGCATTACACATTACCTCCGTAGTAATCGAAGTGTCCGTGGAAAACCTTCCGCCGTTAATTCCGGTAACTTTGATCCCCTCATAGGTGCCGGTATACATAGTGTATTCCATAAAGGAAAAATTACGCACCGGGTTCTCTATTTTTTTCATTAAAGCATCCAGGCGGTCGCGCGGGCCGGGCACAATCGCGTATTTTCCCACATCCTGCGGCCGCAGCTGCACCATCTCGGTCAAATCTCGCCCTGTTAAATGAACTTCTTTCTGCATCTGCATTTTATCTTCTCCTCTTTTACATATCGCCAAATCACAATGTCACCACGGCGCCAGATTAACTCTGTTAATGCCTTCCATCTTTTGCGGTTTTGATAAGTTGAAAAGAATTCTTAATTTTTTCATAGCTATTTAATGCCGCGGGGTCTTTATCAAAAACACAAATCCAATTATTCCCAGGTAAACTAGAATGTTTGACTCCGGTGCATTGCGGCATATTTATTGCAATCCCCAACTTTTCTCTTTCACGCACCCTTGGTGGCCTAGGATCCACTGTTTTATTAAGAAAAATATACCTCGCTCCTTTACATTTTGGGTCTATTCCACAAGCGGCACTTTTGTATTGATACTCTTCTTTAATTTCCCAATTCGGAGGATATCTAAAAGTGAAGTCTATCCCTGGACTGGAATAAATTTTCCAATTGAATGTCCCATTTTGCGTAGCCGCTTTTGTAGGCGCTGCAGCGCAACCAATTACGCTCAAACAAAAATATAGTAGGGACATTCTGAATATTCTATTCAGAGCAAAAATACTTTTCAAATTTACACCCAGGATATTATCGTTATCCTTTTAAATATTCTAGTCAACCCAATTTCAACTCAAATTGCGGATTGCGCGATTTTACTTTCTTAAATATTCCCGATATTAATAACTGTGCTTCATTTAACGCGCTCTCTGTATCTCTGTCAGATAATAAAATCCCCGCCTCATAAGTAAGCTCATTGCGCTTGCGCCGCATATTATCAAATTTTCTTACGGCAATCTTAAATTGCTCGCTCAATATTAGGCCACAAACCTCAATTACAGTTTTGTGCTGGCCGCCGTCATCAGGAACATAGCCTTCCAAAAGCATTAGGCCTCGGCCGGCCTTCAACATGGCATTATAAGCCAATAAATACGCCCCTCTTTTTGATACTTTAAACGTCTTTTTTGCTTCGCTTAAATCAACCAATGCCTCTTTAAGAAATCCCTCTATCTGAATAAATCCTGTGGACTGCTTTTTTATTTTACCTTGTTCTAAAAGTTTCTTGAGTAACGCCTCAATCATTAGGCTCACCTTTTAATGAAATAAGCTTTGTTTTTAAAACTTCGTTTAGAAAACCACCCTTAATCTTCATTTTCTTAGCAAATTCCTGCGGAGAATAAATTGTGTAATTGATTTCCCTTTGCAATTTACTTTCTAAAGGAGTAAGCTTTTTAATAAACTCATCTTCGCTGAAATTTCCTACCAGTAAAATGTCAATATCACTTGAAACCTTCTCTTCATCCCGGGCAAAAGAGCCATAGATAAAGGCTTTAACTAGCCCCGGGGTAGAAACAACTATCTCCTTAAGCGCAGCCTCTACACCTACGGTCTTGAAAACAATTGACTTTAGTTCATTAAAAAGCGGGTATTCTTTATTAAGCGAATAATACCTCTGCTTGCCGCTTGTGCTCGAGTTGAAGATACCGATACTGACCAAATGCGCTAATTCCTTGGAGAGATTACCCGGATCCTCGCTCAATAAACAAGCCGCTTGGCGTAAATATAGCCGGGCATCGGTATTAGTGCAAAAATACCCTAAAAGCGCTCTTCTTAACCTTGATTTTCCTATTTCCGGAAATACTGTCATTGTTGTTCACCTCTACAACAATTGTAGTATATTTATACAACAATGTCAATATTTTATTTTCCCGCGTTTTTTCTTAGATTACGCGCGGTACATAATTACGTTTGCTTTTTCAAGAGTAATCAATCCTTCTTTAACCATTCTATCCAACTGCGGAATAAACTGATTGATTTTCTCTTCGCTATCTACGATTTCAATAATCACCGGCAGGTCCTCGGAAAGCCGCAATAAATTAGCGGTATGCATATGGCTTTTACAGCCAAATCCCATAAACCCCTTGATTGCCGTTGCCCCGGCTAACTTGTTCTTCTTAGCCAGCAATACAATCTCTTCATAAAGCGGCCGGCCATTCCATTTATCCGCCTCACCGATAAAAATCCTCAAAAGCTTTCCATCCGCGGGAATTTTCATATTATCTCTCCTAATAAGCTGCCGACTCTGAATAATATAAAACCTAAAATTACGCTGGCAAAAATATTGGTAAAAGCGCGGACTGCCTGTCCATTCCTGGCTAAACTGTCGGTTTCAAAGATCAAGGTTGAAAATGTGGTATACGCCCCGCAAAAACCGATCATCAAGAGAACTCTGGCATCCGGGCCCAGGATAAATTTCTTATCCGATAGGGAAGCTAAAAAACCCAGGATAAAACAGCCGCTGATATTGACAATTAAGGTGCCGTAAGGAAAACCGGCGCCCATAAACCTGTAGACAACACCGGTCAGAAGATACCTGGCAATTGTCCCCGCCGCTCCACCGATAATCAAATTTAACAATTTTAGCATAATGCTATTCCCTTTTGCGGTGTCGAAGCTTGCTCGATTAAATTTTGCTCGAAGGATATTGTGGAGCGTGCATTAGAAATTTTTCGGCAAACGTGTGCAAGGAATTACGGCGAGTACAGGCAATACCTTTATACGTAAGGAACACTGCGCTGCCGAAAGGAGCCGTAAGCCGCAGCACACGGCGAAAAATTTCGCACGCGAACAATATCCTGATGAGCAAAATATTAAAGAACAAATAGCTTTTCTAAATTCCCCCCCAGGATATTATGTTTATTCTCCTGAGATATATCCAGATCGTTGACGGCTTTGATACCGCTGACAACATCCTTCTTTGCCGGCCAATCGCTGCCCCACAAAATATGCTTTGGCCCCACCAATTCTAAACTTAACAGGAAATTGGCGCCGGTAGTATCGCCGCTGGTATCAACGTAAATATTCTTAAGATAATCCGAAGGAAGCCCCTGGAGGTCTTTGACAAAGTTCAACCCCCGCAGCATCTGGTAAGTTGCGTCAAAACGCTGCTTAAGATAGCAGATTGCCCCGCCAAAATGGGCAAAAATAAATTTTACCTTAGGATACTGCCGTAAGATATCCGACATTAAAAGCTTGCCGATGGAAATAGTAGTGTCAAAAATATATTCAACAGCCGGGGTAAGCAGCGGATCCTTGATCCGCTCAAAACCTATCGGGTTTACAATCTGCGGATGCACAAAGATCGGGATACTCTTCTCTTGCGCTTCTTTATATACAGGTAAAAACATCTGATCATCCAAGTATATACCGTTATAACTTGAGGCAAGAGAAATCGCTTTAAAACCCAACTCATTGATTGCCCGCTTTAACTCTTCCAACATATCGATGGAATTATCTACAGGTAAGATTGCCGCGCCGATAAATCTTTTGGGGTGGGATTTTAAAATTTTGGCAACATTATCATTATAAATATGCGCCACTTGGCCGATGCTACCTAATTTTAGATGCGCATCCGAGGTAGGATAACTTAAAACTGCCCGGTCAATCCCCAGCGCGTCCATAATCGCCAGCTGCGCCTGAATATCCCCCCAGCCCTTATGAAAAAAATGGGCATTGGTGATTATTTCATCCGGCAGCCAGTGGCTATGCGCGTCTATTAACATTAATAGTTTATCCCGTTCGAGAAATAATCTTTAACGGGACTCCGTGTTCTTTAAGATACGTTCAGTCATTTCTTTTTCATAAAGGGATTTAATCTCTTCCAAACCTCTTCTGCCTAATTCCTTAACGGTTATCTTCTCAATCGCATTCAGTTTTATTTCTGAAAAAATAAAATCCGGATTGATCTTTCTATGCTGGTCCCTGAATTCTGAACAAGCCTTTTCTTTATTCTCGATGTATTTTTGAAAATCGTTGATCTGCCTTTGGAGGGCGTCTTTCTCATGAGGAAGGTAGGAGCCTAAAAGCTCTTTTTCCATTTCCGCCAGGAGATCCTTATCGATATCAACTTGAGTAAACTTGCGTTCGTATTTATCAAAGGTTTCCTTGGCGGTTTTATAGAGCCAGATAAAATAACGCTTCTTTAAATTCTTAATATCCTGATTATTCATATTCCCACCTTTCCTGCGCAGAAGCGCGCACCGGCTCATCCAATAGAGTCGGGTGCTATTTTTTCACTAACTCCACCGTGTCAAAATAAAGAGTCCCTTTTGATCCGGGAAGCGGTTCAAACTGGAAGACCTTAATCGGAAAATCCAGCTGCTTGTTATTGTCTGCGTCGTTTGGCTGCCAGTCATCGCGCACAACAAATTTATCAAAACCGCAAACTATCCTCTTCCAGCCTTTAAAATCATCCTCGGTTATAAAACGCCAGATCTCCCCCCCGTTATCTTTTATATCAAAAGCAATTTTTGCTTTAGAATCCGTCCCGTAAACATAGAATGATATCGCGCTGTATTCTCCCCATTTAATATCGGAAGGCTTAATTGGCCAGTTAGCATTCTTGGCATCAAGCCCAAAGCCGCGGGCCACATAAATATAACCTCCCGGAACCGCCTCATAAACTACTTTTAACGACTGATTACCGCTGTTTTTAATATCATTAGCCGCTGTTACCGTAACAGTCGAGCCGTTACCTGCGCCAAAATCAACCGTTCCTGTGGGGCCACCGGTGACTGAAATCTCAAAATCATCAAGCAATAAATTATTGCCTTCGGCTAAACAAACACCCCGGGCAAATAAAACCACCGCTGCCGCCAGAAAAAATATTTTTTTCATTTATTCTCTCCGTTATTTTCCCGGGTGCTGCTGTTTAAACGGTATTACCGGAGCAGTCCAAGGTGTTTGTTGGTTAATTACCGAAATCTCCAGCGGGCAAACATTAGCCGGCACGGTTAAAGCAAAACGCACCGCGTCCTCAATTGCCTGCGTGCCCATTAAACGCGACGTATCGCCGGTAATATCTTTAAGTTTGCCGGTTAAATCCGTATCCGTGACTCCGGGCAAAATAGAAGTTACCTTGATCCCATGGTCGCGCAACTCCCAAAACAGGCCTTTTGAAAAAGCGCGCAAGCCGACTTTAAGCGAGCTGTAGACAATAAAGTTTCTGGGGACAGGATCCACTAGCGTCGAGCCGGAAACTATATTGATAATTGCCCCGTATTTCTGTTTCATCATATCATTAATCACCAGGCGGATTAACCGCACATAACCCAGATAATTCGTCTGCGCCAATTTTTCAAAATCCTCAATTGGCTGTTCGTTAAAAGGATACTGCGAGGAAACTCCGGCGCAATTAATCAAAATATCGACTTTGCCGAATTTAGCTTTAGCCTTGTTTACCAGATTCTCCAGATCTTCTAATTTTGTGACGTCGCAGGCTACGGCTAATACCTCAACCTTATGTTTCTTGGCAATCTCATCCGCGGTTTCTTTTAAAGGCCCCTCGCCTCTGGCGGCAAGGGCTAAATTTATGCCCAAACCCGCTGCGGTTGAAGCTAAAGATTTACCGATGCCGCGGCTGGCTCCGGTAACAATGGCAACCTTACCTTTTAAATCCGTACTCATAATTCCTCCTTTAATCTTTTATCTAGTAAAACCCTGTGAGCGTAAGCGAACAAGGGGCTCCTCCCCTTAATAATTACTTGGCTGATTCTTCAATGACCTTCTTAAAAATCAATAAGTTCTCTTTGGAATGTTTATTGATAAAACCTTCCACCTGCTCATCGCTAAACTTGGCCTTCTCATCCATCTGAAAATGCTGGATCCAGGTAAGCTCCACTCCTTCAGGCTTTGGCGTATAGAGCCAGATAATCTTCATATAATTAAAAGGGAATTTTGGCTCATAACGTTCCGAATAAGTGAAAAAATTATTCTTGTATAATAATCTCCAGGAGGCCCAGGATTTATTTTCGTCGTCGGTAAGGCGAAAAGTGATTTTGTTGGCTTCTTTTTTTAGGATCTCGGCTTTTTTATATTCACTGCCGAATAACTGCGTCCAGCGCGGGATGTCATTGGAAATATCAAAAACCAAATCATATGGCGCTTTAATAATTATTGAATTACATGTATGTCCCATTTGTCCTCCGTTTCATTAAATAGTAGCAACTACCCTGGCCCAAGCGGCCCCGGTATTTTTTATACGTATAGGGAAACAAATAATCTTAAAACCAAAATCCGGTATTTTTTCCAGGTTCGCCAGGCGCTCGATATGAATAAACTCTCTTTTGCGGCCATAGAAATGCGCCGGATAAAAAGTTTTAGGATCCCCTGTTTCCAGGAATTCCTTGAGCATAAACCGGTATGGCCGGTCAATCCCCATCGTGTCTACGCCAAAGATTTTAATTCCTTTATCCAGAAGATAATCAATAGCCGAGGGATCAACCCCGGGGTAATCTGAAAAATATTTTGGCCCGCCATAAAGCTTATCCGCGGCAGTATGCAATAAGACAATATCTAAAGGCTTAAGTTGATAATTCATCTTCTTTAGGGCGCTTTCGATATCCTCCGCCTTGATTACTTCATTGGGTTTTTTATGCCGGAAGTCAAGTTTAACCCCATCCTGGTAACAATATTCCAACGGGATTTCATCCGCGGTCTTGGCAGGGCGATTTTCTGATTTTGATCCATAATGAAAGGAGTAATCCAAGTGCGTGCCGGTATGCACCGGAGCATGCACAATTTCCAGGGAGAGAAATTCTTCATCAGGCAGCTGCTCTTTTTTGATGATGCGGGCGCCTAAGGCGTATTTTATTTTACCTAAAATAGTCTTGCCCATAATCACCCGGTTAAATTTATCCACGCCGGCTTTATGGGTGATCCGCTGGATATCAACCTTGTGCACTTCAAAAGCCTTTTCATCGATAGGCAGGCTTAAGTCAATTATCTTCATTTTACCGATTTTGACTGGATATTATTTACGATATCGTTAATCGTCGAATTCTTGGTAATCTCCTTAGGGCTAAGCTTGACCCCGAATGATTTTTCCAGGGCAATTACCGACTCCACCATCTCGGTAGAATCTACGCCGATACTATTGATCAAAGACACTTCATCCTTCAATTCGTCAATTTTAACTTTTAACAATCCGGCTAAGACTTCTTTAACTCTTACTTTTATATCCATTCTTTCCTCCTGTTGCAATATAAAATTAATAACGCCGCTTTTGCGGGTGCCGAGACTTGATTCGAACAGCATCTCAAAAATTTGAGCGGGCACGGTTGCCCACAATATATGTCCCGGCAGAGCGAAAATTTTTGCCGAAGCGAAGATTTTCCTCGCAGGGGAAAATCGAGCGGTGCTGTGGGAACAAGTCTCGGCAAAACCCGCAAAATTTATATCTGCACTTCGCCCTTGGTCGCGGCTGCTTCCCATTTACCTACCCCAGCCATAACATCCTGAAAGCAAAGTTTGGCCAACGGGTCAAAATTACTTTCCATAATCCTGTTTATCCTCCCCGGCTTAGAGAAAAATTCACGCATGCACCAGGAACCCAAACGGCCAAGGTCTTCTGTGGATAGATGATCCGTGGGGATTACCGGATGGAGAAAATCCCATTGGCTAAAATCTACCTTTTTGGGATCGATCCAGTTTTTCTTTAAAGCAATTCTCCACATCGGCGAATTTGGGGCGGGAGTAACATAGCCTACCCAAAGGATATCCGGATCAACCTGATCCGTAAACTCAAAACGCTGCTTAACAATGGCCTCGGTATCATAATCAAAACCCATCATGATATCCGCGACAATCGCGATATCATTTTTACGCAAGATCTCGATGGTTTTCTTAATCTGGTCGATAGTAATACCTTTAGCGATTCGCTTGAGCTCTGACTGAGTTGTCACCTCGATGCCAAAAACACCCATGAATAAACCATTTTCTTTCATCAGGGGCAAGATCGATTCGCAATTAACCCAATCAATAGCCCGGCCCAAAGATACCCATTTAATTGGATTATTCGATGCTTTTTTAAGTTCACAAAATTTCTGCACTCTTTTGGGGTCGACATTAAAATTATCGTCCTGGATAACCGCGACTTTAACCCCGTATTTTCTATGCAGAAGATTCATCTCTTCCATAACTCTTTCCGGAGATTTAGCCCGCCATTTCAAGAAATCCGAAGGCGAACGCGGATCAAACTGGTCCCATTCATAACAAAAGGTGCATGCTGAAGGGCAGCCCCGCGAAGTAACCATATCCACAAATGGTTTCCAATAAGTGTGGCCGACATATTTATCCATCGGAAATAAGTCATAGGCCGGTAAAGGAAGCTTGTCTAGATCTTCCATCAGCGGCTTATGCGGGCCCATGACGATTTGTCCGTCAACCCGCGAAGTTACCCCGCCAACATCCTTAAAATTTTTCTTTTTATCGATGGCTTCGATCAAATCTCCAAAAGATTCCTCTTCCCCCATAACCACAAAGTCAACCGCAGGGTTCTCTTCTAATGTCGGCACCGGCATCGCCGAATACCATAACCCGCCGAGAATTATTTTTGTTTTAGGCAGCGCTTTTTTAATGTTGATCGCTGCCTCTTTAAAATGCCGTAATACGCCGTAGCCGCCATAACCGTGCAATTGCTCGCCCATAACCACGACATCCGGGTTTTTTGCCTTTACCTGCTCCACCAGCTGGTCCATGGGTATTTCCAGTGCTCTTCCGTCGATGACCGCGACATCTTCATAACCCCTCTCCCGCACATACGCAGCCCAGTGCGCGTAAAGCTGGTTTGGTGACCGGTGTATGCCGTGCGTTGCCCATGCGCCGACCCTGGGCATAACAAATAATATCTTCATTTTACCCTCCCTTTACCCCCATTTCCTCTTTAACTTCGAAACTGTTTCCAAGTTAAAGCAGAAACTGTTTCCCGATTAGCTTGGAAACTGTTTCTAGTTTTTTTCAACTACTAAAACCGCATTAATCCCGCCGCGGCCGCGCGAGATGATCAAAGACTTGTTTACTTTATATTCCCTGGCTTTCTTGGCCACATAATTTAAATTATTTAAAGCCGGAACCTCTAAATTTAAAGTCGGGGCGACTAAACTATGCTTCATAGTTAAAAGCGCGATAATCATATCCAGCACACCCGATGCTCCAAGCAAATTTCCAAACATGGATTTGGGGCAACTCAACGGAATATTCTTTAAATTATCCCCGAAAACCATCTTTAAAGCTTTGATTTCAGAATTATCCCAGAGATCAACTGCTAAACCATCTAAACTAATATAACCGATCTCTTCGGGATTTACCTTGGCGTCACTAAGCGCCATATTAATTGCCCGCGCCAGCTCTTTTCCGTCGCTGGCACAATTGATCCTGTCCACCCCGTCGCAAGTCGTGCCGTATCCGCAGATTGCCCCCAAGATATTTGCGCCTCTTTTTTGGGCGCGCCGGACACTTTCCATGACTACAATTCCGGCGCCCTCGCCGATTACAAAACCATTGCGCTGTTTATCAAATGGCCGGTACGCCCCCTGGGGATTATGATTATTTTTGGATAGCGCCCCATAGGTATTACAGCATAATAAGGCATAAGGGGTAACCGGAGCCTCCATACCGCCTGCCAAAATCATATTCAGTTTATTTTTCGCTAAAACTTTCCGGGCGTACCCTAAAGCCATCGAAGAACTGGCCCGGTCGCTGACCACGGTCTTACTAAAACCTTTTATTCCATAATAAATGGAGACCTGTCCCTGGGGAGCGGCGGGAAACCAGGCAGAGGCCATATAAGGTGAAACACCTTCCCGGCCCTCTAAATATAAATCCCTTAATTCAGTTTCGGCATAGAGCCAGCCGCCGATAGCGTTGCCCAAAAAAATCCCCACAAGATTGGGATCCTCATTTTTAATATCGATCCCGGCATCCTGCAGGGCCATCTCCGAAGCAACCAGCGCCATATGCGAAAAAGCATCGATTTTTTTTAAAAGCCTTTCGGAGATATGGCTGTATTTTTCCAAATCATCAATCTGTCCGGCGATATGCGCAGCGTATAGTGAAGCGTCAAAACGGGTAATCTCTTTAATAAATGAACGACCGCTTTTAAGGTTTGCCCAAAACTGCCGCTTTCCGATACCCGAAGGACTGACAACTCCAATACCGGTAATTGCGATTTTTTCCATTATCCACCGAACCTTCTTAAAATAAGCGAAGAATGTATCCCCGAAAAACCGCTGCTGGTTTTTATAATTGTGTTAACTTTTTTCTGGATTGCCTGGTTGGGAATATAATACAAATCGCACTGCGGATCTTTTTCATCCTGATTTATCGTCGGAGGAAGGATATTTTTCTCAAAAATCATCGAGACCATGGTCATCTCAATGGCGTTTGCCGCGGCCAGAGGATGGCCGATCATGGATTTAAGCGAACTGATCGGCAGCTTATAAGCATACTGGCCAAAAATTGCCTTGTAAGCATTGGTCTCAAAGATATCGTTCATCCGCGTGCTTGAGCCGTGCGCGTTGATATAATCAATCTCGCCGGGCTTGACCTGCGCATCTTTTAAGGCCAAACTGATGCAGGTTTCCATCGCCCGTCCGTCAGAAGGCAGGTCGGTCATGTGAAAGGCATTACAGCTGGTGCCAAAACCTAAAACTTCGCAATAAATCGGGGCATTGCGTTTTAAGGCGTGATTTAATTCTTCAAGAATTAAGATTCCCGCTCCTTCTCCGAGCACAAATCCGTCACGCTTATTATCAAAAGGACGCGAGGCTTTCTGCGGCTCATCATTACGCACGGATAAAACATTGACCACATCAAAAGCGCCGAAGGTAATCGGGGTAAGCGGGGCTTCCGCAGCTCCGCAGATCATTACATCCTGCTCCCCATCCTGAATGCTTTCTAAACCAAAACCCAATGAGTCTGTGCCGGCAGTGCATCCCGTAGAAATAGTGTTACAAATCCCTTTTAAGCCAAAACGCGCGCTGATTTCTATCGAAGGAGTGTTAAACATCGCTGCGTCATAGAGATCGGGCCTAACCTGCGCCGGGTTGATCGGTTTTTTCCCGTCCTCGGTAACTAAAGCAAACTCCTCTTCCATATATTTTGTCCCGCAGATGGCATTGGCTAAACAAACCCCGATACGCCGGGTATCTTCTTGGGAAAAATCTAATTTACTGTCCTCTATTGCCATCTTGCCGGCAGTCACTCCAAACTGCACATAGCGATCCATGCGCATGGCCTCCTGGTGATTCAGACCCAATTTAAAAGGGTCAAAATCCCTGACTTCGGCGGCAATCTTGGTATTAAAAACAGAAACATCAAAGCCGTCAACTAAACGCACCCCGCTTTTTCCGCTGGAAAAACCTTCCCAGGCGTTATGTTTACCGATGCCATTAGGCGAGATTACTCCTATACCGGTTATTACTACTCTGCGTTTAGCCATAAAATTATTTCTTCTCCCCAATTCTGGTAACCTTAAAAACAATATTGCCCCCGTCCGGACAGGTAACCGTATCAATTGAATCCGGATCCGGCACAAAGAAAAACTTGGCTCCAAAATTTAAAGCAAACAAAGCCGGGAATGCCGTGTGGAATGCCGCCCCGCAAAAACCCGGGATACATTTTAAACCCTGCGTTTCCCATTTATCCCCGACTTTATATCCAAAGGCGCATTTTCCTTTTGCCTCAGCTACCTCAATAATCATCTTCTTAGGATTTGGCCCTTTATGTTGGGGGTCTCTTGGAACAACCTCAAGCTTGCCCTGCTTATCCAGAATTTCGGCTTTAAATTCCAGCTTTCCTCCGTCGGGACAGGTCACCAGCAAAGAACGCTGGTTATCGCGGAACCCGAATTTTGCCCCAAAACTTAAAGCATAGATTACCGGAAAAAGCGCGTGCGCCAGCCCCAAACAGAAATGGACCGGGGCATGGGTAAAATCTTCTAAAATGATTTCATCGCCGCTCTTATAACCGTGGTAACAATCTCCTAAAACTTGCGTTACGGTAAGTTTCAAGCGGGGAAAAGGGGTTTTAACTTCTTTCATTTTTCTAAATTAGTTCCCTGGTCTTTTGGATCAAATCTTCTTTGCTGAAAAACCGGTTATTCTTTTCCACCTGATGCACCATCTCCACTAAAATCTTATTTAAAGGCGCCGGCATATTATTTTCTTCGGCCAGACGCACAAATTCGCCATTAATATAATCAATCTCCGAAAGGTTACCGCGCATTATACTCTGCAATATCGAACCGTATAACGGTTCTTTGCTCAGGTTTTTCATGCGCTCCGAAAAAACCTGGGCTGCCAACTCGCTGGGCATAGCCGTAAGCTTGGTAAGGTTTTCCAGCGGGAATCCGGGGAGAGAAACCAAATCTATCCCGATATAATCGATAATCCTGAAAGCTTCTCTCCAGATGGCAATACTGATCCGGCTGATCGCCAGGTCGCTAAAGACCTCCTGCATACTCTTGCCGATGATTGCCGGCAGGCAGTTGTTGGCATTGACAAAAATCTTTAAATATTTCATCCCTTTTATGTCTTTGCTTATTATTGTCGGAAATGCCTTATCTAAAACCAGGCTTACGGAAAGTAAGGACTCGGAAGGATTGGGATTAAAGAAGCTCCCCAATACCCAGCTGCCTTCAAAATTATGCACTACTTTGCCCGGCTCTAAGCTAGTTGCCCCGAACATAACTATACTGGAAATGACCTTTTCCGCAGGGACGTATCGGGCAACCAAGTTATCCGCACGTACGCCGTTTTGCACAGTTAATAAGAGGGAATTCTGCAGTAAATGGGAGTTGTCCTGCAAAACAGAATTGATATCCTGTGTTTTAGTAGCCAAGATGGCTAAATCCGGAACATAATTTAGGGTGTCGGAAATACCGATATGCGCCAGAAAATTGCCCCTGACCCCCGAAACAACGATGCCGTTTTCTCTGATCACCTTGACCGCCCCGCTGCGGCCGACTAAGGTTACCTCTTCGCCCTTTTCCTTAAGATAAGCGGCAACTAAACAACCGATGGCCCCGGCGCCAATGATGGCGATACGCATTACCGAGTCTCCTTTGGAAAACCATACTTTTTATAATCAAAACCATTCTGCTCAAGAAGACGGACCATCATGCTGTAGAACGGCGACGGGACATCGGAGAAAAAAGCGGCAATTACATCCTGATCTTCCACCTGGCGGCAATTACGATTACCGGCGATTTTCTCGGCTTGACGGCTGACCACTGATTCGGTAATCCGCCGATGGAATACGGGTATTTTGGAAATCAGAGTTTTGAACTTACTTTCAGTCTTAGTTTCCCAAATCATAACTTAACCTCATTTAAATAGGGACAGCGACCATTTTTTCATCTACGCGACCAAGAAAAAATGGTCGCTGTCCCTATTTATCTATTTAATATAGTAAAATTTTACTATTTAATTTTAGTAAATAGAGGGTTCTTTGTCAAGTCAATTATTGTTCGTTCCAGGAGAGAATCTTCTTACTTGCGGGATGGATAACAATGCTATAGTGCAGCCCCTGCCTGCTACCGGAGTAAGGGATAATATTAAAACGCAGATACTCTGATTTTACACCCAATATAGAAACCAGCGCCAGGAGATCCTGCTCCTGCTTTAAACTCAAAAAAGTAAATGCCCTTAAATCATCAAGTATCTTATCAGTGCTGGAAAAACCATAGCCCAGCACTTGGGGAATAGCTACCGGATCAGGATTGATGATTTTGTGCTCTTGCCGAAAACGCAAAATCGCCTCTACCAGCTGGTCATCTAAACCTAAAGCTAAAAGTACTGCCTTGCTTGCGGTATTAATGTTTATTTTTCCTGCCCCATACACAGTAACCAAATCCTTAAAAAGTATAAAATTATCGCGGCTCATGCCTTCAACTAAAAGCACTTCATTGATTGAGCTAAAAGGGCGCAACCCGGAATTAACTGTTTTTTCCGCCAACTCTTCATCCATCCCCGGCAGCCGCATCAGCACGTCCTTAGAAGCGGTGTTTAAATTAATCAACGCGCTCTCATCGATAATCTGGCTGGTAACAGCCAGGCTTTTATCAGCCGAATTACTTTTATCCGCAAAATAGTATTTATAAGAGTTGTTCCCGCATAAAGCCATCTCATTTTCTTCGGCTAATTCCCCAAAGGTATCAAAAGTAGGTGTGGCGTCTTTTTCTCTTAAGTAGAACACTGTTTTTAGCGCCCCTCTGGCGGCAGGCAAAGAGAAACTTAATCGTTGGTAAGTTCTGGCAAACCGTATCTCCTGAAAAACCAATCCGGTTAAGCCCATGCCCAATATGGAGAGGATCATTATTGCCCAGAGGCAGAGCACCAGGATGCTTGCTTTCTTATTGCCTTGCGGCTTACGCTTTAGGTAAAAATACTGTCGAGACATATTCTTGGGTTTGGCTGGTAACAGTCAATTTAACAGCAACAGGCAAATAATCCTGCCTCCACTCATCTATCCAGTTATATTCATTCTTAATCAGATCTAAATTAAGATAGCTAAATTTTACTTCTTTAATCTTGGATAAAAAAACCGCCGGTTTTGATTTAAATTGCGCATCCACTTTCCCCTCGGGCGTAATGATCTGGCTGAGTTTATCTACTACGCGCATAAGACAAAAAGAGGAACTGTCAAAATAATAAGTTATGCGGCAGGGGATATAATCTGGATTCCCGGGGAAACTAATCTTTGTTTTCGTACCCGAAAACAGCTGTTTTCTACAGGCGGGAAGCTCTCTTAATTCCCTGGAAAATCTCTCGGTTTTAAGTAAAATCCTCTGTTGGATAAAATCAATATTCTTTACCCGGCCTAAAACAGAAGTTCCTGAACTAAAAGTCGAATAAATCGCGATGCTGACGACGGAAAATATAGAAACCGCAATAAGCAGTTCCACTAAAGTAAAAGCGCTTAGTTTATTGTTTTTGCCTGGGCAGGTATGTGGAAAAAGTGACATTTTTTGTGGCATTCTGTTCCTGCCAACTAAGGCTCAGGCAGGCCTGTACAAGGAATTTAGCCAAATCTTTTGGCTGGGTTATTTCAATGATTTCCTGTTTATAATCATAACTTTTAGCAGGAGATTTTAAAATATCCTGGGTAACGGAAGCGGATAAGCCGTCTTTTAAACTTAAGAGCTCAAGTTCATCCAACTTTTCTCGCCCCAGGCGCAAAGCTCCGATATTGTTAGCCGTAGAGTTTACTCCCCTTAAGGCAACGATATAAGAATTGGCTACCAGGGTCAAGCCAACCCCCAGTATCAGCACGCTAATCATCACCTCAACTAAAGTGAACCCCGAAGGGGCGAACCCTTTCAAATTATTCACCTTATTCACTCCAATTTACAATATCATCTGCTGTGCCGGGTTGCCCATCCTTGCCGGCAGAAGAAAGATCATAGCCCTCCTGATTATGGTCGCCCGGGGCTTTATATAGATAAGGCTTATTCCAGGGATCCACCGGCTTCTTCTTTAAGTATGGCCCATGCCAGTTATCGGCGTCCCCTGCCGGACGCGTCCTCAGGTAATCCAGGGATTCGGGATAATGGCCCATATCCATTTCATAAAGATCCAGGGCAAGAGGGATGCTGGAATTAATATCTGTTTTTGCCGCCTGCGCGCGCGCCTGCTCGGAGCGGCCGGCAAGCCGCGGCACGACCATCGCCGACAAAATTCCGATAATAATTACTACCAGTATTAACTCAATCAAAGTGAATCCTTGTCTTATTCCTAACGGAGCGAAAACTTTTTTCATGATAATCTCCTTATAGCTTTATGGCCCCATTTCCTCTTTAGAATCGAAACTGTTTCGGACCTGAAGGGGAAATGGGGTCTATGAAAATGAAACTCCTAATATAGTGGTGTCTATTTTTAAGACGCTCCCAGTTTCATCCTTGGCAGACAAAGTGATTTTCTCAACTTGCAACAAAATGTTGGCCCCTTCAATACCGGAAATAAAATCCAAAATATTTTTCAGCTGGCCTTCGGCGCGCAAGGAAACGCGGTAAAGCGTCACTACTCCGCCTTTTACCTTGGTGGAACCGATAACATTCATATCTAATATTTGCAGTTTGGATTTCCTGGCCTCAGCCTCAACTTTGCTCATCACCATCGCTGATTTCTCTTCATCAGAGCCCCGAAGGCTGGAATAACCTTCGATTTGTTTCTGCGCCTTAAGAATTCCCGGGCGATTATGTTCCAAGGCCAGGTATTTATGGATGGCCATTTTAGACTGTTCGATCTCTGCGGAAAAAACAGCGGTTTTTTCATATATCGGGCCCAGGACAAAACTTTTAACCGCAAATAACCCTAACAATAAACCGATACATAGCGATAATATTTTTTCCTTGGTGGTTAGTTTTCTCATTTTACGACCACCTCAAAATCAACCACATCTTTATCTTTTAATTTACGCCTGCGGGTGTAACGGTTTTGCGCGCCCTTAAAAGATTCGGAATTACTAAGAGTATTGGTAAAAGTTAAAATATCGGGTATCTGTTGAGCGTATCCTCTAAAAGACAGGCTCTTTTGAAGTTCCCAATTAAAATTGGTAATGGTTACGCTCTCCGGGCACAACCTATTTAGCGAATACAGGGAAGATAATACCGAAGACTTGGGATCCGCGTATTGTTTGGCAATTTTTAATTTTTCGGTAATATCCTCCAGGTCCTTGGTTTTTTTACCTAAAGAAACGACCCTCTCCTTAAGGCTGGCTGAATAAAGCTGCTGCTGAATAAGCCTGAGCAAAGCAATTCCGCCTAAAGAAATCAGGATATAAACCAGGACCACCCCCAGGATCATCAGTTGCTGCACCTTGGATTTCATTTCTTTTTTTACCTGCAGCTCGGGGACAACAAATTTAATATCATCTTTGGCTATCTGCGAACTAAACCCCAGCACCGCGGATAAAGAAATATCCTTTAAGCCTCCGGAGATGAAATTATCGTACTCCTTGGAAGAGATATACTGCGCCTTCAAATTAAAATCCCTGGCCAGGGCTGACTCGATAAGGGTAAGATACGCTGCTGAGGCGCCGGTTAAGAATAATCTGTCGCATTTGGCATCGGGGATTTCGTTATTCAAGGCAACCAGCGCCTGCTTCAATTCAATGGCAAATTTTTCTTTTTCCTGCTCGTTTTTTAACTGGACTGCCCCCTGCGGTATCACCACGCTTGAGCCTAACTTACGCTCATCCACCAGCACCAGGTCGCTATAGTTTGCGTCAATATCCAGGATCAGGTATGAACCCTGCAGTAAAGATTTATCTTTGCATGCTTCAGCCACATAATGCAGGAGACCTTGCGAGCTCATTAATATGGCTTCCGGAAGGATATTTATGGGAATAAAAGCGTTGACCACATTTTTAAAAACATTTTTTAAGGCAATGGCCAAAATCAGGTGGCTGTTGCTTGTGCCGTCAAACCCTAAATTCTGATATGCCCAGCAAACCTCTTCTTTATGATAGGGGATCTGGCGCACGAGGCAGAGGCCCAGCATCTGTTCGAGTTCCTTGGGGTCTTGGGAGGGCAGGTCTAGGCGGCGCACAGTTATTTTATTGCGGTTAAACACCACGAAAACATCAAAATTTTTGCCGCATTTATTTTGTTTTAATATCAAGCTTAAAGTGTTGGAAATAACCGCCGGTTCAGTGCTGGCCAGAGGCTCAACCGCAACCTTACGGCCGATAACAACCTTAAGGCAGGACTCCGCAAGCTCTATGATTACTTTAGTTCTCATAATTATCTTAATAAATAGGGACAGCGACCATTTTTTTAATAGGGATAGCGAACAAAAAATGGTCGCTGTCCCTATTTATTAGCCACCGACAAGGCTGTTCATATTAAATATCGGCAGGAGCATGGCAATAACCATCGCCCCGATCACCAGGCCCAGGACCAAAATTATCGCCGGTTCAATAAGGGAACTGACGACCTTTAAATCTGCCTCAATCTCTTTTTCATAAGACTCGGCGATATCCGCCAGTACGCTGTCCAGCCTGCCGCCTTCTTCGCCGACGCGGATCATCTGCACAAAAAAATCCGGGAAGATTTTGAATTTGGCCAAGGAGTCTGAAAAAGGCATGCCTTGGCTGATATCACGGCGCACCTGTTCAAGTTGGCTGACATAAACCGGATTGCCGATTATCGGACCGGCGTCGGCCAAGGCGGAAAGCAGGTTCACTCCGCTTTGCAAAAGCAGGGATAAACTTCTGGAAAAGTTGGCCACCGACTGTTTATAAACAATATCTTTGGCAATGGGAATATGATATTTCAGGCGGCTAAAAACACTTTCCTTGCCTGCGCCGTTGACCTTAAACGCAAAGACAAGAATAACAATAAATCCGATTACAAATACCCAATAAGCTTTAAGGAAATTCGCGATATTGAGTAAAATAAGTGTGGGTAAGGGCAGCTGCGCCTGAAAATCTTCAAACATCCCGGCCAGCCTCGGCAGGACAAAAGTAAGCATTACAAATATCGTGCCTACGCCAACCAAAGTCATAAATATTGGATAAGCAAGCGCCTGTTTTACCTTGGTCCTTAAATCTTCAAACCGGCGCAGATAGTCCAAAAGTTGGATCAGGGAATCTTTGAGCTTGCCGGTTGCCTCGCCGGTGTGGACAATATTGACGTAAAATTGCGGGAAATACTGCGGGTAGCGGCTAAGGCAATTGGAAAATGAAACACCGTCTTTAATATTCTTTATGATATCGGAAAGTAATAATTTTTCGGTCTGATTTTGGCAGTCCTTTTCTAAAAGCCTTAAGGCGCTAAGTAACTCTACGCGGGAATTAACCAGATTGTAAAGTTTCTGGGTGAACAAAACTAGGTTTTTTAAACCCCATTTCCCGATTGGGTTGGAAACTGTTTCGGGTTTGGGGGAAGTTTTTGCGGATGCCGCTGCGGAAACAGGCGGGCCGATTAACGGCTCGACGGAAATCGGCACAAGCCCTTTTGCCTGCAGATCTTCAAGCACCTGCTCGACACTGCCCCCGTCGATTTTGCCCTCGACAACCTCCTTAAGGTTTTTCTTAGCCTTATATAAAAATATCATTTTATTCCAACTCCACCACGCGCATGATCTCTTCCTTAGTCGTTAAACCTTCTTGGACCAAAAGCATACCATTCTCCATAAGCGTGCGCATGCCTTTTTCCCTGGCTTTGGCCTTAATATCCTGGGCGTTCTTATGTTCGGTAATCATCCCGCGGATTTCATTATCGATAAGCATAATTTCATATATCGGCTTTCTCCCTTTAAATCCCGTCTCACTGCAAGATTCGCACCCCTTGCCTTTACACAACGGGCAGAGCAGGCGCACCAGGCGCTGGGCGATAATTACCTCAACCGAAGAAGCTAAAAGGTAGGGCTCAATACCCATATCCATAAGCCGGGCAATACCACTGGCAGAATCATTAGTATGCAAGGTGGAGAAAACCAAATGCCCGGTAAGGGATGAGCGGATTGCCAGGTCGGCGGTCTCAGAATCACGAATCTCACCGATCATCATAATATCCGGGTCATGCCTTAAGACGCTTCTCAAGGCGCTGGCAAAAGTTAAGCCCACCTTGGGATTAACATGGATCTGGGTTATCCCTTCAATGGCGTATTCAACCGGGTCTTCAATACTGATAATTTTTACCTCCTTACGGTTCAGGCGGCTTAAACAGGTATAAAGCGTGGTGGTCTTACCGCTTCCGGTAGGCCCGGTAATTAAGATAATCCCGTGCGGTTTTTGCAAAAGCTTCACGATCGTTTTTAAATCTTCGGGGGCAAACCCAATTTTATCTAAATCTAACAACACCTGGGAAGGAAGGATCCGGATAACCACATTTTCTCCGAAATACCCCTGTAATATCGAAACCCTTAAATCTACTTCCTGCCCGTCAAGCAAGCGCACCTTTGCCCGGCCGTCCTGCGGAATGCGGTGTTCGACAACATCCAAATGGCACATAATTTTAATCCGCGAAACAATCGCCGGCTCTATATAATAAGCGTCCTGGGGCATCTTCATTTCCCGAAGGACCCCGTCAATACGGTAACGTAAGACTACCTTGTCCACGTATATCTCAATATGGATATCCGTGGCGCGCATCTTGATTGCCTCGCTGATTATCTGGTTAACCAGCTCGATCACCGATGCTTCGCCCGCGTTTTTTTCAATATCTTCAACGCTCTCATCCTTGGCTAACTTTGTGCCCTGGCCGATCTTCTCTTCCATGATCTTATCGACGGTTCCGGCCACTGCCCCGTAATATTTATGTATCGCCGCCTCCACCTCGCGGCGGGAAGTTAAAATCCGGCTGACCCTAAACCCCAGGTTCAATTTGATATTTTCCGCCAGCCAAACATCCATGGGATTAAATACCGCCACAGTCAAAGCCTCACCCTCCAAACTAATCGGCATAAAACCATAGTGCTTGACGAATTTTGCCGGCACGGCTTTAATCGCCTCCGTAGAGATATGGGCGTCTTTTAAGCGGGCAAAAAACGGTAAATTGAACTGTTCAGAAAGCGCTTTGAGCAAATCCTCTTCTTTTAACAGGCCCTTGTTCACCAGAATAGCCCCAAGCATATCCTCCTGGCAGACAGAGTCCTTAAGCACCTGATCAAGCTGCTCCTGGGTAATACAATTTCTTTTTACCAGCATCTCCCCTAATAATTTATTCGTCGACATATTTAGCTCTCCAGTTTTCCTATGCAATAAAGGCGGCTCTCATCAACCTTATCCAGTTCCCCGCTGATTATGCGTTCGCATCCGGAAATCGTATCTTCTAATGAAACAAACGCGCCGGGCCTGCCGGTATAATCTTCGGCGGTAAAAAACGGCTGGGAAAGAAAATTCTGCATTTTCTTTGCCCGGTCAAAAATGATTTTCTCTTCGGGGGCAAGCTCCTCTTTACCGATGATTGAAACAATGCGCTCCAATTCATCGTAGCGCCGGAAATGCCGCAGGACATCCTGGGCAACATCAAAATGCCTCCTGCCGACGATTGCCGGAGTTAAAGAATTTGCCGACGATTGCAAAGGGTCGATTGCCGGATAAAGCCCGCGCTGTACTAATGAGCGGGAAAGAACAATCAAACTATCCATATGCGCGAATATCGCCACAACCGCCGGATCCGTCATGTCATCGGCGGGCACATAAACCGCCTCAATAGCGGTGATACTGGCGCTTTTCTCCGAGCGTATTTTTTCATGTAATTGGCTTATTTCACTGGTCAAGGTTGACTGGTATCCGCCCTCAGACGGAATTCTTCCTAAAAGAGTAGCCAATTCGCTGCCTGCCTGCACAAAACGAAAAACATTATCCATAAAGAAAAGCACGTCTTTTCTCTGGGCTAATACCAGTTCCGCCAAGGCAACGGCGGTATGCGCTGCTTCAAAACGCATACCCGGAGATTCATTCATCTGGCCAAAAACTAAGATGGAACGCTTCAGCAGGTCAGCGCGCAAGAATTCGTGGTAAAGTTCATTGCCCTCGCGGATACGCTCTCCGACTCCGGCAAAAATGCAGGTACCGCTCTGATAACTGATAATATTATGGATAATCTCCAAAATGAGGATGGTTTTCCCGCAGGCAGCGCCTCCGAGCAAGCCGCTTTTAGACCCCTTGACCAGAGGGAAAAGAAGGTCGATCATTTTTATCCCGGTAGAAATTACCTGGGGCTTTCCTCCGCCATCCGGATCAACCTCTAATTTAGAATTTACGGATATATTTTTTAAAGACAGGGCATCGCTGGTGTCAAGTTCTTTTTTGTGGTCAATGGGGCTGGCCAAAGCATTCAGCACCCGGCCGTAAAGTTGATTTAAATCCCGCGGAACAATTATCCCGTTTTCCCGCAGGCGGATGGGCATATTCCTGCCTACCCCGTAAGTAAATCCTAATGCCACGCAACGGCAGATATTATCCCCCCGGTGCTCAACTATCTGTAAACCAATATTCTCACCCAGGCTCGTGCAAACATTAAGCATCGTGCCCACTGGCGGCATACCTCCTGCGGAGGCAAACTGCGCGTCCACCACTGAGCCATAAACCGCAACTACTTTCGCTAAAGAACCAGAGGAATCCATATTTTATCTTTCTTTCCCGATTAGCCGGGCCGCAGTCAATTCACGCACTGATTTATCAGATAAACCGTGCAGGTATTTAAAATACTCCATGCGCAAATGGCTGTTGATCTTGCCTAATTCCTGCACGCTGCCTTCTAAATGCATAACCCGGGCGGCAAACTCCGCCAGCTTGCTTGACCAGAATATTTGATAAAGGCGAAAATCCAACCAGCATTTAATCCATCCTTTGATTACCTCTCGAGAATCAGGCTCAATCAAAAGATGCGCCAGCCCCTTTCCGGAAGCACCGGGAGTTAGGGGCAAAGGCAGCAGGATTTCAAACTCTGCCTGCTGCTGGGTAATGTTGGTGAAACGCGAATAAACGACATAAATCCTGCCGACCTTACGGTCAAAATACTGGCGTAAGAGATAATCCCTTATCTTGGCCAATGGCTGAGTTTCTATTTTTTCGCCCGGTGAATCAAAAAAAGAAAAATCTATCTGGATCTCTCTTAGATAATTGGCCCCCTGCTGGCCTGAGCAGACGATTCTATCCTGCTGCCTTCGGCCAGAAAGCAGCTTATTTACCAGAAGAAAGTTTAGTTCGCCTAAAAATCCTTCGTCGGAACTTATCAAAAGCAAAAGCGAAGGCAGGTTCTCCTTCGGCTGCAGCAAGCCATCTTTTACCCCCGAAGAAAACAATATGCCAAGGATCTCTTCCAAAAACCGGACAGAATCTTCGGAAGGCTCCTGTTTCAGGCGGAACTGGTTAAACTGCAGGGTTGCCGCCAACTTCATTACCTCAATTAAATCCCCGAGGTTTTTATTAAATTGCAGGTTTGATTTTAACTTTCCTACGGGTATCATTTAATAATAAATAAAATAGGGACAGCGACCATTTTTCTCTAAGTGTAGCGGCCAAAAAAATGGTCGCTGTCCCTATTTATCCTGGCTGCGGAAAAAATCTTTTATCGTTTTATCCAAAAGCAGTTTAATTTCTTCCGTAAGCTCACCTTTGCTATCCAGTTGCCCCACTAAATTCTGCTGATGCTTGCCTAAATAGGCAAAGAAATTATTTTTAAACAATTTTACCTGCTCGATACTGATTGACTCAAGTATCTTCTGGCGAAAGGCAAAAAAAACAGCGATCTCCTCTGCCTGAGATAAAGGAGAACCGTTTTCCTGAATCAAAAGCTCATAAAGGGCCCGGCCCCGCTGCAGTTGCTGGGCGCTCTCCGGGCTAAGTTTGGTGCGCAGGCGGGTCAAACGCAGTAAAGAACGGTATTGCACGTATTCATAACGCAGGCCTTCACTTAATTTACGGATGGCCGGGCATTGCACCTTGCTTCCGATACGCGAAACTGAAAGTTCCAAATCGATCGCCGGTTTGAAACCTTCCTGAAAAAGCCCGGAGTTTAAATAAATCTGCCCGTCGGTCATCGAAACGATATTCGAGCAGATATAACCGGTAATATCACCTTGCAGTGTTTCGGCTAACGGCAAGAATGTCATTGTCCCGCCTCCGAATTCTTTCTTCAGGCGGCCGGCGCGCTCCATAAGCTGTGAATGTAAGAAAAAGATATCTCCCGGATACGCTTCCCTTCCCGGGGCCCGCTCAAGCAGCAAAGACATCTGCCGGTAAACCCAGCTGTGCTTAGTCAAATCGTCAAAAATTACCAGGACATCCTTACCATTATACATAAAATATTCACCTAATGCCGCGGCGGTATAAGGACAAATATATTGTTCGCTTGCCGAGGCGCTTGCCGAGGCGCAGACAGCAAGGCAAAAGTCCATACAACCCTGTTGGTTAAGCACCTGGATAATCTTATTAAAAGCCGCGCTGCTTCCTCCGATCCAACAGTAAATGCAGATAACATTTTTGCCTTTTTGATTGATGATCATATCCAAACTGATGCTGGTTTTGCCGATCTGCCGGTCTCCGACGATCAATTCCCGCTGGCCTTTGCCCAGCGGGATAAGCATATCGATAATTTTTATCCCAGTATGCAAAGGATGGCTTATTGGCTCGCGCTCCATAACCCCGGATGCCTGATGGAAGACCGGATTTACCGCTGCCGGCTCAATTTTACCTTTTGCGTCTATCGGGTTACCCAAAGGATCAACCACTCTGCCGATAAAATTATCCCCTACCGGAACATTAAGCAGCTGGCCGCGGGTGGAAACCGTATCGCCGACCTTAATCCTGCGTTCATCCCCAAAAACAATCCCAAAGGCAAATTGCGCGTCAAATTCAACGATCATTCCTTTTAATCCATTATCGAATTCGATTACAGCCCCATAGGCGCAATTAGGCAAACCGCTGATTTTCACAATCCCCTGCTTAAGCTCTTCGATCCTTCCGATTTCTTTTATGTCTAAGGCTTCAATCTTCATTTTTTTATTTAAGATGAGGAATGATTCTCTGGAGCTTGCTCTTTAGCGTTCCGTCGATAACCATACCGCCCAGCTCTATGGTCAGGCCCCCGATAAGCTTGGGATCTATCTGCTCATTTAATTCTATCTCCTTGCCGATCTTCTCTGCTAAAACGCGCTTAATCGCGTTTTTTTGCCTGTCTAAAAGCAGAAAGCTGGAAACAACCTTAACTTGATTTCCCCGCACATTAAACTGTTCTTTCGGCAGGCGGGAGATCTCTTCGATAACACCATTGGCAAACTCATACTGCAGGGCAATCTTATCGGTTTCCGTAAGCAGTTCGGCAATCATCCGGGAGGCAAGCTCAACGCTTTGCGCCTGAACATCCTTAATTACGCTTACTTTAAGCTTTTCAACTTCTAGGTGGCTGTCGGCAATAATTTTCTCTGCCTGCTGTTTGGCCTGAACTTCCATATTCATCCGTATACGCTGGGCCTCCTTGCCTGCCTCTTCAATAATCAGTTCCGCTTCATCCTTACCCTGCTGGATCTGCACCTGGCTTTCTTCCTTAGCCCGGCGCAACTCTTCTTTAAGTTCCTCTTCTTTAGATAGATTCTCTTCGTGCAGGATATTCAGCCTCTCAAGGGCTGATTTCAGCTGGCGGGCAAATAAAAAACGCAGAAGGAAAATAATTCCAATAAAAGTAATGAACTGGAGAATTAAAAGCTGGATAAGCATTATATATTGGCCCTATTTAGAGAACAGGTTATATAAAATCAAAAGCGCTAAAATCGCGATTGCTTCGGCAAAAATAAAAGATAAAATCATGACAATAAATATTTTTGGGCTTGCGGAAGGATTACGGGCAATAGATTTAACAGCGGAATATCCCACAAAGGCAATCACCGCGGAAGGGCCGGCAGTGCTTAAAAACATCAGGATTGTTAATGCCAGTGTGGACATAGGTTAATTAAATAGGGACAGCGACCATTTTTTATCTAAACGACCAAGAAAAAATGGTCGCTGTCCCTATTTATCTATTTATTCGCAAAAACCGTCAGGTTATTCGAACGCATAAAGGCGATTCCGTCTTTTATCGCGATACGCGTATTGGAAAAAACAATATTGCCTTTTTTAAGCCGGGCTACAAAAGGCTGGTGAAAATCCAGCACGCACATTTCTCCCTCCGCCGCCGGCAGATTTACTTTTTTAGCCATTCCCCGCCAGATTGCCCCTTTAGGCTCTAAAATCGCAAAACGCATAATTTTTTAAGCTACGCACCACTTGTTTTTACCGGTTTTTTTTGCCTGATAAAGAGCGTTGTCCGCTTTTTCAATCAACTGTTCTACTTCGCTGGCGTCATCCGGCAAAGTAGCAATGCCGATACTTACCGTTGTCGGAAGATAGAGACTTACCTGCACCCGCAGGCGTTCGGCGATAATCTGCGCGGCTTTTTTATCGGCCTGAGGAAGTATAATAATAAATTCTTCTCCGCCGTAACGGCTGACGATATCTACCGCGCGCACGGAATTCCTAAATACTTTTGCCGCGCTCTTAAGCAATTCGTCTCCGGCCTGATGGCCTTGGGTATCATTATAGTTTTTAAAATTATCGATGTCAAGCATTAGTAAGGATAATGCCGTCGGGAACCGTTTTACGCGGTTGACTTCCACGTTAATTAACTCATTGAAATACCGTCGGTTAAACAAACCGGTGAGCCCGTCGCGCACGGCCAGGTCCACAAAATAGTCTTTTTCATCACTGGTGGAAAGCAAAAAATACCTTTCTACCGCCCGCTCGACTACAATGCGTATCTCTGAATTGTTTAAAGGCTTGGTGATATAACCGTAAGCCCCTTCCTCCATTGCTTCTATGGCTGAACCGACAAAAGAGTAGGGCGTTAAAACCAAAATATTTGTCCCCGCGGAAATTTTATGCGCTTGGCGGGTAAACTGGATCCCGTTCATCTTTGGTGAACGTAACTCCGTGATTGCCACGGGAAATGTATTTGAATGCAGGAGTTCCAGGCCTTCCTGCGGAGTGGCGGCTAGCCAAACGTGGTAATCCGCGAGTTTTAAAGCTGCCTCTAAACAACTGGCCGCGGACGGGTCATCCTCAACTACTAAAATATTAATCTCCTGCTGCATCTAATCCTCCTTTAATAAATAGGGACAGCGACCATTTTTCTAGCTTTTTCTTGGCCTCCCTATCGGTAACGCGCATAACCTTCTACCACATTTTTCCTCTAAACCTATAGTAAATTCCGGCGCCCCGAGGGGACGACCGGCATACGTATGCTTTCTTATATCCTGTAAAAAATTGTCCTCTTCCGCGGAATCAATGTATTTTTCCCACGCGGTGCTTGACATGCCGATAATCCCGAGAAGATCCCCAAACTCAATCGATTTATTATCCTTCCTATTCGTATGGGCGGCGGCGCTTGACCATGGCCACTGCCAAGGTTTCTCTACGCGTCCTGCGCGCACAGGATTCCTTTCAATATAACGAGCGGCAAGTATAAGATGAGATTGATCCAACACACAAGAATAAAAACGTCCCTGCCAAAGATGCCCGCTCTGCTTCAACTTTTTATTAAAATACTGGGAATAACGCATATGAGCGGTATTGAATGTTTTAGCCAGCGAATCGCTTTCATTAGGAATAGCGATAAAGTGAACATGATTTGCCATCAGGCAATGGGCCAAAACGAGAACCCCGTATTTTACGCTATATTCATTAATCCAGGCAAGGTATTGTTTTCGGTTATCCGCGTTAAGGAATACGTCTTGCCGATAGTTACCTCTTTGTGTAATGTGGTGAGGTTGACCTATCGCTACAACTCTGGCAATTCTAGGCATATTAGTTTTTCCTCCCTTTCTTCTATTATCAATAGACGCCAGAAAAAAGGAAATCTAACTAAAATATTTAAGCTAATCTATCAAAGAACGACTGAAGGAAAAATGGTCGCTGTCCCTATTTATTCAACATAAAATCCTTCCAGGCAGATTCCATTTCTTCAAAATTTGAAAAATGATACGTGTTTAAAAGGGCGTTTTTCCACTGCATGCCGTCGCGAAGCTTCCGGCTGAAATCCAAAAATAATTCCCGGTCATATTTTTTTAGCAAAAAAACGATAATCGATGCGGACTCGGAATAAAATACATTCGGCACGATAAGCGTGGAGTTATATATCTGGAAGAGTTTATCAAATTTTAAATATGTATCCTGCTTAACCAGCGCCCTGGCTGAATCCATCCGCGAAATCAGGCTGCTTTTTTCCTGAGAACAGGCGATACCTTCATCCAGCCAAAGCGGCAGCTCTGTTTTGGTACCGATAAATTCCCGGAAGATTATATGCGTCAGCTCATGCGGAAGTATAGAATCGAAAAAAGTCTCCTGGCCGATAAAGGTCTTGATCGTGCGTAGCTTTACCGAAACCTGCGCCCCGCTCCAGGCCAAGCCGCCGGTCTCATTTAAATAATCGGCGCTGTTATTGAATAAATATATCTTTGCCCGGTCATCCCAGCTCCAGAAATCCATCCGGCGGAAACCTAATTCTTCGACGATGCTGTTATAATAATTTTCCGCTGAAACATCCAGCTCATTGACAAAATCATCGGCGCTTTCCTGATAATAAATAATAAAATGCTGGGATTTTTTGGTCTGCCAAAGCGAAGTGCTCACTTCAGCCCAGGCACAGGCTGGGATAAAAAACAAAATAAATAGGGACAGCGACCATTTTTTCAAAATTGTCATATCCGCAAAAGCGGGGATCAGATTCCCACTTACGCGGGAATGACGGAAAGAATGGGAAAAATGGTCGCTGTCCCTATTTATTCTCATGATATTTATTCGGGGGGTTTTTGTTCCGCTTCCAGTTTGCTCTGGCGCTGCCAGACAAAAAAGAACCCGGCGGCCAAAATACCCAGAAATATAATGATAAATAAAATAATCTTCCAGGTAAGCTTGGCCATTCCCTTGGGCGTAACTTCGGCTAACAGCGTCTTTGCCGCCAGCAGGTCGGCTTTTGCGGAATTTAAAAGAGTCATGCTATTGCGGTAATTCGATATCTTGTAGCCCGGGCTGGCAGATGCGATGGCTTGCATCTGTTCCACATCTTTTAATTTCTTATCTATGCCATTGTAAAGAACCGTTGCCCGCTCCATGGAATCTGTTTTCTTAAAACCTTCCAGGATCTCTTTGGCCTCCTGGCGGATCATCGCTATCTGGGAAGCATCGATTACCCAGATATCCCTTAACTCTATTTCTTTTTCCAGGACCTCTTTGGGCTTAAGCTCATATTCTCCGTAAACATAATAACTGCCCTGTTGAGTATCGTAAATAACCTCCAGATCGTCTTTATAAATTACATCCTCGGGTTTTACCTCCAGGGGAAGATAAGCTTTAATCGTAACCGTCTGTACCGAATCCGCGGGATTTAACGCCATAAGGCGCATTGAGATCCCTGCCTGCGCGGGTTGGCATAATAACAGGCCCAAAACAAAAAATAGGAAAGCAAGCTTCCCAATTTTCATAATAATCCTCCAAGGCTTATTTTACCAAGGAAACTTTCTATATTCAATAAGTTTCTAAAATAAAGGGACCGCTTCTATTTTTTTCTTCGTTTCTATTATTAAAAAATAGAAACGGTCCCTTTATTCCTGTCCTTACTTAAATTCAAACCAGGTCTGCACTACCGGTTTCTTGCCGGCATTTTCCAGCATCTTCTGATTCAATTCCATGGTCGCCTTTAATTCTTCGCTCTTATTCTTCAAATACTCGAGGTCCGCTTTCTTATCCTTGGAAACTTCATAAAGTTTTTCCAAATTGATGCCTTTTGTCCCGCCGATATTCTTAATCTGCTTGCTCATGTCCTCCAGCTGTTTAAAGGCAACGGCCAGGTCATTGACCGCGCCCTTGGCTTCTCCGAGCTTACCGGCAACATCTTTGCTGATCTGGGCCAGTATTTTATCCATACTATCAAATTGGCTGCTTAATGTAGCAGTAACGTCCTTTAAGTTAGTTAATCCTCCGGTATTACCCAACACAGCCGCAACATTATTGGAGACGGTTTCTATATCGTACTGGGTAACGGTCATGACCAAGGCGTCTGCCGTGCCTTTGGTGGATTCAGAACAGATTACCGAGAAATCACCCGTGCCCCAGGAAATCGGGAAAGTCAGGTCATATTCATAAACACCGGTCGCACCTATTTCTTTCATCGGCTTATTCGCAAGAAGCAAAACATCCTTAGGGTTATAAACGTTTAAGACCGGCGCAAGCCCGCTGCCGGCGGCGCGATAACGGATAGTGGCTGTTCCGCCCTGTTTGACCGTATTTTGACGGGTAAGGATACCGGACTCAACATGCGGCTCAACCTTGGTAGCAATGGTATCGGTTACCGCTGTTTGTGCTGTAGTGATCTGCGCAGGTATGGTAGTGCCTGTAGCGGTTAAGATCTGCGCTGCCTGAGTACTTACCTGGGCAACCTGTGCCTGAGTAGCCGCGGCCGTAGATTCTATTGTCGAGGTCAGTTGTGATCTGGTAAGAGCCCCTTCGGATGCAACCGAGGCCACAATCTGGTTGGCTAGGGTATTTAAAGTTGACATTACCGAGATCGTAAAATCATTAGCCGCCGAATACGTTACATTCGTTGATAAATCAACTCCGCCGTAGAGAATAGTCATCTTGGCAAAATAATCCCTGCCCTTGACAAAACCCTTTGCTGCTACGGCATTATCAATATTAAAATAATAATTGCCGTTTGCATCGGAGGTAGCCAATGAAGCGGTATATTTAGGGTTAACCGCGTCGGAACTATCGAAGATATTTAAAGCGCTGGTTCTTAGGGTATTTATGGCATCGCTGGTAATCTGCTTACCTCTTTTCTCCAGCCGCACCAAGCCGGTTATCCGGTCATTAGTTTCATCATAGACAAAGTTACTTAATACCCGGTAATCCGCCAGAGATTCAGCAGTGGACATCAGAAACACCGTCCAGCTGATATTATTGTCGTAGGCGCCGTCAACCGCATCCGCAGGAACATCCGCAGTCTTATTAACCGTGCTCTCTACGTAGGCGGTTTTATTAAAATTAAAACTATATTTTCCGTAAGGCAGATTAAACGAAAACGGGCTATTACCGATTATCGGGTTAGTAAGGCCGGAAACCAGTAGGCCGGTGTTTGAATCGATAATCTTAAGCGTGACTTCGGTCAATGGGCTGCCGTTTACCGAATCAAATGCTTTCATTGTAATCGCATATTTTTCTCCTACGGTTACATTATTAGATGCGCCGCTGGCGGTAACTCCAGCAGCAGTAGCATTTAAGGTAACTGTCCCCGGATAAGCTGCGCAATACACCGCAAAATTATCGAAGGTCGCTATGCCGGATACCGCTGCAACTTGAGCAGTTGCTGCCGCACTCAAAGTGCCTCCGGTAGGGGCAACCGTTACATTAATTGCGCTGGAAGCAGTATTTCCATAAGCATCAACTACGCTCACTTTAAACGCAGACCACGGGGCATTAGCTGCTACTGTAGCCACCGGCTGAGTATTCCAGGAAAGCTTGCTTGCAACGCCGCCGGTAACCGTAATATTCAAAGCATCGGCGGCGGAAGTAGTAAACAAAGAATCAGAGGTAGTGGCTTTAATGACAGCGGTCTCCGCTTTGTATAGTTTCATTGTTATGGTAGAGGAACTCTGGCCTGCAGCAAAGCTTACCAGGGTTATGCCGCCAAAATTTATGCCTACTGCGGAATAGTTAGTACAGGTAGGGTTTGTGCCGGTTGAAGCAACGCTTGCCCCGCTAAAGATTATCTCTTTGTCTCCGATGTAATCGGTATCGATGTTACCGTTGATGTCCGTGCCCTTAATGTTGATGGCAATCCCATTACCCGCCAGCATACTGCTTGCGCTTGCGCTAACCATAAATTTGGTTATGGTTACCTGCACCTTAGTAGAACTGGTCAAGGCGGTGGCGGTGGTAAACTGGGAACCTACTGCATCCACGGTTATATCGGTATTCGGGTTAATACTGAAGCCGAGGAACTTTCCGTCCGCGCCCACAGGCAGGCTTTGTTTCAGGTAGATGCTTAAGGTAAATGTCTTATTACCTGCGTCGGCAACCGTGTAAATCGTGCTGGTGCCGGCGCCAAAAGTCAGGACATTATCCGTAATCGTACCTAAGAGAGTGGTGGTGCCGTCGGAAATCTTGGCTCCGGCAATATAAGTTGACCAGCCGCCGGTTGTATCCGCCAGTGTATTGCGGTTAATCCTGATTTGTTTTATCGGTATGCCATAACCGTCCGTGCCGGCATCGCTGACTTTAAAATCAAAAATATTTACCCTTGCACCATCGGAATCGACCGTAGAAGATATCTCTGCCGGCTCGACTAACGGCCCGGCAGTAAGAGTCCCGTCGGTAGCCGTGCCAAAGGCGATGCCAAAAGAATATATATCCACCACAGCGGCATTGGCAGCCGAGGCTTTAAGGTATATGGTTTCAGGGTAGCTATATTTTATGCCGCTAAACACTGCCTTGCCGTTGACAAGATTTACCGATAGGGCTGTGCCGGAAAGAGTGCCATTGGTTGCCGCGGTATAAATGCCGGTGGTAGTGGAAGCCTTCAGGGTGACCTGGTCGACGGCCGAGGTTACGGCATTACCATACATATCCGCTACGGAAACTATCGGCTGCTGCGTCAGCGCCACGTTTGTCAATGAAGCGGTCGAAGGCTGCTGCGTAAAGAAAAGCTTGGAAACCGGCTTGGGATTAACCATGATTGAACCTGAAGCGGCGTTTATGCCGGTTAGAAGCGCATCGCTGGCAGTGATACTGGTAGTCTGCGCACGATACAAAGTGGTATTTAAAGTTGAAGTGGAAAGGCCGGCATTGAATACAACGCTGTTAGTATAGGTATCCTGGGCAGAACCATCCGGCGCATTGGCTGTCCCGCTCAAAGCATAGGTAATTGCCTTTGTCCCGCTGTAAGCAGTCGCGCCATTTGCTCCGTCACAGATATTGTCGTATAAATCTACCCCGTTCAACACGCTTAAAGTAAATCCCACGCCTGCCTGAAAACCGCCCTGCGGCTCGGTAAATGCCGCGCTGAATTTCAGGTGGTTGGCTGCCCCATGTTTAACCGTGATATTTAAAGCATTGATATCCGAAGTAGTCGCTGCGCCGGCAGTAGCCTTGATATGCGTGACTTCCGCTTTATACGCCTTAAAGGTAGTAGTTGCCACACCGTTTACAAAATTAAGCGCCGTGCTTGTGCCAAAAGCGGTATCTGCTGCCAGGTTATTCGTGCAGGTAGGAGCGCTAGCCGAAGGAGAAGAATTGGCTCCGGAGAAAACCACGTTCACTGTGCTAACATCTGTCTTGATATTATTTTGCAGATCATAGGCGGTAACGGTGATTGCGCGCGAACCGCCGGTGGTCATTACCGAGGTATCGGCTGCGCTAACCTTGAAGTAACTTAATCCCGCGGGCACCACGCTTAAAGGAACCGATGCGCTTACAGTAGTAAGCGTATCTCCGCTAAAACGGGCAGCCGTAATCACGGGCGCGCCGGTAACCGTATCTTTGTAATAAAAAGTATTGCTGCTTGCGGCGCCGGCCACAGTGATCTGCGTGCCTAAACTGATTGTTGCCCCGCTATCGCTATAGAAACCGCCGGTAGTAGAAGGCGAATTGGTTAAATTAAACACTGTGTTGGCAGAAACAGGGCTGGCATTACTATATTGATCCTGGATATTCAGCGTAAATACTGTTGAGGCATCCCCGGCATTGACGGAACTGGGCCCGCTTAAAACAACTTTATAAGGCGGCTGCGGATTCGCGGTTACGGTAAATGTTTGAGTGTAAGAAAGGTATGAAGCGGTTACAGTATATGTGCCGGTTTTATTTCCTAAAGTCAAAATAGTCGAAGCCTGGCCGTTGTTATCCGTTACCGCTTGCGCAGCGGAAAGCGCGCCAGTGGCGCCTGAAGGCGTGCTGGTTATGGCAAAATTCACCGTAACATTAGGAATAGGCGTGCTGGTGGCATCAACTACCTGGATAACAAAAGGAGCCAGGATTTCCGTAACTTTCTTTCCTAACGGGTTATCTCCGCTTATCTTGCTCATTGCCGTCGGTGCCAGAACGTTGGAAGTAAAACTGAGCGGTGAACCGGTAAGGCCCACAGAAGTCGCGGAAACCACGTAGGTCCCGGCAAGATTACCTGTAGTCAAAATAGTAGATATCTGGCCGTTGACATCGCTTGAGGCTGGAACAACGCTTAATAACTGGCCGGTTGCTCCGCTAGGAACGCTGGCGATGCCAAAAGTCGCGCTTACCGCGCTTACAGGGTTGCCATAAAGATCAGAAATAAACGCCACATACGGCTGCAACAGGGCTGTGTTAATGGCAGTAGTCTGGCTGTTCCCGCTGGCAATGGATATTTTGCTAACAGAAGCAGCGGCCACATTAGCAGAAAGCGTATGGCACAGATAACTCTGTCCGGATTCTGTAACAGATACCGTGCCTGTTTCCTTCTTGTAGGCTTTCAGAAGGGCCGTGGTAGAAACGCCATTAGTAAAACCGATTGTCTTATTCACGCCAAAATTCGTCGCATCCACCATGGGGTTATAAGTGGTTACAGGATTTAACCCTGAAAATACAAATGTGTGGTTGCCGGTATAATTGCTGTCTATATTCTTATTGGCATCGGTGGCGCGCAGGATAATATTGGCGCCCACCCCGGCAGTCAGGCTCAAAGAAGAGGCGCCTGTATCGCTAACTACCTCAATATGCGATGTGTCTACCTGGATAGTCCCGATAACCGGAGTAACCGCCGCGCTATTGCCGGCCATCTTGGAAGAATAGCCTAAATCCGCGTAAACCCCTGTCTCATTAATATTAAAGGTATAGGTATTGCCCTCGACTGCCGTAAGCTTGCTCGGCTTCATATAGATATAAACCGTGTAATTGCGGCTTGTCCCGCTGGCAATACTTGTTAAACCGGCCAGGGAATCATTGTTTGCCGCCGCACCAAAGAGTATCTGGGTATTGGTAATGGCAGCGCCGGTCACCGAAGAAACACTGGCCGCAGCGGTATCATCATAAAGTTCGGCCCAAGCAATATCCGTGGAAGCATTCAACCCTGTGCCTCCTATGTCCACCTTAATCCCGTCAATTAAAGTGGGAATGCCGTCATCCCCGGTATCATTCACTCTAAATTTCAACACGGCGAATTTCTTCGCTTGAGTATCATTGGTAGGTATAAGATTGAAATTAGCCACCGGCACAGTTACCGCGGAAACTGTAGAGGTGCTGGCAACGTTAAAGGTAATGGCAGTGGAATAAGCCGGCGCCAGGCCTGCTGCCTGCGCGTAAAGGTAAATAGTGCTGGATGCGCTGGTAGGGAAACCGCTGTATTTAACCCCGCTAAAGCTTACCAAGCCATCCACCGCAGAAACCGGATTAGCAACGGCAGAGATCGTGCCTGTCCCGTCCAGATAACTGGTATTGAGAGTAGAATCATAAAGCGTAACTGCGGTCGTATCATGCGTCTGGTTGCCGTAAGTATCCTGGATGTTTACTTTCGGCTGCACGGCCAGCGCCACATTTATCAATGAAGTAGCTGAAGGCTGCTGCGTAAATTTAAGGGTGACTGCCAACTCAGGATTAACCACAATGGCATTAGAGGCGACATTAGCGGTTAATGCCGGAAGCAGCGGGTCATTAGGAATGATGCTGGTCGTCTGCGCCCGGTATAAGGTAGTAATTAAATTCGTAGCTACGTTAGAAGTGCCGTTGGTAAAAGGCACGCTGGTGGTCCAGGAATCATTCGGAGTCCCGTTAGGCGCGTTTGCCAGCCCGCTTAGAGAATAAGAAATCGTTTTTGTTCCGGCGTAAGCAGTGGCGCCGTAGTCGCCGGTGAGGATATTCCCGTATTGGTCCACCGCCTCAAGCAAGGGCAGCATAAAAGAAGCGCCGGCCTTCTGCGGAGTGGTAATATTACTCTGGAACCTTAAGTGGTCGGCGGCTGCGTGCAGGACATTAATGCTGTCGGTTGCCGAAGTTACGCCTGTGCGCGAAGCAGTTATACTATAAGTACCCATCTTCTCGTCGTAATAGTAGAAAGTTACCGCCGAACTTCCGTCGGGGATGGTTATCTGAGACGGGCTTAATGCCGCCCCGCCTGCAGTGGCCCTGAACTGCTTATTGGCGCCGGTAGAGGTGGAAGCCAGAGTAGCCGCTTCATTCCCCACGGTTACCAATGTGCCGTTGGAATCTTTGCGCGTGAGTGTGTATTGGGCAGTGGTCCCGGCAACGATATCCGCCGGTGCGCTCAAATAATAAACGCTGGTCCTACCTGCCATAACAAAGGTATTGGCCGATTCACTGGAGATTACGCGGTTTGCGCTGGTCGGGCTGGCAAAACCGACTTTTACTTCCTGTAATGTAGGCGTGTAATTTATATCGGCAGTGGCTAAATACGCTTTATATTTAATATAACGTAAGCCGTTAAGAGTGGATGAAATGCTGGTGCCGGAAACAGTAAAGTAGGTAGCCGCTGTGCCGTCAGGGCCGACAAAGTTCCAGGTGGCATTATCGTTGTTTGCGGCAACCTGGAATTTCACCGCGTTTGCTCCGCATTGCGCCGGAACATTAGCAGTCCACTCTAATTTTCCAAAGCTCTGCGCTCCGCCGGTACCGGTATCCAAAGAACGGGAAGTATAGATACCAGAGGAAGAATATGGTGCAGATCCAGGTAATAAAACTACCCCCGCCGCATTGCCGGTCCCCGAAACAACGGTATTACTCTGCGTACCGGCATTAAACTGCGTGTCCGTGGTGTCTTTCATTATCTGATAAAATATATCTTCTATTTTTACCTTAGTTGCTAAACGCGGGTCATCGGGAACTACCCAGGTATAGGTACCGCTATTAGTTACTGCTGAAGCAATATTCGGCGTTGCCGGATAAACCAATCCGCCCTCATTGGCATAATATAAGGAAAGGTTGTTGGATATTGCACCATCATAACTCCAGGTAATCGGGTAGCTCTGGGTATCGCCTAAGGTAATTCCCGCGGCTGAAGGTGTAAGCAGAGTTATGATTGGCGCAACTATGGTATTGACCGCGGCTGTGCCTTGGTCAATTAAGACATCAGCTACGGTATAGGTTTTTACCGCATAGGTTCCGGTTATACCAAGGATCAGCGGATTCTTTATCCCTGAGACAACGATACTCACCGGGCTGCCTGCGCTGATTGCGGTGCCGACGTTAATAATCAAGGTCTGGTCAGAGACGGTTACAGTTGCTCCGGTATTACCTGAAACCACTCCCAGTACTCCGCTTAAATCATAATCCTGGTCAAAGGTTACCTTGATCTTGCCGCCAATCGGTATAGGGTTAGCGGCGGTAAAAGCAACGGTAGTGTTGGGGGTTGCGCCTGCTTTGTAAGAGGCAGAGGTTATTGTTGGCGTTATCGCGCCGGCAGTAATGGTCTGGGTTTGGGTGCCGGAAGTCAGACCGGTGTAGGCTACGGTAATTGCAGGCGAGCCGGTAACTGTGTCTTTGTAGTAGAAGGTGCCGATGCCGTTTACTGTGGTTATGGAGGTAACTGTTCCGTTAAAGGCTCCGGCCGCGGAGGTATCAAACGCACCGGTTGTGGAATTAGAGCCAAGTGTTAGCGCCAGCGCGTCGCTGGTTCTTAAGTTTCCATACTGGTCCTGCACCTGAACGGTATAGGCGGTTGAAACAGTTCCGGCGACCAGAGTTTGCGCGGCAGAAGTAAAGACGATTTTATTAGCCGGGGCAACGTTAATGCTAATTGCGCTGGAGGTTCCGGTCTTAGTTAGAGCATCCGTAGCGGTTAAAGCAATAGCTTCAACCTTGTTATCTCTAACATATATAGGAATAACACCGGAAGATAAAGTATATGACAATGTCGCGCTGCCGCCGGTATCGCTATTCGCGTTTGTTAGAGAAGCATAGAATTTGGCTGAGCTTGCACTGCTCAGCGTTACAACTGTTCCCGGATCTGTAGTCACCGTATTCCCAAAGGCATCCTTGGCAGTTACGCTTCCGCTCCAGCCCACGCCTGCAGTCTGCGGGCTAGTGGCGGAAATTACATAAGAAGCAATCGCCGCAGGGTTAACCGTAATCGCGCTTGATACCTGGGAAATTGTCCCGTCGGTAACCGTGATTGTCTCAGATGGTGTTGTCTTTAAAGTAAACCCTGTGCCGGCGAAGGTGTGCGTTCCGTTATCTCCGCCTATAAAGGTATATTTAGACGCGCTGGTATAAGGCAAAACTGCCTGGGCATCGGTTGAGGTAAAATAAACGCTTCCGGTATAGTTAGTCTTGACGTTATTATAGGTATCTTTAGCGGTAACTACAACATCATTAGCCGGTGAGGCGAAAGGAACGCCGGCCGTAGTGGTTGCAGGAAAACCCGCAATAGTAAAAGAACCGAGTGTTGCCGCAGGGTTAACCGTAATCGCGCTTGATACCTGGGAAATTGTCCCGTCGGTAACCGTGATTGTCTCAGATGGTGTTGTCTTTAAAGTAAACCCTGTGCCGGCGAAGGTGTGCGTTCCGTTATCTCCGCCTATAAAGGTATATTTAGACGCGCTGGTATAAGGCAAAACTGCCTGGGCATCGGTTGAGGTAAAATAAACGCTTCCGGTATAGTTAGTCTTGACGTTATTAACGGCATCATAGGCGGTTACCACGACATTGTTTGCTCCGAAATTATCTCCGGCAGTTGTGCTTGTTGGGTAACTGGTAATTGTAAAATGGTCTAAGTTGCCCGGATTAACCGTAATCGCGCTTGATGCAGTGCTTATGCCGTTTCCGGTAGCGGTTAAAATGATGTTTTGGACTACGTTATCTTTGATGTAAATAGTCGGGCTTACGCCTGAAACAAGCGTATAAGTTGCCGGGATCTTCTCGGTAATATAGGTATTATCGGTATAGAATTTAGCTGAGCCGGTAGTGGTCAGAGTAATGTTAGCGCCGGAAGGAATAGTGGTATTGTTGACATCCTTGGCGGTTACTGTGGCGGTGAAGCCAGTGCCTGCGCTCTGCGGGCTGGTAACCGTAAACACATAATGGTCAATTAAGCCGTAAATGGTGCCTGTGCCGCCGGCATTAGCGCCTGTGCCGCCGGTAGCAGTTGCGCTTCCGGTATAAGAATAAGTAGTATAATAAGCCGCGATCCTTCCGCCGCCGCCGCCGCCGCCTACATAACCTGTTCCAACATAACCATTGCCTCCGTTTGCGGCAAATGCTCCGGAACCCGCAAGCGTGCCGGTTAAAAGATACATACCGCCTCCGGCGCCCGCGCCGGTCCCGTAAACAGAAGTCTGAATAACGCCATTATTGCCATTAGCGATAATTGATCCGTTATTAGTAAGAGTTCCCGAAACATTTAACTTAATGAATCCTCCTCCGGCCGGCCCATTCGAATTCGAGATATTATCGCTACCACCGCTGCTTCCCATATCAGCCGGTATTAATACGTTATCGTAAGCAACGCCGCCCGCCGAAGCGCTGGCTCCGCCGTTACCCCCATGGGCTCCGCCGCCAGTCGGATAACCCAACCAAGTAACTCCCGGGCCAGGGCCGTTTCCCCCCGAATACCCTTTTCCGGAAACATCAATAAAGCCGCCCGAGTTAATCATTACGCTTCCCATACTAATCAGATTAAGCCAATTTGTTTTCGTAGCAGTATTGGCGCTATGTGTTATCGAACCAGTGCCGGTTATGGTAACATCATCATATATTTTTGTGCCGTCCCAGGTTACTGCTGTAGAGACGGTGATATCATTTGCGGTTGAAGCGGTATTTACCGTGAAATTAACCGTAGCGCAATAACTAGTCCAGAGTCCGCCGATTTGTGCTTTTACTTGCCAGGTGTGCGCGGCATTGCTCAGGTTTACGCCGGTATAGCGATAATAGGTATTGGTGATGCCGGTAATATCAGCGCCGCCGTCTATGGATAAAGCATACTGCTGAACAGTATATCCTGAAGGAGCGTTCCAGACAAACATCGGCTGGGCGTATTTAGTAGTGTAGCCCGCAGGAGGAGCTACGGGCGCGGGAGAAGGATAATTTACGGTAATGTTTCCGCTGGTCCCGGTTTTAAGAGCAGCATCTGTTGCGGTCAAAGTTATGGTTTCCGGCACGGCTGGGGTATCCTGGACATAAATCGTTACCGCGCCTGAAGAAAGGGTGTAAGTGGTGGTTTGCGTAGTATAAGTATTATTGGTATAAAACTTAACATTTGCCGAGGATGAAGACATTGTCGCTGTGTTTGCGGCGGTAGTAACTATATTGCCGGAGATGTCCTTGGCGGTTACGGTCTCACTCCAGCCAATGCCTCCGGCCTGGGGCGTAGTGGCGCTTACCAGATAATTATTGATGGCGCCAAATACCTTGACCACGCTGGCTGATGCATAAACAGCGGAGTTACCCGCGGCATCAGTTACTACATACTGGTATTTATAAGCGTTGCCCGCTGTTATAGTGCTGTCGGTATAGGGTGAAACGGGATTTGTCGCAAGCATGCTAAAACTTGAATAAACGCCTACGCTGTCATTTGTGTAAGTTGCTGATGCCCTTTGTAAAATTTTTGAGCTTATGCCGGAAAGAGCGTCAGTGCCGTCAACCAATGTGATAGTAGTTGAGGTAGAAGACGTTTTTCCATCCGCATAGGTTATGCTTCCGCCTGCGGGCGCGGTGCTATCTAAGGTAATAGAAGCAAGGACAGGAAGATTCTGAGTATAAATAGTGCCGCTATTACAGATACTATTGGTGCTAGTGCAATTATAGGTAGTATTATAACCGGTGGCGCTAAAAGTCGCGTTGGTAATGGTATAGGAACCGCCAAACACCTTTATCCTTCCGCTGCCGCCAAGGTTGCCGCCGGCGCCGCCGGTGGAACAACCAACATCGCCGCCGGCGCCGCCGGCGCCGCCGGCGCCGCCGTTAGTTCTTAAAGTACCGCTTACCGTGACTGCATTTCCATTAATAAGTATTCCGCCGCCGGCACCACCACCACCACCACCACCACCGTTGCCAGCCCTATTACTATAACAACCATCCGTAGAACCTCCTCCGGCTCCACCTGCGCCACCGGCGCCGCCATTCATAGAAATAGTTCCGCTCACGGTTGCAGTGGTTGAAGCGTATAGATAAACTGCTCCGCCGCCAGAATTACCTTGATAACCATTAATGCCTAATAAAGTATCTCCTCCGCCTCCGCCTCCGCCTCCGCCTGCGCCAGCACCCATATTAATATCGATACCATTTAAAGTGCTACTGGCAAGAATAGGGCCACCGGCGCCACCGGCGGCGCCACCGGCGGCGTCACCGGAGCCACCGGAGCCGGCAGCAGTACCATAACCACCACCACCACCACCACCACCACTGCTATTAGGACTGGAATTGGCAGTGCCACCAATACCGCCACCATTAATACCACCATAGCCGCCAGTAGCGCCAGTCGGCCAATTCGTTTTTAAACCGCCGGCGCCGCCGGTATAGCCGGCATAATCCCCATTCAAATTCCCGGCGATATTAGCTGTAACCCCATGTACTTTTAGGGGTGTACCGGCCGTAAGATTCACTGTATAGCCACTGGTAACTGTAAAAACGCCGACATTGCTGTAATTCCCAGAAATTGTGGCGCCATTAACCGGAGTCCAATCGCATTTACTAGTGGTTGCGTTCCAGACACCTCCGCTTAAAGTTCCACAGTTGGCGCTAGTTAAACTTGTCGCGCCTGTAAGATCATCAGCCGGCAATGTAACATAGCCGCTGGTCACATTACCTGATGCATCCCTTATCCTGACATACAGGGTCTTTGCGCCATCAGTAGTGAATTTCCAGACACCGTTGCCGGTAGCAGCATACGCTCCCGAAGCATTTACATTTATATTCGTGGCAGTGGGAGTTGTAGTTATGCCGGGAACCGTTACATAAGTCCCGGCTGTCCAGGTTGAGCCGCCGGTGGTGCTATTGGAACCTGCCCCATTTGCAACTCCGTTATAGATACCCCAGGTTGAGCCGTCTTCTGAAAACTGGATATCTAAGGTAATAGAGGTATCATCGGAGAGGGTTACTTTAGCTTTGGCCATCTGATTATCCTGCGCAGTGCCATTGACGTAGGCAGATGAGCCGCTGACATTGCCGTAAAGGATGAGATTGCTCAGAGTTGGCGGAGTAATATCCGCGGGATCATAAATAGAATATTTATAATTATCACTGGTAAAACTCGCGGTTGGCGGCCAGGCATCCGAATAAACGCTTGCCTGGGAAACCCCCTGATTAGCAGTGCCACTGTCAAAATACATCATAATGTCGGCGGTGCTGGCTTTGGCCACTAAGGCGTAATCTACGGCGGTTAAGCTTGGGCCAACAATATAGACGCCCGTATACCAGCCTGTAGATGAGGCGGGAATAGTTACTTCCTGGGTCTGGCCTGCAAGGGATGAATCGCTCGCCTTATAAATAGCGAACTTGGCGGTGTGAGAAGCAGTGGCATCGGTATTTCCCAAATAAGCTCCGATTGTAGCCGGCGTCATTACGAGGGCGGTAAATTTTGAACCGCGGGTTATATTGTTCAAAGGGATAGAGCTTGAACCTATCGACATATAACCAAATTCAGGGTCAATGGTTACCGGATAAGCCGCGCTATTTAGCCAGGACTGGTCAATAGTGATGGTTAAGGCGCCTTTTACTGCGTCGATGTCCAGCTGGCCCCAAATCGTATTCCCCGTGGCATCGATGACCTTTGGCCGGTAAATATGGAAGGCCTTGCCGGTGTTATATGCGCCGTCATTTTTACTTTCATGATACACCGCGTAAGACCCCACCACCTCATCCGGCCGGACTATTCCCTGCTTTATTTCTTCGGCAGTTAACGGCCCCTGATAATAGAATTTAAGGCCCTTGGTTTCTATGGGTAAGCTGATTATATTGGAGGCCGGTTTCTTATCCAAAACCACTTCAAACTCCAAAGCGCCGGATTCATTCTTCAAAAAGCCGCGGCTTTTTCCTTTATTATCCTTGGCGCTGATTTGCTTGCTCCCCTTCTTGTAAAAATGCGCCTCTGAATCCGGTGACTTCCATTTTATCTTGTCTGCCTCTACGCCTACGGATTTATCCTTGGCGGGTATTTTGCTCTCGGGAAACTCGATGCTAAAGTAACATTCTTCGCCCCAGCGTTTCATTTTTACGTGAGGTTTGAAGTCCTTGGCCCGGAAATCGCCGATTTCCGCTTCATCATTGTCAAATTTAATCTTATATTTTTTGCTCAGGTCGGCTGCGGGGTTAACTTTGATTGTATCCTGCGCGTCAGCCAGCCCAATTGCGCCGTTTGCAGGGGAAGCATCTGAAGCGGTTATGGTATAAGTGCCGGCAGTATCGTCGTAATACCAGGCGCTCGCCAGAGAACTGCCGCTGGGAATAGTTACGCTGGTAATCGCCTTGCCGCCGGAGGCCGCGTTGTAAAATTTCGCGTTGGCGCTTGCGGAAGTTGTAAACAGATAAATTACCTGTCCGCCTGAGCCGGCATTTACGTTATTGTTACGGGCATCCGCCAGGGTTACTATATACGCGGCGCGGGTGCCGGCATCAATAGCCGCGGGGTGATTAAGGAGTAATTTATCTGCCGCTGTCGGCTGGAAGGAAACTGAGGTTGTTCCGGTGATCGAAGCATTATTCTGGTCTGCCGCCTTAACGGTAACGCTTTGGGCGGTATCATCGGTAATCGTTACGCTGGCTGCGCCGCTTTTCCAATCAATATCCCGAAGAGAAATCGGGTTTCCGGAACTCGGCGCGGTAAATTTAGCCGCCCCGTCGGCGCTTACACTTACTGTGGTTGCCACATTATAATCGGTTACGGTAACATCGGCGTTAGCCGCGTCTTTTTTGGCGGCGGTAATCGTTACATCCGTGCTTGAGCCGACAGTAGGCGTGGAATTCGCCGGGCTCAAAACAAAATAAACCTTAGGGAAGATAATTCCGTCGCTGGCGTAGAATTTAACTCCTGAACCGGTAGTCCAGATAAAACTGTGGCCTGAGGTAATAATGTTTGTTTTTACGCTGGTGAATATGGTTGGCTGTGGATGCCAAAAAAGCGTGGGATTGGTTTGGTCTGACGCCAAATCCGTAATTCCTGATTGCCCCTGCCAGGCGGTTGTCCTTTTGCGATATTGAATATTATTGTTGGCGGTGTTGGTTCCCCAGCCTTTGCCTGCCCAAACCGCGTAAACGTAATCTGCTGAGTCCAGGGCAAGCGATGGCGAAAGTTGCGCGCTTGCGCTGTCAGTAACTGACTCACGGTTGGCTGCCCAGTCAGTGCTGAGAGTGGCGCGTTTTGAATATTCAATGTTATCAATAGTGGTGTTGGTTCCCCAGCCTTTGCCGGCCCAAACCGCGTAAACGTAATCTGCTGAGTCCAGGGCAAGCGATGGCGAAAGTTGATCGTAAGCAGCGTCGGTTACGGATTCCTGTTTTTGCCAGGAGGCTGTCTTTTTGCGATATTGAATATTATTGTTGGCGGTGTTGGTTCCCCAGCCCTTGCCATACCAGGCAACATGAATGTTATTGCTTGAGTCCAAAGCTAACGCCGGCGCGAATTGGTCATACGCAGCGTCGGTCACGGATTCCTGTGTTTGCCAGGAGGTTGTCCTTTTGCGATATTGAATATTATTGTTGGCGGTGTTGGTTCCCCAGCCTTTGCCATACCAGGCAACATGAATGTTATTGCTTGAGTCCAAAGCTAACGCCGGCGCGAATTGGTCATACGCAGCGTCGGTCACGGATTCCTGTGTATCCCATAACGCGGTTGCTTTATTATATTTACGGTATTTAATATTAAAATTAGCGGTGTTGGTTCCCCAGCCCTTGCCGGCCCAGGCAATGTAAAGATTATCCGAAGAATCGATGGCGATTGCCGGTTCTTTCTGCTCAGCCGCTACATCGGCGTGGGCCTTGCCCTGTTCTATCCAGGTTGCGCCGTTATCCGTGGACTTGGCATAATAAATCTGCTGGTTTGCCCCGTCAAGACGGGCATAAACCGCGTATAAATCTCCGTTGGTGGCGCGCGCTAATTTCCTCTGGCTGGCATTTGCCGTGGTGGCGGTAGGGTTACTTATGACAACAGAGTTTGTCTCTACCGCTTCGATGGAGTGATGATATAGGTAAGACAAGAACATCCCGAAGGCGGCTGTAAAGAGCATCACCAGGATTACCCGCGTAGCTATTTTTGCTTTCTGCCGATTACTCATCTAACCACTCCTCCGAAACAGTTTCCAACCCAATCGGGAAATAGGGCCGCTTTCATCTCATCACCTCAGCAACAGGTTCATGGTCGCCTAGAAGAGAAAAACGGTCGCTGTCCCTATTTATCACCGCCTTTGGTTCAACTTCCACATACGGCCTGACCCTGATCCAATCGAAATAAACACTGCCGGCATTAAACGGCGCGGCATCCGCTTTTAAACCAATATAACCTTCACTAAAATTCCCCACATCCAAAAATTTTATCTCGGCCTGTTTTTCCTTCCGGTCTTCACTGTATCTTTCAAAAAGAATGCCGGTGGAATTGATGGTTGCTTGATAGATATAATAGGTAAGCGGTTTTATCGGATTACTTATATTCACCTTGGCAATGTTATTGATCGCGATAGTATGTTCTGCTCCCGGATAATTCGAAGAGTAAACTATTTGTTCGTAAGGAGATAACCCCGCGGAAACTTTTGTGCGCACAACTACCTGGATCCCCGCGTTCTCTTCCGCCTTGGCTTTGAACTCCAGGATGCCCTGTTGGGTTTTAAAATTTCGCGTTACCACTAAACAATCTTTAATCCGTAAATATCCATCTTTAATGCTGTATTCTTTTTTTAGCCCGGGAATTATTTCCCATTTTTCCGCGTTTAAAGAGGCATCGTTAAAATCCTCAAAAAACGGAAAAACTTTATTGCCGTCTAAAAATAGGGACAGCGACCGTTTTTTGGTTGTTTCACTTGGAGAAAAACGGTCGCTGTCCCTATTTTTCCAGTAAACATAAATTTTTGTGCCTTCTTTGGGGATCTGGAGAACCTTCACGTAGCAGCGCGCGGGATCTTCTAAATAATAATAAAGCGGAGTTTGACCGTCAGCCGCGGTAAAATAAATTTCAGTGCCGGCTGCTAAAGGATCCAATTTTATTTCCAGGGGATAATTAAATACTTCCTGGCTGCCTCCGGAAATATAAATTTCACGGTGATTTTTATAATTTGCTAAATCGGGGTTGCGGTATAATCTGGATACTCCTGATGAATCAGTGTAACCAATGGTTAATTTTTTTAAACTGCTTGCCGGTCCGATATTTGCCCTAAAGCGCAGCTGGTTTCCCGGAATAAATCCATCAACAAGCGGTGAGCCATTGATTATTTTTGTGTAATCAACGCCTCCATTGGTGCTGGCTTCTAAACTCACCTGGCCGGTAAACTCATAAGATACACAGATAGTTTTGATTATTCCTGTGGCAAAGATCGGCTCTGGTTCTACCGTGGCCGGGCCGGCTAAATTATCTTCCAGGACAAAAGGCGCCTGCTCTAAGACCTGATTCGCCTGCGCCTGGCAATTTAACCCCGCGCCTAAAATACCCAGAATTATGCCAACAGTATATTTATTCATTTCATCCTCTTCTGCTGCCCTTCTTTCATCTACAGATAATATACTATTTATCATATATTCTTTCAATGGGTAAACTACTCGTTTTCATTGCGCATTATACTCTTTTTTAAATAGGGACAGCGACCATTTTTCTCTAAGCAAAACGACCAAAAAACGGTCGCTGTCCCTATTTTATTCACATTGGACATTTCAAATTGGACATTTTTAATCTTAAACATGATATCCCCTTATCTGCTAACTCTTGCCAATACTGCTAAGATTTCTTTCTTAAATCTCCTAAAATCTTTTAATTTTGTCTTTATTGCTTTAAATACAAGTTCGTCATCCACGGCTGCATATTCGTGAACCAAAATATTCCTAAAACCTTTCATTTCTTTTAAAATCACCGCCATCTCCTTAGACAATAATTTTTTCTTTTGCATTTTATCAAAAAGGTCATTCTCCTCAGCAGGCAATCCTAATCTCATCCCCGAAACAAAAAATTTGCAAATATCGATTACAGCTTCAATGGAAAGCTGTAATAACCTTTCACAACTGCGTTTTTTTTCGATTACCTGGTATTCTTTAAATTTCAATTTTGCCGGGGCAATCTGTTCAAGCTCATCAAGATAACCATCAAGCTCATCAATTTTCACCAAAATCCTATTTTTATCTAACATTTCCTACCTCCATTAAATAATCACGGTAAATATCTCTATAATCTTCAAATTCCGTAATCGTGTTAAAAACACTTTGATATAACTCATCTTCATTCGCGCAAAAAAGTTTTTTCCCATCCTTTATCACCCTCATTTTAATATAAAGAGGCAGCTGTTGAAAAATCTGCACATCTAAATCGAATACCTTAAGATATTCAAACCTTTTCTCAGAAAGGCCTAAAGAAGAATACCTGCCTGGTTTCAATATTAAACAAATATCTATATCACTTGTTTTATGTCCTTCTCGCCGCGCTAGGCTGCCGAATAGAAATACCGCCAGAATTTCATCATCCTGCCGTGCTATTTTCAAAATTTTATCTACCTTCTTAAGCATCGAGAAATTTATTCTCCAATGAATATTTAATCAGGTCGCTGGTCTTATGTAAATTCAGCTTTTTAAGTATGCTATTTTTGTAATTTTCTACTGTGCGGCGGCTCAAGAACATGACTTCGGCGATCTCCCTGGCGGTTTTACCTTCCGCTACCAGGCGCAGGACATCCTGTTCACGCGCGTTTAAAATCTTTAACCCTTTTGGTATTTCTTTTTTTTGGGAATCCTGCATTGTCTGCGCCAAATAGTCAGAGATTTCTGAACCCAGATAAGAACCTCCGGAACTTATGCGCGATAAAGCCGGGATAAGCTCTTCGGCAAGATTATCTTTATTGATATAACCGTTAACCCCGCAGCGTAAAGCCTTTAAGATATATGTGCCTAATTTATAGACCGAGATAATGATTATCTTTGTCTGTGGGCTGAGGCGTTTTATCCGGCTGATTATATCCAGCCCGCTGAGTTTGGGCATCGAAATGTCCAACAGCATAATGTCCGGTTTAAAGTCTTCGGCGGCTTTTAAAGCCGCTTCTCCGTTGGCTGCTTCAACACAAACCTCATACTGGGTGTGTTTTTCCAAAACGCTTTTTACGCCGGTGCGGATTATATCATGGTCATCAACGATCGCAATTTTTATGGGCATATTATCGGAAGTGTTACGGTAATGCTCGTCCCTTTTCCGGAAGATGAATTTATTTGCATTGACCCGTCGAGCACCTCCACCCTTTCTTTTAAGCCGATTAGCCCAAGCCGGAATTTATCTTCCCTGCGCCTTAAGAATTTCCTGGCGTCCTGATTGTAATCAAACCCCTGCCCGTCATCGCGGTAAAATAATTCTATGGAATTTGCGTTTTTATTGATACTGACTTCCACATTTTTAGCTTTTGAGTGCTTGATCATATTCGTAACCAGTTCCTGCACTATGCGGTAAATTAACAAGCTGTACTCCGGAGCCAACGCAAGGCTGCCGGCGGGTTTTTGAAAAATATATTCAACGCCGCTGAGATGGCTGGATTCTAAAAGCAGCGACTCTAAACTTTCCAACAATCCCACTTCATCCAAATCCGGAGGCCTGAGCAAAAAGGCAATGTTGTGGCTTTTGTCAATAAGTCCTGCGGTTATCTTTTTGCATTCTTCGACTTTTGCTTTCAAATCTTCTTTTGCTTCCGCCAGCTCCTGAGAAACAAGCCCAAGGTAAATTTTTAGCGCGCTTAAATCCTGGCCCATTTCATCATGCACCGCCGCGGAAAGATTTTTCCTTTCGTTCTCCTCAATATTAATCATCCGGTTAAAAATTTGCTGGCGGTAGGAGCGCTCCTTGATTCTTCGGCGATATACAGAGAGCGCGATCAATATCCCCACAATCAGCGCGCTGATTAAACTGATTTTTAAGAAAAAAATCGCCTGCTGCTTATCCGCGTTAGCCAAAAATAACTGCCGCTGCACATCTTCAAGATTGGATTTACCCATAAAATTATTCAAAAACTCGTCTATTTTATAAATACGGTTCTCAAAGTTCATCAGCAGGTTATTTGTAGCCTCGTTGATTTTTCCGGATTCCTCTTTATCCGCTGATTGAATAATTTTTTTGCCAAGCGTAAAAGCCTCATCGAATGAAACAGTAATTTGATTTGCCCACTCTTTTTCCTGGCCTAAGTATGCGCTTTGGCGGTAAATCTTAAGCTGGTTTTTAAAATTTTCTCCTACGGCAAAAACTTTATCCACGTTTACCGCTATCGGCATGGCGTTCAAATAGCGGAAGGCGCGCCAAAAAACATAATTGCGGATACCCATGGCATAAACCGCGTTATTTATACGCATCTCCAGCACGGCGCTCTGCCGCTTTAAATTATACCTGCCTAAACCTTCGATCTTACGGCTTAATCCCTGGATCTGGGCTATGCCAAACAGGCCGATTAAAAAGGTAAGCAGGATTAAAAACGCAAACGCCAGAAGCAATTTCTTTTCTTTAAAATTTATGTTCATTATTTATCGAAACTGTTTCCAAGTTGTTCGGGACATGGGGATGATACCTACCCCCCTGTCCCGATTGAATCGGAAACAGTTTCGCCTTTGTTGCTCTCAAGTTCTTTTATCCGCTGTATAGCCTTTTTTGTCCATTCGCTATTTTGATCGCCGTATAAAACGCGTTTGCGCCAATACTCTAAAGCTTTGGTAAAATCTTTGCGATTTTCATTAAATAAAGCTAAATTTGAATAGGCCGGGCAATAACGCTCGTCAGCTGAAACGGCCTTTAGATACATCTCCTCGGATTTCTCGGGCTTACTCTCCTGCTCATAAATAATCCCTAAACTATTGTAAGCGGCGGCGTATTTTTTATCCAACTGCGCGGCTCTTATAAAATTACGGATTGCTTCTTCATTATCGGAATCCGCCTGCGCGCGCAGGCCTTTTTGGTAATATTCTTTGGCGGCTTCTCTTGGGCTGGATTTCTTTACTTCGGCGGCAACTGTTTGTTTGACCGCTGCCTTTTCTGCCTTTTCTGCCGCCTTTGCCAATTTGTCTGCGGCGGTCCTTTCGGCTGTTTCTTCGGCAGCTACCTCTATTGCCTGCTTCTTGGCCAATTCTTCCTTCATCTTTTCAGGAGTAAATAGCCCCTTATCTATTGCTTTATCCCTGACTACCTTGTTTTGCAAGCGCTCCGGTAAATTCTCCATCGGCAATATTTTAGTTATCTCATCCCCTCTTAACCCCGCGTCGCCGCGCGACAGGTGCGGGGTAAGAAAAATAATTACTTCGGTCCTCTTGGTATCCTTCACGCGATTGCTAAACAATACTCCTAAGAAAGGGATTTTTGACAATACCGGCCAGCCGTTGATTGTGTCGGTCTTCTCAACTTTAGTCATTCCGGCGATCATAATCATCATCCCGTCTTTTATTTTTACGACACTTTCTGACTGAGAAGTTTGCACTATTGGAACAACGCTACCCAGAGAAGTAGTAAGCGTCCTGGTAACAGAACTGACTTCAGGTTTTATCTTCATCGTAATAAAATCATCGGCGCTGATTTTAGGTACAACTTTTAATTTAACACCAACATCGATAAACTCTACGGTTTCAGAAGTTACGGTGGTCGCGGTTGCCTGGCTTTGCGTCTGAGTAATATACGCCTCGCGCGTACCGACCATAATATTGGCTTCTTCGTTATTGACTACGGCAATCCTCGGCTGGGAAACAACATGCGTAGTTCCGTAGGTATTTAGAAAATTCAGGATCGCCTGGTAATGATTGGTGGCAAAGGTACCCACTGAGATTTTCTGAGTTATTGCCCCCACTGCCGTTAAAGCGGCTAAAGGAAAATTCCCGGAAAAATCCAATCCATTCATTGCCGCAGAACTCCATAGCTTTTCCCAGTCTATCCCCCTTTGGAATTGATTATCCAAAGTAAGCTCGACGATATCGGCTTCAATATAAACCTGGCGGGATTCCTCGTCTATCTCACGCACCAGCATCCCTAACTTATCTATTTTTCTGGGCAGGTCCGAAATTATGGCCTTGCCGTTTCTTTCATCGATAATTACCTCGCCTGTACCCGGAGTAATGGCGGCGTTAAGCTGGGTTTTGGCATCGGCAGGCTTAATGTAATTAAGGTCATAGATAGCGGTAGTCAACGGCTGGTCTAATTCTTTGATTGTTTTTTGAAGCAGTTCCAGCTTTTCCGGGATATCGATCAGGATTATCGTGCCGCTGGCTTCATCAACTACGATTTTACCGACATCGGATTTAAGCTGGCCGAGCGCGTTAAAAATTATGGAAGGCTTGGCGTAGGAAAGCTTGACTGTTTCAATTTTTCTCTGGTCAATATAATCCCGGCCATACATTTTTTTGTATTCGGCTTCACTCATCACATAATACACGTTATCTTTTTTGTTTAGGGCCAACCCTTGAGTAAGCAGGATAATATCCAGGACGTCATCAAAGGCAACCTGGCTTAAATAGATGGTGATGCGGCCGGAAACATCCTTGCTGGGAACGATTGTCCTTCCGGTTTTAAGCGAGACAATCCGCAATAACTCAACAATATCCACATTTTTCAGGTCCAAGGATATCTTATCCTTCGGACTCTCTTCAACTATCTGATCTTCCTGCGCGGAATCGCTTTTTGCGCCAAGCGGGCTGATTAAAGATAGCAGGATAAATAGGGACAGCGACCATTTTTTACGAATCCAAAGGTTTTTGAAAAAATGGTCGCTGTCCCTATTTATGAGTTTATTGTTTGCTTTCACTCTTTACCTCACGGCTGATATTGTTTGTTCCGGTTATTATTGTAGGAGTTATAAATATAACCAACTCTTTTCTTTTCTTTTCCCTTCCCCTCGTAGAAAATAAATGGCCCAAGATGCGCAGGCGCGATAAGCCAGGCAACCCTGAATCACTTTTGTCATTTTCTTCTCTAAGCAGTCCGGCGATAATCAGCATATTGCCGTCTTTTACTTTAACCACTGTCTCGGATTGCGAGGTTTCCACTATCGGCACAACCGTGCCGGCAGTTGTGGTTAATGTGCTCTGCACTGAACTGACTTCAGGTTTTATCTTCATTGTAATAAAACCATCGGCGCCAATGGTCGGCACAACCGCAAGTTTTAACCCAACATCGATAAACTGCACGCTTTCCGCGGTAAGGGTCGTGGATTGTCCCTGGCTTTGGGTCGAGGTTACATAAGCCTCGCGCGTACCGACAAGTATTTTAGCTTCCTCCTTATTGACCACAACAATCCTTGGCCGGGTAAGCACTTTCGTAGAGCCGTAAGTACTAAGCATATTCATTACTATATTATAATGGTCCTGGGCTAATGTGCCTAAGCTGATCTTTCCATAATTGGAAAGCGCCGGGCTTATGGGAAAATTCCCCACCAACTCCAGGTTATGCAGGTCCGCTTGGTTAAAAATCTTATCCCAGGCAATACCGCTTTGGAATTTATCATCGATCGTAACTTCAATAATTTCGCCGGTAATCAGCACCTGGCGCGATTGTTCGTCAAACTCCCGCATAAGTTTCTTTATCCGGTTTAAGCGCTGCGGCAGGTCATAAACAACCACCTTGCTGCTTCTTTCATCCACGATTATCTGCCCGACTCCCGGAGTAATCAGTTCATTAAGGTAATTTTTTATATCGGTAAAACGCGCGTAGTTGACATCAAAGACCAGCGTCTCCAGGGGCCGGTCAAGCTCTTTTATCGTATTAGCCATAACTTCCATGGATTGCGGAGTATCTATAATAATGACGGTGCCGGTTGAATCATCGGAAATAATCTTGCCCAGCTCGGATTTCAGGGAATTGATCACATTGAGCACGTTTGCCGGCTTAGCATAAGCAAGCTTAAAGGTGCGGGTTTCCTTGCGCTCTCCGAATTTCTTTCCGTAGGCCTTTTCATATTCTGCCAAAGTCATTACCTTGACTACATTTGCCTTTCTTTCATAAGCCAAATCCTGCATGGTAACAATTACATCCAGCGCATCGGAAAAGCTTAAATCATTCATAAATACCGTGATCCTCCCGCTGACCTGCGGAGACGGAATAATCGTTATCCCGGTTTTCGCGGAAAGTAATTTAAAAAGTTCGTTAATATCAACCCCCTTTAAATCCAAAGAAACTTTATCGGTAAATGTTGCTGACGGCTCAGACGCTTTAGCAGCTTCAACGATAATATCTTCGGCCAAAACCAATCCTGCAAAGGACAAAATAAAAACCGCGCATAAAATAAGCTTTTCTAACTTCATCTTAACTCATATTCCTTTAAGCCGGCCGGGGTGGTTACCACCAAAATAGCCGAAGTCCGTGAAATCTCTTTAATCTTGAACTTATCGCCAAGCGATTCGCCTTTTTTTAAAGTATATGTCCGAGAGTCTTTGGAATTTTCAATCATCACTTCAGGATTACGCGACCAGATAATGCCGACAAGTTTCAGGGCCTTGACCTCTTCGGTTATATCCGGGCCCTCCTCCTGCACAGGAACACTGCGTTTTTCGCCAAAGGGAAGAAAAAAATCCCTGGTGATATTCTGATTGGCGATGTTTTTGCGCATCAACCCTTGAGCCTCTCCGGCGGATATTAATTTTATTATTGCCGAGCTATCCCTGGGGGTAAAAGAAATAGAGTTGGATTTAGAAATTATTGAACCGCTGATAAGGATATACAAAAACATAAACGTTAGGAAAACTGCCAAACCAATCAAGCCTTTATTTAAAACGAGTAAATTAACCTTTAAGTCTTTAAGCTTCGATTTTAGTTCAAGAAAATTAAGTTTAACGGCCAGGGGATGGGCGGCCAGCCTTCTTGCCCCGACGGACATAGCTCCCGGGTGTTTAGGTTCCCCGGTGCCCTCAATAAGTTTAAGTAACCTCTCGTCAGAAGTTTGCTTGTCGATCATTACACTACGCTCCTTGCGACTAAGTCACGGATAAGCGCCCCATCGATAACCGTTTTGTTACCCATAATCAGGTTTCTTAGCGCGTTATGGCAAATCAGGTTTATTCTGCGGGGATACCCTTGGCTGTAATGCTGGATTTCATTAACTGCTTCGTCTGTAAAGAGTTTCAACTCTGTATTAAACCCGGATTGCCTGAGGCGAAAACTAATCAGATCCCGCGTTTCCGGCTCATCCAAAGGATTGATCACGTATTTAAGCACAATCCGGTCAAAAAAGTTTTTTATCTCCTTGATCCGCGGCAAAAGTTCCATCTGCGCAAAAAGCACCAACTGCAGTAATTTAAATTCATTTGTTTCATAATTCAGTAAAACGCGTAAAATTTCCAGCGAATCGGCGTTTAACTTCTGCGCTTCATCCACCACCAAAACTATGGTTTTATTCTCTTCAACCCCTTTTTGGAAAAGGTGTTTTTTAATCGCCTCTTTATAATCAAGGATGCTTGCTTTGCCCTGGATCTGGTCCTGGATATTGAATGTGCGCACTAATGATTCCAGAAAAAGCTCCTCGCTTTGGGCGGTAGGGTCCATAATCATATAAAAAAGCATATCCGGGCGCTCTTTGAGCATTTGAAAAAGTTTACGCGAAAGGGTTGTCTTGCCTACTCCAACATCGCCTAAGATGACGCTCAAACCCCGGCGCAGGCGTATTTCAACCAGCAGGCGCATCAGCGCCGCCTTATGCTCATTTGACTCGTAAAAAAATTCCGGGTCAGGGCTGTTGGAAAAAGGCTCTTTTTTTAGTCCAAGGACCGAATAATAGCTCATTTAACCCTTTCTTAACAGATCACAGATAAGTTTCAGGGAATACCCCCGGCTTTTAAGGTCATTGACCTTCTTTAAGCAGGCGCTTACCTGCCGGGAACTATAAAGCCGGTTATTGGCGTTCCTTTTCTTGACCATCAACAGGCCTAAATTTGTATAGTAGTTTATCGTCTGATAGGAGATATTGTGGATTTTGCTGATTTCACCCGGTGAGATCAATATTTTAGCCATTATGTTTCCTCCATTTGAAAAAATCATTATGGTATGTTATAGCAATTACTATATTATATATGAAATAATATATAAAATAATATGTTTTGTCAAGCACTATTTTACTTTTTTTACTGATTTTGCCGACGGGGGCATAAAAACTTGCTGTCCGCCTTAAAAGAAATGGGACGTTTCTATTTTTTACAGCTTCAACTTTAAAAAAATATAAACGTCCCCCTATTGAACCGTTACCTTGTTCTAACCATAGTATTTTCAACGTCTTTTATGCCTAAATAAATAGGGACAGCGACCATTTTTTGGAAGTTTAGCTTAGAGAAAAATGGTCGCTGTCCCTATTTAAATTTTTTGGAGGAGTGAACTCAGGAAGGAAGACTCGGCACGCAGCAGGCAGAGATTATGTTCCATAATCCGGGAAATCGCCAGGGATTCTTTTAATTCTTTGGTTTTTAGCATCTTTTCTATGCCGCTGGAGATCTTTCCTAAAATTTCCAGCCTCTTCTTTAGCCGGCGCCGGGCTAAAGCTGGTTTCAAGAAGTTGAGGAAATATAAACTTAGGTCAAGAGTAAACTGGGGGCGCGTAAAATCCAGCAGGTTTTTATTAAGCAATATCTCAAAGCGCTCTTTACCCTTTTCGGTAAGGCAATAGACAAAACGCCTTGGCCTGCTGCCTAATTTATCCGCGCACTTGGTAAGCAGGCCTTTTTTTTCTAAAATTCTTAGGGGGTAATATATTGACTTTAACTGGACTCCGGCAAAAGAGGAGAGGATTTCGCGCGCTTTTACCTTAATTTCGTAACCGTGCTTGGGGCTTTGGCGTAACAGGCCTAATAAAATTAGCTCCTGCTCAATCATCCGGTAACACCCATTGACCTGAACTTCTTATACCTTAATTTAAGCAATGCTTCTTTATCCAAAAGCCTTAATTCCTTAAAATTCCTTAAAATTGCTTCCTTGATGTTTAAAGCGGTTTTTTGCGCGTCACGATGCGCTCCGCCCAGGGGTTCGGGGATTACCTCGTCGATAATGCCCATTTTTAAAAGATCCTGGCCGGTAAGTTTTAATACCTCTGCCGCTTGAGGGGCCTTGGCCCCGTCCTTCCAAAGGATTGCCGCGCATCCTTCCGGAGAAATAACCGAATAATATGAATTTTCTAAAACCGCCACCCGGTCAGCCACCCCCACCCCAAGAGCCCCTCCTGAGCCTCCTTCTCCAATCACAATCGCCATAATCGGCACGCTAATCGAGGCCATCTCCCGTAAATTCAGCGCGATCGCGTGAGACTGCCCGCGCTCTTCAGCCCCGATACCCGGATATGCTCCGGGGGTATCAATAAGGACTACGATCGGCAAATCAAATTCTTCAGCCAATTGCATTACCCGCAAGGCCTTGCGGTATCCTTCCGGATGGGCGCAGCCAAAATTGCGTTTTAAATTTTCCTTGGTGTCGCGGCCTTTTTGATGCCCGATGACCATAACCTTAATTTTATCCAGCTTTGCCAAACCGCAAATCATCGCCTTATCATCGCTAAAAAGCCGGTCGCCGTGCAGTTCCACAAAGTCCGACATAATCATACCGATATAATCCAATGTATAAGGCCGCTTGGGATGGCGGGCAAGCTGCACTTTTTGCCAAGCGCTAAGATTAATATAAGTATCTTTTTTTAAATGCTCCAGCTTCTCTTCGAGCTTCTTGATTTCTGAAGACAAATCAATCTTTTTTTCAGCCATAAAAGATTTAAGCTCTTGGATTTTTTTCTCTAGCTCTAGGATAGGTTTTTCAAAATCTAGTCCGGCCATAAGGATTAATCAATGACGGTAACTTCTGTCCCGACTGGGATAATATTGTAAAGTTCTTCAACATCAGAATTATTCAAGCGCACGCATCCCTGGGTTACCTGTTTGCCCAGCTCTTTTGGCTCGGTGGTCCCGTGGATGCCATAACCGGCTAAATCAAAACCCATCCAACGGGTACCCAGCACATTTTGCGCGCTTTGCGCCGGAACTATCGCCCCGGCCTTAAACCAGGTGGGATTGGTAAGTTTATTGACAATTTTAAATGTGCCCACGGGAGTGCAGTTATTTTTTCCGGTGGACACGATGTATGTCTTGAATATCTCTTCATCGCTTTTAAGCATAAGTATGTTCTGGGATTTATTAACCAGGACGCTAAAAGGCGCGTTCCAAATCTTTATTGCCCGGCCCGGAATTATCAGCGCATCATTGATATTATTGCTCTTCATAATCAACTCCGGAGTGGTTTTATGTTCGCGGGCGATCTTATTGATGGTGTCTCCGGGCCTGATCTTATAGACTATGCTTTTCGGAGTAACCACGGATGAAAATAATAATTTAATATTTATATCTTCAGCCTTCTTCTGCCAATACGCTACATCCGGGGACTCCGGAAAATCATTCACCAGTTTCTGATACAATAATTTTGCCTCAAGCAGGTTGCCTTTGGCCTCAAACTGGCGCGCTTGGTTCAACCAGATACGCACAGATGAACGGCCGGCCGGGCCAACCGGGTTGTTTATCTTTTTGCCGGCTAAAACCACCAAAACTCCCGCGATTATCGCTACCGCTATAATTATAACCAAATATTTTTTATTCATTAAGACCTCCTGTAAGATACCAAAGCAATAACAATACCTAAAAATAACCCCACAATTACTTCTACGGGAGTATGCCCGATAAGTTCACGCAAACGCAACTCCTGGATCTTGCCCTGCCAATATATATCCTCCATAATTTTATTTAAAATACCGGCCTGTTTACCCGCTGAGCGGCGCACTCCTTGAGCATCGAACATAACCACAATGGCAAAAGCAAACGCTAAAGCAAAATAAACGCTGTCAAATCCATGCTCAATTCCTATGCTTGTCCCTAAACATGCGGCCCCGGCCGCGTGGGCAGAAGGCATCCCGCCGCTGCCGATAAATAAGCGGAAATCAAACCTCTTCATCCGGATGACTCCGATGGCCACTTTAATCGTCTGAGCAATCAACCAAGCCGAGATAGTCGTCATCAAAACCTTGTTCCTATAAATCTCCGCGAAAAAATCTCTCATTATTTTTTAGTTTGGGCAGGAAGAACTTCGATCTTAACCTTCTCTAAAGCAGTTGGCTGGCTATCCCTGATCAAAAAACCCTGGTTGCCTCCTGCTTCCGAATCGGGACTTCTGCGCTTTTTGGCCTTTAACTCTTTGATTGCTTTTTTTAACTCAACAACCGAACTTAATTTTAATTTAAATCCTTCATTTTCCATATAAATACGTTTATGGCTGTCAATAAGAGCCCGATTCTCCGCCTTTAATATGGAGAGCCTGGCGCTTGCGTCCTCAAGATTATTCTGGCTTATGGCATTATCCCGAAAAAGGCGCCTAATCCTGTTCCCGCCTGCCCGTAGATATCCTTTAAGTTTCGCGTTTTTCAGCTCCAGTTGCTCTTTGGACTCTTTCTCTTTCTTTAAGTCTTGCAATAGGTTTTGCTTCTCTTGGGCTAAGACGGTAACCTGGTCCTGGGTTTGGACCAAGCTTTCTTGGAGCCTAAATCTTTCCCTTAATTCACTGACGTACTTGACCATACTAAAAACAGTAATACCCAGTAATAAGATAAGCACTATGTTCTTAACCGCATCCTTATTCATAAGCCTATATTATATAATCCTCGGCCTAAAAAGCAAGCTTTTTTCGGTTAGATTCCCCTGTTCAATACGTCTATTATCCTAGAAAGGAGAAACGATGATCTCAAAAATTTACAGCTTTGGCCTCTTGGGCCTGGAAGCCTACCCGGTTGAAATAGAAATCGATGTTGCCAGGGGGCTTCCGGTAGTTACCTTGGTCGGTTTAGCCGACACGGCGATAAAAGAAAGCAAAGAGAGGGTGCGCTCGGCAATCAAAAATTCGGGTTTCCAGTGGCCCGCGGAGAGAATAACCGTGAACCTGGCCCCTTCCAACATCAAAAAAGAGGGGGCATGCTTTGACTTAGCCATTGCTTTAGGCATTCTGGCGGCAACCAAACAAATTAATGAGGATCTTATTAAAAATTACTCTTTTCTGGGAGAGCTATCTCTGGACGGGCAGCTACGGCCAGTTCACGGAGTCCTGGCAATAAGTTTAACCATGGCAAAATTACCGCTGAAGAACCTTATACTTCCCGAAGAAAATGCCAAAGAAGCCGGGATTATACCGGAAATATCTGCCTGGCCTTTAAGAACTTTAAAAGAAGTCGTGCAATTCTTAGCCGACCCCGGCCTCAGGCAGCCATTTAAACTGGCTCCCGAAGAAATCCTTAAGACAAACGCGAATTACAGCCTGGATTTTTCCGAAGTCAAAGGCCAATATTTTGCTAAGCGAGCTATTGAGGTAGCTGTCTCAGGCGGGCACAATATTGTTTTGCTGGGGCCGCCGGGCAGCGGTAAAACTATGCTTGCCAAAAGAATCCCCACCATTATGCCCAGCCTCAGCTTACAAGAAGCCCTGGAAATAACCCGGATCCATTCAGTAGCAAAGGCATTGTTAAACAAGGATGGTTTTATCGGAACCCGGCCTTTCCGCTTTCCCCACCACAGTATTTCAGATATCGCATTAATTGGCGGAGGCAGCATTCCTAAGCCGGGAGAAATAAGCCTGTCTCATCATGGAGTTTTATTTCTGGATGAATTACCGGAGTTCAGCCGTAAGGCCTTGGAAGCATTGAGGCAACCGCTGGAAGATAATTTAATTTGCGTCAGCCGCTTAAAAGGGACTTTGGTTTTTCCGGCTAATTTTATTTTGGCCGCAGCCCTTAACCCTTGCCCCTGCGGGAATTATTTTAGCCCGCAGAAAACCTGCCATTGCAATACCACAAAAATCAGGAATTATTTAGGCAAGATTTCCGGCCCCCTGCTTGACCGGATTGATATACATATTGAAGTTCCGCAGGTAAAATACCGGGAATTATCCGAGATAAAAAACACGGAAACCTCGCAAGCAATCAGGCAGCGCGTGGAAAATGCGCGCGCCATTCAACGGGAAAGATTTAAATCAACGGGAATATTTTGCAATGCCCAAATGCAGAGTAAATTAATCAAGGAACATTGTCTTCTGGATGAGAACGCGCAAAAGTTGATACGGATGGCGATGTCCGAATTAGGGTTCTCCGCCAGGGCTTATGATAAAATACTGAAAGTTGCCCGGACGATTGCGGATTTAAACCAAGAGGAAATAATTTGCGCCGAGCATGTTGCGGAGGCAGTGCAATACCGAAGCCTGGATAAACTACTAAATTAAACCCAAAACCCGAAACTGTTTCCGACCCAATCGGGAAACGGGGGCTAAGGAGGAGAAATGACAAAAACAAGAATATTAATCGAAAACGCCTGTTATCATATTTATGCAAGAGGAAATCAGAAACAAATAGTTTTTATTGAAAAAAGTGACTTCGGGTTCTACCTTGGACAACTAAAACATTACAAAATGAAGTATTCTTTCCATCTATATGGTTACTGCTTAATGCCTAATCATGTCCATTTGATGGGGCAACCGGTCGTGCCGGAAAAATTATCTAATTTTATGCAATGCCTGCAACGTTCCTATACTGCTTATTATAATAAAAAATACAACAAGGTTGGCCATCTTTGGCAGGGTAAATTTAAAGCGAAATTGATTGTTAAAAATCGGTATGTGCTAGACTGTATTTCCTATATCGAAACAAACCCTGTAAGGGCAAAATTAGTAAACAGCCCCAAAGATTATACTTTTTGCAGTTACACGGAAAGAAATCTTGGTAATAATTACGGGCTTTTGAATAAATTTTTACTTTAGTTAACCCTGTTTCCCGATTAGCTGGGAAACTGTTTCGCCTTTAGGGGGTGGATACTTCGATTATTGAAGTGGCGCTGGAGGTTGAGCCTGCTGCGTCCTTGACTGTAAGGGTTACGGTAAAATTACGCGCTCCATAAACAGTACTCCAATAAGTGTTCTCGGGATTTTTCTTGGATGAGGTATCTCCGTCGCCAAAATCCCAATTATAAGAAACGATTTTGCCGTTTTTAGAATATGATTTCTGCCCGGAAAATTTTACCGTAAGCGGAGAATAACCTTTTATGGGTTTTGCAGTAATCACGGCAACCGGAGGCTCCAATACTGTTTTGATTGGTGCCGGTGCGGTGGCCAAGACCGGAGAAATTGGTTCTTTTATAACTGGTGTTTCGGTCTTAGGTGTTTCTATTTTTTTAGGAACTTGCGTCTGAACTGCCAAAGATACCGGTGGGGCTGGCGGCAAGGCCCCCTGAGCAAACGGCAAAACAACCGGCTCAGGAGATTTAGGCGTAACGGGGGTTTCAACAACTTTACTTTGTGGTAAATGTTCTTTGGCTAGATCTTGAGCGATATAGGCAGTAAGTTTTTCTTTTAAGCTGTTTATCCGGGCTTTCTCCAATGCCTCCCTCTCTTGATCCAGCCTGTCCATTCTTTCTTTATATTTAGGATTATGGTTGTATTTATAATCGGATACGGCAATAAACGGCCAACGTAAAACACCGCTCACAAAATCCATGCACATTGCCGGCACATCCCAGAGGAATTCTTTAAATCGGGACTCAATCTGGCCGCTCTGCTTATAATAATACTCAATTGTCGACCGGCGGCGCTTAAAACGCTCCTTGGCTAAAGCTAAATCCGGCAGGGTTTTTTCTTTCCCAATGGTATATTCCAAAATAGGATCCCCATCATAAGTAACCAAATAACCCTGATTTCCGGATGAAACGGATTTCTGAAATTTATAAGTAGCGCAGCCGGATAAAATAAACGCGAAAAATAACAAAATCAGAATTTTTCTCAAAGCTCTTTCTTCCTTTCCTTTCATTACCGCATTAAAGCCAGCGCTTCAGAACGGGTCTTCTCATTCTCTTTAAAGATCCCGCGCACCGCGCTGGTTACCGTCATCGTCCCGGGTTTCCTTACCCCGCGCATAGACATACATAAATGCTCAGCTTCGATAACCACCATTACTCCCAGCGGCTTTAACTTGCTCATCACGATCTCGGCAATTTGCGTGGTTAACCTTTCCTGAACCTGCGGCCGGCGGGCCAAAATATCCACTATGCGGGCAAGCTTGCTTAACCCGGTTACCCGACCGTTCTTGGGAATATAAGCGATATTTGCCTTGCCTAAAAAAGGCAAAAGATGGTGTTCGCAAACAGAATACAACGGTATGTCGCGCAGAAGGATAATCTCATGGTGCTTCTGGTCAAGAATAACCTCCAGCTCTTTTTCCGGATCCTGCTTAATCCCGGAGAATATCTCTTCGTACATTTGAGCAACCCGGCGCGGAGTGTCCAAAAGATCCTTCCTTTTGGGATCTTCACCGATAGCTTCTAAAATCTGACGCACGGCTTTTTCAATTTTTATTTTATTCATCGCGTTTCCTAAAGCCAATAAAACAGTAAAGTTATCCATTATTATCTAATGAAAATTGGCTTTCTGCAATAAGTTTTATTGACTATTGCCCAAAAATAATTATACTAATAAGCAAAGTTGAATACCCCTATAAAATAAACTTTTATTAATTATGGATAAGGCTCCGAAAAAAAGAATATTCGTCGTTGACGATCAGGAAGAAGTCCTCTCCCTATTAAAAGACTATCTAAGCGGTTCGGGTTTTGAAGTCATGGTTTGTAAAGAATCCAAGGATGTCTCAAGTTCCATTAATTCATTTAAACCCGACCTTATACTGCTAGATTTGCTTATGCCGGATCTTGGGGGATTTGAAATCTGCGAGATTTTAAATAATGACCCGCAAACCCAAGCTATCCCGATAATCATTATCTCCGGCCTTGGTGACTCGGTGGATATAAAGAAGGCCTCCGCGTTAGGGGTGGTCGGTTACCTGGTCAAGCCTTTTTCCTTAGCCAGCCTATCCAAGGAAATATCCAAAGCCCTTACCAATAAAGAAAACCTGTTTTGAGCTTTTAAAGCTTTATTTTCCGATACAAAAATCAGTAAAAATTCTCTCTAAAAGGTCTTCCGAGAAACTCCTGCCCAATATCTCATCTAAATAAACACAGGCATCCTTAAGGTTCTGGGCGATGAATTCCGGCGGCAGTCCACCGGTTAAAGCATCCCTGGCTTGATTGATTAGCTTCTGGGCGCTTTTAAGCGCGCGCGCATGGCGCAGATTACTCACTAACGTGAACTCCGGGCTGTGCAGTTTACCTTTATAGACAAGGCTGCAAAGGGCATCTTCCAGTAAATTGATATTTTTTGCGCTCCTGGCGCAAATCTCAACTACGTTCTGAAATACCCGGCTAATTTGATCTCTTTCAATGCGGACTTTTAGGTCGATTTTATTGATTACCGCGATCGCCGGTTTATTTTTTATTTCTTTGATTAATCTCCGGTCTCCTTCATCCAGCCGATGGCTTGCATCAAATAAAATAATTACCAGGTCCGCTAATTTAATATGCTCCCTTGAACGCTGGACGGCTTTCTTCTCGATTAGATCGCGCGGCTTAAGAATACCGGCGGTATCGACAATTTTTACCGGTATGCCTTTAATATCAAGCGTCTCTTCGATGGCATCGCGGGTAGTGCCGGCAATAGGAGTAACGATCGAGCGTTCTTTTTTAAGCAAAACATTTAAAAGGGAGGATTTGCCGACGTTGGGTTTTCCGCAAATGACCACATGGATACCTTCGCGCAATATCCTGCCGCAGGAAGCGCCTTCCAACAATTTATTTAACTGCGCCTCAATAGCTCTAAACCCCTGAAGCATCCCCGCGGCATCCTGTTGCGGGATCGACTCATCGGGAAAATCGATATTTGCCTCCATCGTTACTAAAATATCCAGCAGCTTCTTGCGCAGCTTATTTATTTCTTTTGACAGGCCGCCGCTTAGCTGCCCTAAGCTAACCTTAAGCGCCGAATCGGTTTTCGCCCGGATTATATCGATTACCGCTTCTGCCTGGGCTAGGTCAATCCTGCCGTTTAAAAAAGCGCGCCGGGTAAATTCGCCGGGCCAGGCAAGCCGGGCCCCCTTCTTTAAAGTTAAATCCAAAACTTCGCGCAGGGCCAAAATTCCCCCATGGCAATTTATCTCCACAACATCTTGGCGGGTATAAGACCGGGGCTTGCGCATAACTGAAAGGATAACCTCATCGGCGATCTTACCGTTATCAATGATTTTTCCATAATGCATGGTGTAGCTCTTAAAATCTACCGCCTTTTTTTTGCCGGCGGGAACAAATATTTTATCGGCGATAGACAAGGCCTTGCGGCCGCTGATACGCACGATACCAATACCGCCTTCGCCTTGAGCGGTTGAAATCGCAGAAATCGTATCTTCTAAATCATCTTTAAACATCCCTGAATTCTCCAACCACAAATAATGAACCGGTCACTAAAATTAAATCCTCTTTGCGCGCTATTTTCCTAGCTAAAATTTTAGCCTCTTTTACGCTTTGCGTCAAATATACTTTTTTCTTAAAATAGCCGGATAATTTCACAGGGTCAAGCGCCCGGGGGGTTGCGGCAGCCGTCAAGATAACCTCATCCGCCAGAGAGCTAAGTACCCTGCATATTCCGGCGATATCCTTATCATCCGAGATTCCCAAGACCAAAACAAGTTTTTTATATTTAAAGTTCTCTTTTATCGCTTTCTTTAAAACATCCACGGAGGAAAAATTTTGCGCCCCGTCCAAAACAATCCGGGGGTTGTTTTGAATCACTTCGCACCTGCCGGGCCAAATTGTGTTATAGAGGCCCCTGCGGATTTCCCAGCTGCCGATATGAAAACCGTAAAAACTCAAAACCTCAACTAATCCAACAGCCAGGGAAGCATTGGCCATTTGATGAGCTCCCAAAAGGCGCAGGCGCAGATGCTTATAAATTTTATGCAAACCTTTGATGGTAAACTCCCGGCCGGACTTAAAATATTTAATCTGCCTGCCCACTTCAAAAAACCTGGCCCGGAATTTTTTGCACCGATTATAAATAACTTTTGCCGCTTCTTTATCTTGCCGGGCGGAAACTACGATTGCCCCTTTGCTTTTGATGATCCCTGCTTTTTCCGCGCTGATCTTGGCCAGAGTTTTACCCAGTTTCTGCGTATGCTCAAGGCTAAGCGGGGCAATCCCGCAGGCAAGGGAGTCGGCAGTATTGGTAGCGTCTAACCTGCCGCCCATGCCGGTTTCTAAAATTGCAAAATCAACCTGCTTGCGCAAAAAATGCAGGAAAGCCAGCGCGGTATATACTTCAAAAAAAGAAAGCCTCCCGTATTTTGAATGGCGGTTGTATTTATTTATTACCGGTTTTAATTCCTGGACTAAACCGATTAGTTCATTTTTAGAGATCATGCCTTCAAAATCAAGGGACGAGATTGCTTCGGACACTTTGTGCCCTCGCAATGACGGCTTTATGGGGATCAAAATTCTTACTCTTTCTCTAAAATCATCCAGGTGGGGGGAAGTATAGAGCCCGACGGAAAAACCCGCTTCCCTGAGAATGTAGGCCGTGAAAGCGCAAGTCGAGCCTTTGCCTTTGGTGCCGGCAACATGAATCACGCGCAAAGAATTTTGGGGATCCCCGATTAAAGACAAAAAATCCCGCATACGGGCCAGCCGGATTGTTTCTTTATAGGAATAGTTTGTGTTTTTTTCGTAGTTAGCGAAAGAATTCAGGTATTCTAAAACTTGTGGGTAGGGCATACCTTAATGCTTGAAGTGCCGCAGGCCGGTAGTAACCATGGCAATCTTATATTTATCGCAGGCAGCGATAATTTCTTGATCGGCGATAGAGCCTCCGGGCTGGATTATCGCCTTGGCCCCGGCTTTATGCGCCCAGGAGATGGCGTCTGCTTTGGGGAAAAAGGCATCCGAAGCCAAACAGCAATTTTTACTTAAAGTTCCGGCTTTATTTTTGGCGATCATTACCGAATCTACGCGGGACATCTGCCCGGCGCCAATACCGACGGTCCTGGTTCCGCAAGCCAAAACAATGGCGTTTGATTTTACATGCTTGGCTACCTTCCAGGCAAAAATTAAAGTTGCCAACTCTTTTTTACTAGGCTTCTTTTTAGTGACAACCTTCAGGTTATTCAAATCCAGGGTTGCTAAATCTTTCCCCTGCAAAAGCATGCCGCCGCTGACGCGTTTGACCTGCGGCTCATCGATAATATTCAAATCCTTTAGCTCAAGCAGGCGTAAATTTTTCTTTTCTTTAAATAAATTTATCGCTTCTTGATCAAAACCGGGAGCGATAATGCATTCTAGGAATCCGCTCTTGAGTATGACTTTGGCGGTTGCCAAATCCATTTTTCGGTTTAAGGCCACAATACCGCCAAAAGCCGAAAGCTTATCGGTTTTCCAGGCATTTAAATATGCCCGGTCCAATTTTTTATCTTCCGCGGCTCCGCAAGGGTTATTGTGTTTAACGATTACCGCCGCCGGATTTTTAAACTCCTTGACCAATTCCAGCGCGGAGTCAAGATCCAGGATATTGTTAAAAGAAAGCTCTTTGCCTTGCAGTTGTTTTAAATTAATTAAGCCGGAGGATTTTCCTTTTTCCCTGTAGAAAGCTGCCTTTTGATGCGGATTTTCCCCGTAACGCAAATCTTGAATTTTTTCAAAAGCTAAGTCTAGCTCTTGCGGAAAATTTTCTGCTTCTTTTTTAGTTTGATAAAAATTAGATAAGTAATTATAAATTGCCGCGTCATATTTACTGGTGTGCCCGTAAACTTCCACGCCTAATTGACGCATTAAATCCTCGGATAAAGCGCCGTTATATTTTTTAAGTTCAGCGATTACCTGCGCATAACGCTGCGGATTACAAATTACCGCTACCGACTGATGGTTTTTAGCGGCTGAACGCAGCATGGAAGGCCCGCCGATATCGATATTCTCAATAACCTCTTCAATACTTGCCCCGGGTTTCTGCGCAGTCTTTTCAAAAGGGTATAAATTAACTACGACCATATCAATGGGGAAGATATTATGCTCAGCTAATGTCCGCAAATGTTCAGGATTATTGCGCAGGGCAAGCAGGCCGGCGTGAATCTTGGGATGCAGGGTTTTTACCCTTCCATCGAGTATTTCCGGGAACCCCGTATACTCAGAAACTTCGGTTACTACGATATCATTTTGGCGTAAAAGTTTTGCCGTGCCGCCGGTAGAAATAATCTCCACGCCGAAATTCCGCAACTGCCCGGCTAATTCCACAATGCCGGTTTTATCCGATAGACTAATCAGGGCCCTTTTGATTTTAACCATTTTTGAAATTATTTGTTGAACCGGAAATTAACTAAATCGGCGTCCTGCATAACGTATTCTTTTTGCTCAAGCCGCATTTTACCCGCCTGCTTGGCTCCGGTTTCTCCGCCGCAGGCAATAAAATCGGCGAAACTTATGATTTCAGCGCGGATAAAACCCTGCTGGATATCGGAATGGATTACTCCGGCTGCCTCCCAGGCAGTAGTGCCTTGCTTAATTAACCAGGCGCGATTTTCTTTATCGCCGACAGTGAGAAAACTTATAAAACCGCTCTCTGCCAATACCCTGGCCAACAAAACACCCAAATTCTCCAGTTCTTCTTTATTTATCACCACCACCGGCTTAAGCGTAAGCAAGCCATACCCTGAGATAACTTCTTTTTCCTGATTGGTTAATCCGATTCCGGAAATAAGCTCCTCTTTCTCCAGGGCTGCCTTCATTTTATTCAATATAATTTTTTCTTTTTCTTCCGGAGATTTACTCAGGCGGGTTTCCACAAAATCCAAATCGCGAAGAATTAAATCCATCTTGGCGTCTTTGGGAATAATTATAGCGTCTGCTTCGGCTGCCGCGTCCTCGCCGGCCAACTCTACCTGAGGATAAGTTTTTTTCTTGGCCTTAACCAGTTTATCCGCCTGGTCCAGTTTATCGTTTTTAACGTTATGTTTTCCCAAAACAACTTCGGGTATGGCAAAAGCGCTTATTTTCATAGGAATCCAGGGACCGTTTCTATTTTTCAATCAAATTAAACAAAAGAAAAATAGAAACTGTCCCTTTATTTTAAAGATTATTCCAGGTAGGTATAGATCTTACCCTTATAATTACGCAACACATATTTACCCTTGGCCTGGGAAAGAATATAATTCGGCCCCACAGGGATCTTTCCGCCGCCGCCGGGCCCGTCGATAACATAGGTCGGAACGGCATAACCGGAAGTGTGCCCGCGTAATTTCTCGATAATATTTATCCCCACGGCTACCGGGGTGCGAAAATGCTGCGTGCCCCTTACCGGATCGCACTGGTAAATATAATACGGCCTTACTCTCATTTGCAGAAGGTCATGCATCAGGCGCTTCATAATGAATGGCCGGTCGTTGATGCCCTTAAGAAGCACCGACTGGCTGCCTAAAGGTATGCCGCTTTCAGAAAGCATATCGCAGGCATTCTTACAGCGCTTGGTGATCTCCTTGGGATGATTAAAATGAATGCTCATCCAGATCGGAGAATATTTCTTGATCATGTTTACCAGATTTTCAGTAACGCGCTGCGGTAAAGTTGCCGGAATACGCGTACCGATCCTTAATAATTCAACATGCGATATGTCGCGGATCTTGGCAATCAGGGATTCCAATGCCTCATCCTCTAAGGTAAGCGGATCCCCGCCGGAAATCAACACATCCCTTATCTTACGGTTAGCTTTGATATACTCTATGGCCGCGTCAAATTTAGTTTCAGGGTTTGTTTCTTTTTCTTCATGATCACCCACGAGCCTGCGGCGGGTACAATGCCGGCAATACATCGCGCAATGCTCCGTAGCCAACAACAGGACCCTGTCCGGATAGCGGTGCACCAAATGCGGCGCCGGAGAATCGCGGTCCTCGGCGCAAGGATCAGCCATTTCGTGCGGGGAAATCGAGAATTCATCGCCGACCGGCACAGACTGCCTGCGGATGGGGCAATCCGGATCTTCAATATCAATCAGGCTTGCCCAATAAGGGGTAATGGCCATGGCCAACCTGCCTTTGGCTTTATCAATTCCTTTTTCCTCCTGGGGAGTAAGCTTAATAATCTGGGCTAATTCTTCCTTGGTGCGGATCCTGTGTTTGAGCTGCCAATGCCAATCTTCCCAATCCAGCGGGTTAACATCTTTAAAAAGGGGAATTTGCTGATAATCGCGCCAACGCCTTGGAGGCCGCGGCATAACCGGCGTTTCAACCTGTCCTTTTTGGTTTTCTAAACCTTCGGGGTTATTCAATTTAAGCCTTTTTCCTTTCTGAGGCACTCATTAGTATTGCCTCAATAAGATCCTCATACTTCATCCCTGCGGCATATGCCATTAGCGGAAAATTGGATTCTTTGGGGTCTAACCCCGGTAAAGGGTTAATCTCCAAGACATACGGCACATTAAATTTATCCAAACGGATATCGGTGCGGGAAATATCCAAACAGCCTACGGCCCGGTGCGTGCGCAAAGCCACATCTTTTACCTTGGCCTCTACCTCTTTATCCAGCCTGGCCGGGCAATGGAATTCAGGCACCAACCCCAATTCGCTATTGCCTTGGAACTCTTTCATCTTCCAGGAATAAAAATATTCTCCGCTTTTTTTACAGTTGGAAAAATCGATCTCTAAAATCGGAAGCACGTGGGTTTTTCCGTTTTCTAAGATCCCCACGGTCAACTCTTTGCCTTCGATAAATTCTTCAACCAGGGCTTCCTGCTGATACACATCTATAGATTCCCTAACCTTCTTAAAAAGATCTTCTTTATTCTCAACTACATTGGTCTTGTTTATCCCTTTTGCCGATCCTTCGCAATTAGGCTTGACAATTAATGGAAACCGCAGCTGCGCATCCAGCGGTTCATCCCCTTTCACGAAAAGCTGAAAATTGGGAGTGGGGATATTCTCCGCCTGTAATATTTTTTTAGTCAGCCCCTTATTTAAGGCCAGGGCTAAAGAGAAGGTGTCCGAACCGGTATAAGGTATGTTTAAATAATCCAGCACTGCCGGCACTTCGGATTCACGAAATCTGCCGTGCTTTCCTTCAGCGATATTAAAGACCATATCGACGCGGTTTTTCCGAAAATATGAAAATAAGGCCGGATACTCCACGTCGATTGCCTCGACGGAATGGCCCTTGGTTTTGAGGGCACAAACCACGGAATTAATCGTCTCTTGCGAATCGCATTCGGAGAAATAATCCGCCGGCTTTTGCGGATCCTTCTTTTTTAAATTATAGGTCAAGGCAACTTTCATCTAGTTTAACCCGTTGCGCGCAATGGCGCTGTTTAAAATCTTGCCGACCATCTGGTCATAAGTAATGCCGATATTTTTGGCAATGAGCATAAAAACATCTTCGGTAGATAAAGAAGGCAGCGGATTTATCTCCAGCACATAAGGGTTGCCGTCATTATCAACCCTAAAATCCACCCTGCCAAAATCCCGGCACTCAACACTGCGATAAACCTTTAAAGCCAGATCGTCCAGTTTATTCTTTAAATCATTGGTTATTTTTGCCGGGCAAATATACTCTAACCTGTCGGAAGTGATCCGCGCGAAAGTATAAAATTTGTCATTTAATTTTAATTTTCCGTCTATCTTTATCTGGACTACCGGCATAACTTCGGGGTTTTCGTTACCGACGATAGCCACGGTAAACTCCTGCCCCGAGATAAACTCCTCAACTAAAGCCGGCTGTTTGTAGGTTTTAGTAATAAAATCCACCTGCTTTTTAAGTTCATCGGTACTTTCTACGCGAGAACTTTCACTCAAGCCTTTTGAGGAACCCTCAAAGCGCGGTTTAACAATCAATGGGAACCGGCAATGATCCTGATTAATTAAGGCCTCCGCCGAGCTTACTTCAAAAAACTTAGGAGTGGGGATTTTTTCAGCGATAAAAATTTTTTTAGCCATAACCTTATCCAAAGTCAAGCCTAAAGTCAAGGCATCGGCTCCGACAAAAGGAATACCGGCCATTTCCAGTAAAATCGGCACCTGGGACTCGCGATTCCTGCCGGTTAGGCCTTCGGAGATATTAAAAACAATATCCACTCCCAGATTATCAATTTTTTCCAACAGATTATTGGCATTGCCTATTTTCTTTACTTTAAAGCCGTTGGCGACAATAGCCTCGGCAATAACATTGATTGTCGAAGGAGCATCAAATTCCGCATTGGCGTCCAGCGGATCCCCTTCTTTGAATTTATAATCGGTTTTTAAATCGTAGGTTAATCCCACAGTTTTCATAATTTTATCTCATTTTACCGCCATTAATCCGCGGATTTAACTTTCTTGCCGTAATTTTTTAATGAAATCCTTGATAATTTAACCCCGCATTATAAAAAAAGGGCCCGGTTTAAATTACTTATGCCGCAAGCCCTTTAGGAATCTATCCAATTTTTTCCAACTTAGTTTATCAACCTCCAAAAATTTATGCAAAATATTGTGTCTATGTTAATTTTTTACCACAATATATTGTCATTGTCAAGCATTTTTTGCTCAAAAAGCAGGGAATAGCCATTAGGATTACCGTCGGGAAATGTTATTTTTTAAAAGTTATTCCGGCCTGGGCAATATCGTTTACCAACTGTTGGAAATTAGTAAATACGCAGCCTCTGACACCCAGGGATTTGGCGCTTTCCACTAATTCCGCCCGGTCATCGGTATAAAATATTTCCTGCGGGCTAACCTGCAGTTGGCCGATAACCTGTTCGTAGATTTTTCTGTCCGGTTTAATGGCTCCCAGTTCAAAAGAAAGAAAAATTTCATCGAAAACCCCCAATACCGGAAAGTTTTTCTTTACGTATTCATAGTGCAGGACATTAATATTGGAAAGCAGGGCTGTTTTGTAATAAGCGCGCAGGGAATTAGCTAACCGGAAAACCGAGCGGTTCTTAGGGCTTAAGAAAAAAATGTCATTCCAGATCGGCACAAACGATGCATAGCTGAGTTTTAAATTCAGCGTGTTTTTAACTTCCCGATAAAAATTTTCCGGGGTTATTTTTCCCGCTTCAAAAGCTACCGTTACCTGGGATTCAAAAAAAAGATTGTAGATCTCAACCGCGGTCTTCGGGCAAAAAGCTGATATTCTTTGTGCCGCGCGCTGGTGGTCAAAATCCACTAAAACCCTTCCTAAATCAAACAGGATAACTTTAATCTCACTGGCCATAAGCTTACTTAATTGCCCTTATCATTATTCTTCCTGAAAAGATCCAGGAACTTATCTTCATATTCCTTATAAACATTCCACTTATCCAGCTCGGCTTTTAATTCACTCGCCTTGGCAATATCCAGGCGGCTTTGCGCAAAAAGCTTCTCGATCTTCTCTTTTACCGAAACCGGTAATTTGGTGAGCTGGCTTAAGGTTTTTTTGATCAACTCTACCTCCTCTTCACCGATAGGAGCGGATTGGCCGGCTGAGCCTAAATTCAAATAATCAAGCAGTTTATTAATTTCATTCTCCATGCTTTGTGCCTGCTCTTTTAGCGGTTGCACGTTTATCTGTATATTCAATATTTTTCCCAACCCTTGAAGCACCGCAGCCGAAGCCTTGGGGTTTTCAATCTGGATAGTATAAAGAGGGATATCTCCGAGCAGGCAAAAGCCTTTTAAGCCTGCCTTTTTGGCTATCCCTAAAAATAAACCGTTCATTCCGCTGATCTGGCCGTCAATTAACTCGTTAAAATTATGTTTCTTTAAATCCTCTTTGGTTTTTTGATCCGTAGCCGCAAACCAGACATGCGAATCCTGCGTGTGATCGGTTGCCTGGGGCATCGAGGCAAAACTGACGATTGATTCGACCCCCAGGCTTTTTGCCAGGCCGATAATTATCTTGGCGTAGCCATCCGCCTTGGATAAATCCGGCTGGGCATTACTTAAAAAAATAACCAGGTCATTTTTGCCGGGCCCGCCGCGTTTTGCGGCGGGATTTTTCCAATAATAAAATTTACCCTGCGGCAGCGGCGGAACATCTAATACCCCCCGGGAGATTACGCTTCCGGTTAAATAAAAAAATTCCTCCGGGGCAATACTGGCGAATTCAACCGCCTTTAGCTCCTGGATCAGGTAATTGGCGGCCTTAAACGCCACCTCTCCCATGCCCGGCCAGGCGGCAATAAGATAAGGTTTTCTAAGCCGGGGTTTTTTAGAAATCATTAAAGGTTCCATATCTTCTCCCATAGTAATGTAGCGCAAATGATTCTTCACGCTACTATGTTTAATATTAGCTGCCCCCTAGGGATTGACGCTTAAGTCAACCTCCGGCGCCTGAACTCCTTGACGGAACAAAGCTATTTGATAGCCTCGGTTTCCAAGGCTATCATCGCAATTAATATTTTTTATTCATGATATTTATTTTAATGCTTTTTTATTCGCAAGCTTTTTAATTATATCATAAGTATCAAATTCCGGCGCAAGCGAATCATATTTGGTAAATTTTCCAAAAGCGCGCGTTTTTACGCCACCCCAGAAGTCGGCGCCATGGACCGGATAGATAAAAATTATGTTTTTGTTCGAAAAAAATTCATCCGCTTTTTTTAGGAATTCTTTTTGTTCGTTTACGCTTAGGCGCTGGCTAAAAACATCTATCGGTGCATCGGGTCTTCCGCCCCAATCAATAAAAGCGAAATGGGGGATATTGCCGAATTTATTTTTCACGCCCATATTTATCCGGCTCCATCTTGCTTCGTCAAATTTTCCATAATATATTTCTTCGGATGAAGGCGTTGTGGTCACAAAATCAAGTTTTGGCAAAACTCCCTGATAATCAATGACGGGTTCAGACCATGTTCCAACATAGACATGCTTTCCTTTTGATTCTCCATATTTATGTATCTGGTCTACCATTTTTGATGCCTCGTCATAGGATTCTCTGACTGCATGATGGTTTAGGTCACCGGTCATGCCTTTGAGGACATTCGCCTGCGAATACAACAAATCAATCCATATAGCGTCAGCACCTGAATCTATCTGCTTTTTTGCCCAGCTCAAGAAAAGCTCCTGAAAATCCGGATTTGTAATATCGGGAAAATAACCATATGCTTGGCGATAATCATAGCCGTTTTTGAATGTTTCCTGATTATTTGTCGCTTCTAATTTCTGAAATTCATCCTTGGTTAATAGCTTGCCTTTGTATGTATAGTTTATATTCCACTTTTGCGGATCAAAAGCCATGTCCCAGGTATCTTCATTGTTATAAACCTTGCCGGTTATCGGATCAATTTCGATCCTTCCGACAGACTGGGCGGGGAGTGCGCCTACGAAAATAATTCCGGGCATTTCTTTTTTTATTGCGGATATGGTATTTTCAAGCTCTTTATAAGAAAGACCGCTTTTTTCGATAAATTCCGGAACTTGCTCCGGTTTTATATTCAAGCGCTTAGCTGCCAAATCAATTATTTCCGGAGGAATATTATCCGAAGATTCCGGTACAGGAGCATTCCAAATCCAAAACCCGCGGAAAATCATATCCGCGCGCGTTTCTTTCAGCACTTTGACTGTTTCGTTCAAGCTTCTCCCGCCGATAAATTCTTTGTCCGTCACTTTTTCATACAAAGTGGCAACTTTAACACTAGAAAGATTTCCATTTGGCCCGATATATGTAAAATTTTGCATATTGTTTAAACTACCTATTTTGGTAATGTTTTGTCTAGTGTAGGCGAATAATGCCGCAAAAAAAATTATTATAATAAGTACAATTATTATTCTTTTGTCCATATCTTGTGCCGGGTATTTTACTAGAAAGCGCTCTAGAACCTTGGTCTCACTAGATCAGATCTTAAAAATGCTAAAATTTATATCTTTTTAAAAATTCCACCAAGACTCTTGCGCCGTTATAAAGATTATCCGGATAGGCATACTCATCGGCAATATGCGCGCAGCCTTCTGTGCCAAAGCCGGTGGCAATTGCCGGAATATTCCTTTCTTTAAAAAAAGTTATTACGGTTGCTCCTTCCGAGCCACTAATCCGCGGCTTGATCTTTAAACTTTTCATCGCTGAAACTAAACTGCCAACCAGAGGATGGCACGGGTCGATATAATAAGGATTTTGAATCCCCTGGATTTCAATTTTAAAATTTTTAGTGTATTTGATAATTGTTCTTCTTAAAGAACTTAGGAGCTCTTTGGCCGAGGAGCCGGGGAGAAACCTGAAATCAAGCTCAAATTCGCACCAGTCGCTGACCACGTTCACCTTATCTCCGCCCTTAATCGTACCGGTATTTATTGTCGGTTGATGCAGGTATCTATTTTTAGGATAAATTTTATTATTTTGTTTTTTAAGGTCGATGATTATTTTAGCCGCTATATCTATGGCATTTACCCCTAACCAGGGATAGGCACCGTGCGCTTTTTTCCCGCCAATGCGCACCTTAAGATGCATCAGCCCCTTCTGGGTAATCACGATTTCAAAGTCATCGGCGTCTAAAACAACCGCCGCGTCGGCTTTTAAAATCTTGCGCTTAAGCAGGGGGATTAAACCTAAGCCTGAGCCGCTTTCTTCATCGGCGGTGGCGGCAAAAATTAAATTATAATCCAGCCTGATGCCGTCTTCAACCAGCGCGTTAATTGCTTCCAGTAAACTGGCTAAATTCCCTTTGCAATCCGTTGTCCCCAGGCCATAAATTTTATTTCCGATAATTTTAGCGCAAAACGGGGATTTCTTCCAGCTCTTGCCTGCCGGAACGGTATCCAGATGCGGAGTAAGCAAAAGTGACTTTACGCGGTTTTTGCCTTCAAGGGTAGCCAGGACATTTACTCTTTTGCGGCTAAAGGTATAGGTTTTGACTTTTAGGCCCAAGGCCTTTAAATACGCGCCGACAAAACCGGCAACCCTGCTTTCATCCCCGGGAGGGTTCTGGGAATCCAGGGAAATTAATTTTTGAATGGTTCTAACCAGGCGTTTTTTATTGACCATAGAGAGGACAAATTTCGCATTTAGGATTCTGCTTGCGGCAGTAATCCTTGGCTAATTTTACTAAAAGAGCGTGGTATTCATTAAACAGTTTCGTGTCTTTCTTAAGATTGCGCATGAAAATATCCTGCACTTGAGAATAGCCGGCTCCTTCTTTAATTAACCCGTGCCGCAAAAATATCCTTTTGGTATAGGCATCGACGACAAATATGGGTTTATTTAAAGCATAGAGCAATATGGAATCGGCTGTCTCAGGGCCAATACCGTTTACTGCCAGTAGTTGCTTGCGCAATTGCATTAAATCCCGGGCGGCCATGGATTTAATTTTTGCCGCGTAGTTATCCAAGAAAAATTCCAAGAAACTTTTAAGCCGGGCGGCTTTAACATTATGATACCCGGCGCTCCTAATCAGACCGGCAAGCTTTTTTGGCTTAAGCTGATAAAGTTTCCGGGGGTTTAATAATTTTTTTTCTTTAAGGGCCGCGATTGCCTTTTCAACATTGGACCAATTGGTATTCTGAGTAAGAATTGCTCCCACCATAACTTCAAAAGCAGTATCGGCAGGCCACCAATGCTGCTCTCCAAAGGCGGAATAAAGCCGGCTAAATATCCGGTTTAGCTCATGCTTCATTCTTTAAGCTCTAAAGGGTTAAAACCGTAATAGGCAAAAAGAGTGTATGCCGTACCGGAAACTGATCCGGTATGGCTGCCTTTAGGCGTCATCCAGCCGTGCCCGGTATCAACATGCTCTTGAGTAGCATAAGGCAAACAGCCTTCCCCTTGGCCGGAGGGAGAAGAACTGGAGATAACCATGTTGCCTAATTCATTTAGATACATCTGCGCTTTTTTCCCATAATCAGCCGCTTTAGGCATACCGGCGCCGCCTTTAGAATAAAAATCTTCCATGATTTTATAAGACACCACCATCTGGGCAGTCCACTCCGAAGAAACCACGCCGCCGCGGGCTGTATGCAGCTGCGGAGCAAAATCAAATCCTTTTATCTTTACGCTCTGGCCATTTAACCGCAGGAAATTAGCCTCAACCCCGCAGTTCTCTTCGACAAACTCCATGATCTTGTCCGGATCCATTCCCAGCTCTTGAAGTTTTTGCGGGCCGATCGCGGCGATCGACCAGGCATAGGTATCTGTAGCAATGGTAGAATCTCCTTTACCGCGCTTAACCGGTAAATCCGGCCGGTCATAAGTATGCTCAAGAAGCCAAGTTATCGTCTTTTGGCTGGCTTGCGCATATTTTTCCCTCCCGGTAACCTTAGCCAGCATATTAAAAAACGCGTAAGCATCAAGATTATGTTCCGTAGAATACCACTCTACCTCCGGGCCGCCGCGGATACCGCCGTCAGCATCCGCATTCTGCAGGTCAATAATCGTTTGGGCGATACTCTCGGCTAAGCCCAGATAACTCTTATCTTTGCTGCCTTGCATATATTGCATAATAGCAAGGCCTACCCAGAGATTGGGCCCGCTGTGCATGATAAATTCCGCCGGGCCGCCGTCGTTGACATAATAAGCATTGAGAAACCAGCCATTTTCTCTTTTGGCTTTATGCGCAAAAAATTCCAGAATTTTCTTGGCGCGGTCAAAATCTCCAAAATACGTATAGGCCTGGATGAGCAGGGCCAAGTCATAAGTAAATGACCAGTTAGCAATATCCTGATCTCCTTCAAAACTCGAGACCAAACCGGTGCGGTTATTTTGATGTACCTTAAGCCACTGGTACATCTTGTCAAAATTAGCTTTCTCCAGTACTATTTTCTTTTCATCTAACCGGGATAATTCTTTAACCGCGACATTCTCAGTGCGCTGGGCAGCGGTTAATTTGGTTTCTAAAACAAGTTTTTCTGCGGTTAAGGCGGCAATCGATTCATTAAGTTGTTTAATCTGACCTAGATTGCTTGCTTCGGTTTGGGCTTTTTGCGACTCAACAGATTTAATCCGCTCTTCTAAAGCTTTCAGTTTTACCTGAAGATCCTGCCGCTGCGCAACGATTTCCCCTATTTTTTGTTCGGCCAGGCGGGAATCTTTTAATACGCTGGACAGCTTTTCAACCAGCAGCTTATTGCTACGGGTTAAGTTAAAATTTAAATAGCTATTGATACCTAAAATTAAGGTAATCACCACCATTGCCGATAAAGCTACCGGGATAAAAAGCTTCTTTAACCAGGCATAGCGCATTAATTCATTATTCTGCTTGGCCGATATCCGGTCATAATTTAACCCGATCTGGCATTTGCGCTTACCTTCGGAGGTTTCTTTGAACCAAACAATGCTGGCTTGGGCGGGAATTGGTTTTTTGCTGATGGGGATATCGATCTCTAACGATAATTTACATTTCTTTTCTTTAACCAGCTTAAGCAGGTCAGGGCCGATATTATTGATGAAAAGGCAAAGGCCGCCGCGGCTGATATTATTGGTAAAACCCTGCAGCCAGCTGGAAAGAAAAGTTTCGCCTTCCAGGCCCTCCAGGCGGAACTGCACCGGAAACACCGTATCCAAACGCAGGTATTTACGCTGCTCTATGGCCGGCTTTACTTTGTTTTTAAACAACATTTGGCTCTCCTAAACCAGGAAGATCGTCCTTTAAAAAACTCGCGAATCATATTTTATAACAAATGGTGGCTAATGCAATGTATTAAATAGGGACAGCGACTATTTTTTACCGGGTAGGTTACCTAAAAAATAGTCGCTGTCCCTAATTTAAAGAGGCCGGCAAAACTAGTAATACCTTTTTGCGCGCAAATAATTTTAAGCTTGGTAAAAACCTCCCAGGTCATCTCCACGTCGGAAAAGGCCCGGTGCTCTTGTTTTGATTCTATCCCCAGTTCCTTTGCCACAAACCAAAGCGCGTAGCGGGGTAAAGCCGGCATAAGCCTTTTAGCCATGGTCAGCACGTCAAAAACAACGATATTATTGATCGCGCCGGAGCCGATCAACTTAAGCTCATTATTTAAGAAACTTAGATCAAATCCCGCATTGTAGGAGCAAAGACAGCTGCCGGCAATAAAATCTAAAAACTTAGGCATGACTGTCTCAATGGACAAAGCGTCTTTTAACATCTCCGGAGTTATTTTATTTACGGCAAAAGCACCCGGAGAAATCGGCCGGCCGGGGTTAACTAAAGAATCGAATACGGCTAATCTCTGTTTGCCTTTGACCCGTAAGGCCGCCAGCTCGACAATGCGGTCTCCGGCATCAGGATATAAACCGGTAGTCTCAGTATCAAATATGGTAAATTCCACTTGATCGATATCTTCAGGCATCGCCAGTTACAATATAGGCTGGAATTAAACACTTAGGTTTATAAGATAACTTCGTTTTACGTAAATTCTCTAAACCTGAATCGTCCATGATATTAATATACTTATAATCTTTTAATTCCCGGCAAAATTGGCGAAAAATAAACTGCGCCAATCCTTTAATGGAAAGGTCGGTTATTTCATAAAGCACGCAAAATGTCTCATTATTCAACCGGTAGCCAAAACTAAAGGCTTTGATTTTTTTATCTATCCTTACGCAGATGCCTTCTAAACCCAGCGGTTTATAATTAGCAAACGCCTCTTTGATTACCTTACGGTTATCCTCAAGCATGCCGCAATAAAGATCGTCGCAAGATTGTGTTTTGCGCAATTCCGCCCAGGAATTAAACAAGCTTAAGCAATCATCCCTATCCATCAATTTCAACTTTGCCCATTCGAAATGATAGTGTTTGATGAAAAAATTATACGAGGCGCGCTGGGATTTAAATTTATTCCCCCGCAGAAACGCCAAATCGTTCTTTAAACAAAGGTAGTCCGGATATTTCTCGTGGCAAAGATATCCTAAGGCCCGATAATACTCTAAATTCCTCTCTTCAATATTTTCAATGCGGCTGATATCTTTGTTTTTATTAATACTATCCATGATTGCAAAACTCTCTTTTATGGCGCGCGGCCTCTTTTCTTTTGCCAGCGGCCCCAAATACATAAAACAGCCGATCTGATCGCGAAAAAATACGCAGAGGCTATTTTCAATCACTGCCCAGCCGATATCATAGAGAGAACGCCAAATGTAGATATTGGCAAAAGAGTAAGCTGCCAGCTCATGCGGCTCCAAAGCAAGGTATTGGCTGAACAGCTTATGATTTTTTAAAGTTAGTTTATTTAGTTTCATGGGGTAAGTTTATTTCGGCAACCTCTCTTACCTCTTCATAGGCCTGGATAATCTGAGGGTTATCTTTGAGCATTTTTAGCATTTGCGGAGAATTAAGATAACTGGTCAGATAAATAATATAGTCTTTGGCCTCCCGGCTATTTATCTTTTCATAAACATACGGGCAATTTAAATCCACGGTCAAGAGTACTTTTCCTCTGCGTAAATTAATCAAAAAGGGATAAAGCTGGCATTCAAACGGCCGGATATCGTAGATTTTGCATTTGTTATCCGCGCTGCCTAAAAACGGGCAGATAAAATCCGCGCCATCAGGATTGGCGATAAGATGCAAGCGGCGGTCAATAGAAATAGAGGCGGCGGGAATTCCTCTTTTATCCAACAGCTCCTGGATCTCCTCGTCCAGAAGGCAGGGGCTCCATACGGAATTTGCTTCTTTAAACCGGCAGCACCCCCGGCATTTGATACAAAACTCCTGCGGAACGAACTGTTTGATCATTTTACAATACTTCCCAGCTTCAATTTTTTATCCGGGTTAACTACTGCCAGCGTGTTTTCATCTGAACCGGCCAAAATCATCCCCTGGCTTTCTACTCCGCGTAAAACTACCGGATCCAAATTATCAACTAAGACTACCTGCTTACCGATTAACTCTTCTTTTGAATAGTAAGCCTTGATCCCGGCAACCACCTGCTTTTGCCTGTCACCTAAATCCACGGTTAAAATCAATAATTTGTCCGCGTTCGGATGGTCATTAACCTCTTTTATTTCCGCTATCCTTAATTCTAACTTTCTAAAATCATCGATTGTCGCCATCTTAACTCCTTTTTAAAATCTTAGCTCCGCGTAAAATTTAATCTGATAAGCATTATTAGCCTGGCCGTCCCCGCGCAGAAAAGGGCTGAATAAACTGCCGTCCAGATCATCGCGCCTTTCTTTATAAAACTTGCCCGGGACAAAATAGCCGCCTAAAAAACCCACGGTCAAATGTTGGCTGGCTTTATAATCAATAAATAAATCTGCTTCATACCCTAAATCTCGGGAGAGATATTTTCCCTGGTTATCTAAAGTCCCCACGGGACGGTTAAAAGCCATCAAATAATACCCATATAAACTCGTGCAGAGCTTCTCGGTAAAATTATAATCAAAACCTACCGAAGGCATAATCAAATTTTCAAAATCTCCCGAGGAAAACGTCTTTGGCCGCGGCACTCCGTAATTTAGACCATAACCTCCGCCCATAGCCACAATGGGAAGCATATCCACATTGCTGCTGCTTATCGTATCCCCTAAATTAAAATTTGTGGGAGAAAAATAACTAAAGGCGCGGTTTTTCCCTCCGACGTATTTGGTATCACCGTTCTCTGCCATTTCCGGGGTAGCCTTATTCCCGGAACAAACCAAAAATTGCACTTCCGGAACAAATTTTCCCAGGACATAATCTAAACCGGAGTAAAACATGTATCCGGCATGAGCAATATCTTTATAGGCATCATCCTGGCTTTGGGCATACCCGAAATTATGCGCGGCTTCTAATTTTAGAGTGAAATCTTCGGCCCTATATTCCCAGGCAGTGCCAAAGGTCCCCAACAAATCCTTTTTTATGGAAGCGGCAAATAAATTATCCCTTTTTGCGCTCGAGGTATAATCTGCCAACATCCCCACATATGGCCAAAATGTCTGCTTACCTGCTGTAATCTTGGCATCGGTAGCAAAAAAATTAGCCGCATTGGGTTCATATTTCTGGCCCTGCTCTTTTTCCTGTTTAATATGCGGGCCTAGGCGATATTTGTAAACTGAATCCGGCCGGCAATAGTAAAGGCGCCAAAAAATATCTTGTGTTTGTTTATATAAGGTCAGCCCGTAATTTTCATAGCTACCATTAAGGCTAAAACCATTGCCTACTTCATAAATATATAGACCTGCCTTAACCCCAAAGCTATCAAAGAGTTTGGAATCAACCCAAAGTTCCTCAATCTGCGGGAGCAATTCCGCATTACGATACTTCTCTACTCTGCCGCCGGAGTTAATCAGCGTATTATGAATAAAAAGCGGGGCGCTGTAATCATATGGCCCGTTACGTTCAAGCTTAAGATAAAACTTGTTACCGGAGTCCTTAAAATCCGCACTAAGAGCAAAACTGTAATCAATACCTAAATAAGTAGTCCGGTCATCCTGATTATGGCTATCCAGGTTCACTACATTTCTCAAACTTACTAAATCCGTACGCAGATAAGTATTTAATGCCAGCCCTAACTGCTCGGTATCAAGCAGCTCATAACCGTAGGCGTAAGAAATAAAACTTGAGGCTAAAATTAACGCAAGGTATAGTTTCTTCAACATTTACCTAAAATTTTACAACACTCTATCTGCTAAAAACTTAAGGCTATAATATCATTGCCGGCAGAAAAACTCAAGATAAAGAAAAACAAGACCCTGTTTCCTATTCAAGCGGGAAACAGGGTCTTGTCGACTGGCGGGGCCGACGAGATTCGGACTCGCGATCTCCTCCGTGACAGGGAGGCGCTTTAAGCCAGGCTAAGCTACGACCCCAAATATAAGAGGCTAAATTCTAACCTATAATACTGTAGTTTGCAACAGGTTTTTAATTATAAATGGTGGGCGATAGAGGACTTGAACCCCTGACCCTCTGCGTGTAAAGCAGATGCTCTAACCAACTGAGCTAATCGCCCGTAAATTTAGGCTCCGGAAACTATACCCAAAAGCATTAAGGTAAATGCCATAACCAGTAAAGCCACGGTTTCAGTCATTCCCAGGACAACCAGATAATTGCCAAAACCCTTGTCTGTCTCACCCATGGCGTCGCAGGCGCAGGCCGCGCATTTACCCTGCCATAAAGCGGAAAGTCCGATAGCTAAACCGGCAAATGCCCCGATGCTCCAAAGGTATTGCCCTTTGTTGGCAATTGCCATTAATTGGCGCATAACAATCATCCCGTAAACCGTCTGGGTAAGCGGAGCGGCCACAAAAACTACCAGCATAAACGAAGCGGCTTTATTCTGCGCGAAGTTCTTTTTCCAGGCGCCGATGGCCGCCATTCCGGCAATCCCTGCCCCCCATCCGGAACCCACCGCGGAAAGCGCAAGCACCAGAATCGCGCCCAAATCCTTAAACTGCATTAACATGTTGTTTTCCATAAATACACTCCCCCTCTATTCTCTTAAAGGTTTATAATTTCGGCCGCTCCAGGAAATATTGGCATGGCCTGAAAATTCCAGCACATTCAACCTTACTCCGTGCACTAATACTCCCACCGGGCCCAACATAATACCGAGGCTATGGCCAACCAAAACAATAAAAGCCGCCAAAATTAAAGAAACTGCGCTTGCGTTTCCCACAGAAGAAGCCATAGCGTTAAAAGCATCGGCAATAGCTACCCCAGCCAAACCTACCGCAAAAAGACGGATATATGAAACCACGTCGGTAAAATTATTCATCAAGCTTAACGCCAATGTGCCTAAGCCTGAACCAATGCCTTTTAGGATATTTTTCTGCGGATTGGTGAATATTATAACCAGCATAATCCCGGTAATCAGCAACCAGTTGCCAAAAAACGGAAAACTATCTCCCAGGATAAGCACCTTGGCGATAAAAAAACAGGCCCATAAGATACAGGCCCAGCCAAGATCCGCGATCAAGCCTAAAGCCGGAGCTTTAAGTATTGCGCGCCAGATGTGGGCAATCGACAGATGCGTGGCTCCGAGAAAAAAACAAAATCTCTGCAGTGTTTTTTCATCGTTAAGCGAAGGGATCAAGGGTTTATACCCTGCTTTTAAAACCCATTCATGTCCAAAGAACGTGCCCGTGCAGACCCCCCATATGATAGCGCAAAAACTAAGGATGTAAAAGAGAAAAAAACTGCCGGTATTTTTCTTATTTTTTCTGGCCTGCCGGTGCAAAAAGAAGGTGATCAGAAAATAGGCCAGGCCGTATCCGGCATCGCCAATCAACATGCCAAAGAAAATACTAAAAAAAATGAGGAAGCACAAACTAATATCCAGCTCACGGTAACCGGGCAATATTTCAAGAAACTTAAATACCGGGCTGATGATGGTAATCCAGGCCGGATTACGCAGCAGAACCGGGACATTGTCTTCATCTGCCGGTTCCTCAACAAGCAGAGCCCATTGTTCTTGTTTTGCCTGATGCACTAACCTCTCCAGGCTATCAAAAGGAATATAACCGCTGATAAAAACCAGCTCCTCTGCCTGGCCCATTCCGGCAAGGGCTTCCTGAAACTCTAATTTTTTCTGTAAACTGCTCCTGATTTTATTTAAACTCAGCCGGTAGCTAAACTGTTCGGCCAATTGCTTTTCAATATGCTGGATTGCCTGAAGATCATGCGCTCTGCGCGCATACATCTGCGCTAAGCTCGTCGCAGGTAGGGGAATTTCTTTAAAGCCAAGATCTATTTTCTTATCCGAAATAATCAGGCAATTGGCAATTCCCCCTTTAATCGATAATTTATTGACGACGATATCGTTTGGTATTTGCCTTAATTGTTTGAGTGGTACCTGATAAAGCCCGGCGAAGATATTATTTTTGGCTAAATCCGCAAAATCCTGCGGGTCAAAATCACCCCATTCTTCATACTGCTTTATGTGCACAGAAAGGGAGGTCAAATACTCGGCTAACTGGTCTTTACGTTTATATAAATCGATGATATGGCGGATGGTAAATTGCCCGTCAGCTGCCTCTTGATCTTTGGGAACATATTGGGGTTGAATTTTTACTCCGGACAAAATACTTAAAGCCTGATCGATCAAGGAAATCTCTTCAGTTAAGATAACAATATCCTTGCCCTTGGGAATTTGCGTATGTTCAACATGTAAAACTCCCAAAGAACGTAATTTACTTAACCCGCTCAGGCTGTCTTTAGCCTGGGTAACTACGGTCGCTTTTTTCATCGGGACAATCATACTAGTCCTCCCGCAAAAACCGCTTCTTCGATCTTTTTCTTGGCAATTTTACTGCGGCCTACGGCGTTAGCCATCTGGTCCCCGATATAAATCTTAATCAGGCGGATATTTTCCTCGGCAAGTGGAATCTTTACTTTCTCAAAAAGATTGACTCTTTGCGTAGTGATGCGCAGATCATGCCTTAGGATAGCAATGCTTTCCTCAGCTAGCGCTACCTCTTTATTTAAAATAAAAATTTCCCTGAAGGCCTCAACCGCAAAATCAAGCCACAGAGGCATAAGAAATAAATCGTAATCCGGCGCGGCAAATTCCACCCCGTCAAATACGGGGATATCCGTACCAGCGATATTTTTAGGGTGGGTAATGATTTTTTCCGGCTTTAAATATGTTTTCAAATCTACCAGCGGGTCTGCAAGCAAACCGGACCAAAGATCAATTGCCTGCCTTTTTTTGGACAAAGCCTGTTTCTTTGCTTCCAGGACGGAATTCTGCTGCAGGATCTCCAGCTGTAACTGCTGTTTCTTTAACTGCAAGGTGGGCAGGTAGCGCTGAAATTGTTTTAGGGCGTCGCGCTGCCTTTTTAATTCGCCTTTGGTAAATTTTATTTTTGCCATTAGTCTTTCGGCCAAAACTGCTCAATAATCGAAAGCTTTATCCCGGTTTCCTCGGGAGAAAAACAATCCGCTAAAATCTGCCAGCCTAAATCCAGGGCTTTTTCCAAAGGGATATTTACCTTAAGCGACATCATATTCTCTTCAAAAAGCAAACCGTATTTAAGTAATTTCTTATCCCAGGCGCTCATCTGGAACCCCATTGCTTGTTTCTCCAGGGTTTCCCGGTAATTGGCAAAGAGCTGGATCATCGTATCCATAATCGTGCGATGGTCCGGGCGGGTTTTACCGTTTACCTGCTGCTTTAAGCGGCTTAATGACCCAAACGGCTCAATAACCGCGGACTTCAAGTAGAATTGGCCTTCGGTGATATAGCCGGTATTATCCGGGACCGGATGCGTCACATCATCTCCGGGCATTGTCGTGGCAGCCAGGATGGTAATTGAACCTGCCCCTTCGAAATCAACCGCTTTTTCATACCGGGCGGCAAGCTGGCTGTAAAGATCCCCGGGATAGCCGCGGTTAGAAGGAACCTGCTCCATGGTAATCGAAATTTCTTTCAAAGAATCGGCGAAGTTAGTCATATCGGTTAATAAAACCAATACCCGCTTGCCTTTTAAAGCGAAATCTTCGGCCACGGCTAAGCTGATATCCGGCACAAGTAAACACTCAACGGTAGGGTCAGCCGCGGTGTGGATAAAAAATACGCAACGCGAAAGGGCGCCGTGGGCGTTTAATGTTTCCCGAAAGAAAAGAAAATCGTCATATTTTAAACCCATCCCGCCTAAAATAATCGTATCTATTTCTGCCTGGATGGCAATGCGCGCCAGAAGCTCATTATAAGGCTCCCCGGCAATTGAAAAAACCGGAAGCTTTTGTGATTCTACCAGTGAATTAAAAACATCGATCATTGGAATACCGGTGCGGATAATTTTATTGGGAATAATTCTCCTGACCGGGTTTACGGAAGGCGCCCCGATTGCCGTTAAGTTTTCAGAAAGCACTGGCCCGCGATCCAGGGGCAGGCCGCTGCCGTTAAAGATGCGGCCCAATAGATTTTCTCCGGTGGCCACGCGCATCGGATGGCCCAAGAACCTTACCTTATCCTGCGTCGATATTCCGCGGCTGCCGGCAAAAACCTGCAAAGATACTTTTGTCGAATCGATGCGGATAACCTGGGCCAAAGAAACGCTCCGGCCGCAGGTAATCTGGGCGATATCCAGGTACCCCACGCCCTGGGCCTGGACGGTAATAACATCCCCGGCTATTTGAATAATATTAGTGTAGGCTTTTTGCATATTTATACGGCTTTAATTATTTTCTCTTCCAAAAATATGGCTATTTTTTCCTCGATCTCTTCAAATTCCTTGCTGTTATATTCAGTGGAGTTCCAGCCGCGGAAAAGCTGGCGCAAGGCTTGAAAAAAATGCAGGGCGCTTTCTTTATTTTCCAATTTATACTCTGAGTCCAGGATATCGCAAATAAAGGCGAATAAATAAATCTGCCGCTCTTGGGATGTGGCCTCATCAACCGGATCAAAGGCATTCTGCTGCAGATAAATAAAATCAAAAAACTCCCCCTTTAAATACTCGATATAATCATTTAACGAAGTGCCTTCTTCGCCGATAACTTTCATCATTTGCGCGATTTCGTGGCTGCGCTGTAAAATCGAGCGGCCTTTTTCCTGATGCCGGGGGTCAACGATACTCTTATATTTACTCCAGCTGATTAACGGGTCGATGGCCGGATATTTTCGGGCATCGGAACGTTCGCGCGAAAGCCCGTGAAAAGCGCCGACTACTTTTAGCGTTGCCTGGGTAACCGGTTCCTCAAAATTTCCTCCGGCAGGGCTGACCGTGCCGCCTATGGTTACCGAACCGGTTGCGCCGCCGTAAAGCCTGACGACCCCGGCCCGTTCATAAAAAGAGGCAATCCGCGACTCCAGGTATGCCGGAAACGCTTCTTCCCCCGGAATCTCCTCGAGGCGTCCGCTCATCTCGCGCATCGCCTGGGCCCACCGGGAAGTAGAATCGGCAAGCAATAAAACATTCAGGCCCATCTGGCGGTAGTATTCCGCGATGGTCACCGCGGTATAGACGCTGGATTCGCGGGCGGCAACCGGCATCGAGCTGGTATTACAGATAATTACCGTGCGGTCAATCAGCGGTTTATCCGTGCGCGGATCGATTAACTCGGGAAAAGTTTTTAATGTTTCGACAACTTCTCCGGCGCGTTCTCCGCAGGCGGCAATAATGACGATGTCCACTTCCGCGTGGCGGCTGGTCAACTGTTGTAAGACGGTTTTCCCGGCGCCAAAGGGGCCGGGAATACAATATGTGCCTCCGCGGCTGACCGGAAAAAGCGAATCGATCAGGCGCATTTTGGTTACCAGCGGTTCATGCGGCCTTATTTTTTCCGCGTAGGCACGAATCGGTATTTTTACCGGCCAGCTCTGTTGTAAAAAAACATCGTGGATGTGCCCGGTAGAATCTCTAAGCTGGGCAATCGGCTGTTTTAAATTATATTTACCGGCCGGAGCAATGCTTACCACCTCCAGGGAACCGGTAAGCATAAACGGAGCCATAATATAATGTTTAAAAAATTTCTCAGGGACAAAACCCAGCCAGCTGCCGGCTAAGACCTTATCTTTTGGTTTTACCAAAGGGGTAAAATCCCATTGCGCCTGGTCGCTGAGAGCCTCAAGATAGACGCCGCGTTTTAAGAAAAATCCGCATTTTTGAGCCAGCGCGGGCAGGGGATTCTGCAGCCCATCAAAGATTTGGCCCAATAAACCGGGGCCAAGCTCTACAGAGAGAAGTTCATTGCTAAACTCTACAAGATCGCCGACTTTTAAACCCTGCGTACTTTCATAAACTTGCATCTCCGCCTGATTGGCGCGTACGCGGATAACTTCCGCTTTTAAGCGCTCCTGCCCGTGAATAATATAGGCAACCTCATTTTGGATGATATTGCCGTCAACCTGGGCGGTAACCATGTTGGCGTTAACCTTAACAACGCTGCCGGTTCTCTTTTTTTCCATAATGAATTTAATCTAAAAATACCGCGTCAAATAAATGCCCTTTATCCGCATTAGCGGCCTTATCCCAGCGCTCCAGGATTTTAAGCTTTAACGCGTAAATCAATAAGAAATCAAAATCAAAATAATGCCCAAAAGACAGCTGTTCTAAAAAATCCCACCTCTCCTGGTCCAGGATCTTTTCCGCTTCCAATACATTGGCGCTGTGCCGGTGCGCGGCCATTGCCACGTGGCTGATATGGAATTGCGGGTGGTCAGGAAACCGGATAAATTTTGCGGGATCGATCTTTTTACCCCTGGCTCTAACGCGAGCCAGCTCATTTCTCAGGGTTACTTCAAAATTTACCCATTTCTTTAAACACCCCCCTGCTGTTGTATTTAAAAAATCGATGTCTTGATAACAGGCGTTATGTAAAATTTCAATTTCTGTTTCCGGAATTAAACCCTTACACTTAGCAAAAAAAACCTTTAAACTAAAAGGCATCTTTATAGAAAAATTAAGTATCGGCAGGCTGGAAATCAAATATGTATAATAAGAGGCCATTTATCCGGATTTTAAAATTTTATCCAATTCGGGTTTTAAGGAACCGGTTATATACTCTGTCAGGGCAGTATCGCTAAAATCAAAGATGGATTTTCCCGCGTCAAAGCTGATCACAAATCCGCGATCAATGCCGTCGGTAGATTTTAAAATTATTTGTTTCTTGGTTTCCTGCGCTAAATGTTTGAAAAACCCCTTCTCTAATTTTTCTTTATCTTTTTCATTTAAAGAAACAACGATTTCGGAGTTTAAAGAAAGCGGCGCGCTTTTAATCAGGGAGCCGATAATTCCGGCCAATTCTTCCGCAGTCAGGGCCCGGCCAAGTTCTGCCTTAATCAAGTTACCCAAGACGGAATTGATTTCTTTCCTTAAACTGATCAGTAAATCCCGGCCGGCCTGTTGTAAAGAGGCGTTGGTGGAAGCATCAAGTTTTTTTGCCTGGGCATCCGCGTTTTCAATAATCCGCTTGGCCTCAATTTTTGCCACGCTAATTATTTCTTTGGCCTGCAAATCCGCTTGGGCTTTAATTTGGGCTGCCTGCTCTTGGGCTGCCTTTACCCCTTCCTGCTGGATCTTTGCGATCAAATCTTTAATTTCCTGCGCCATGTAAGTCTCCCAAAAGTTCTTTTGCCTTTTTAAGCGGGTCCGCTGCTTTTAAAATCGGCCTGCCGATAACTAAAAAATCGCTCCCGGCTTTTACCGCTTCCTTTACCGTAGCCGTCCTCTTCTGGTCGTCTTGAAGAGAACCATTAAGCCTTATCCCCGGAGTAATCATTACAAATTTATTTTTTATTTTTTTCCGTAGGGCAGCTGCCTCGCGCACCGAACAAACAACTCCGTCTAGTCCGGAGGCTAATCCCTGTCGCGCTAATTTTAAAACTTCTGCGGGGTGAGCTTTTTGGCTGGTTAAAACCGTAACTCCGATTAACAGCGGCCTTCTTAATCCGGATACTTTTGCCTGATGCCTGGCTGATGCTACGGCAGCCTCAATCATTTCTTTGCCTCCGGAAATATGCAAAGTAAACATCTTTACTTTAAGACGTCCTGCCGCGGCTGTAGCCTGAGCAACGGTATTAGGAATATCAAAGTATTTAAGATCCAAAAAAACCTCGGCGCCTTTTTTATGTATTAACTCAATAATCTTTGGCCCGTAAGCAGTAAAAAGCTGGCTGCCAACCTTAAAGATTTTTATTCTGGGATAAAGCTTATCTACAAAACTCTTAGCCTCTTTTATCGTATCCACATCTAAAGCAAGTATGATTTGAGGCTTATTTAATCTTGGCACGCTTTTAATTTTCCCGTAAGCTTGCTTAAATCCTGAATATTATTGTCCGCCATATATTGTTCCAATCCGCAGATAATCTCCAAACTGGCTTTGGGATTAATAAAGTTTGCTGTCCCGATGCTGATTGCGCTAGAGCCGGCAATCAAAAATTCCAAAGCGCTTGCTGTATCCATTATACCACCCATACCGATAATGGGAATCTTAATCTTATTATAAGCCTCCCAGACCATCTTAACGGCTACGGGCCGGATTGCCGGGCCGCTTAAGCCTCCTGCCCAAGAACCTAATTTAGGAACACGCTTATTTACATCTATACTCATGCCGCCAAGGGTATTGATTAAGGCTACCGCATCGCTGCCGGCGTCTTGGGCCGCCAAAGCGATTTCGCTGATGGAGATTACATTGGGCGACAGCTTGGTGATTAAGCATTTCCGCGTAAGCTTACGTACTGAGCTGACTAATTCAAAGGTGTCCTTGGCATCTTGGGAAATCAATTTATCCTTATGCAGGTTGGGACAGGATATATTTAGTTCAATTGCGGAAACTTCATCAATACTGTCCAGTTGTTTGGCCAAAATAGCAAACTCATCCGGGCTTTCTTCGGCGGCAATACTGACAATAATCGGGATAGTTAGCTTTTTTAAGAAAGGAAGCTTCTCTTTGATAAATTTATTAATTCCGGGATTTTCCAGGCCGATAGAATTAAGCATGCCGGCAGGAGTTTCGCAGGTTCGGGGAGGAAAGTTCCCGTAGCGGGCCTTAATCGTAATGGTTTTGGTAACAATGGCTCCCAGTTTTTTCAGGTCGACAAAATCCCTGAATTCTTCGGCATAGCCGAATGTCCCGCTGGCCACCATTACCGGATTTTTCAGTTTAAGTTTGCCTATGCTTACGCTTAAATCGGGCTTGGCCTGTTTTACCATGTTAACTCCTGGCTTGAAAAAACCGGGCCGTCTTTACAAACCCGTTTATAACCGATTTTAGTAGAAACAACGCAGCCTAAACAAGCACCGATACCACAGGCCAAATGCTCTTCTAAAGAAAGTTGCGCAGGGATTTTATTTTCCCGGGCAATTTCACTCACCGCTTTTAACATCGGACGCGGGCCGCAAGAAAATAATCCCAACGGCTTGGCTTGCACTAAAACAATTTTTAATAAATCCGTGGCCTTGCCCTTAAACCCGGCTGAACCGTCATCGGTAGCTAACTCCACACCGCATCCTAAAGCCTTAAATTCCCGCGCGCAAAGAATCTGTTTTTTTGTCCTGGCTCCGATTAAAACTAAAGGCTTGCTTAATTTTATCTTTTCAGCCAGAAAAACAAGCGGGGCAACCCCCATGCCTCCGGCAATTAAAATATTTTTTCCTGCTTTTGCTTTAATTGCTCCCCGGTAATCAAACCCATTACCCAGCGGGCCGATCATATCCAGAAGCTCGCCGGGTTTTCTTTGGGATAAAACCTGCGTGCCTGCTCCGACAACCTCATAAAAAAGTTTAACCTTTGCCCCCTTTACCCTGTGAATACTAACCGGCCTTCTTAATAACGGCTCAAGTCCGTCGCTAACCCTGATATTCACAAACTGCCCTGGTTGGGCGTTTTTGGCAATTACCCCCGACTCAAATTCCAAATGCCAATAATTACCGCTGAATCTGTGATTGGAAATTAACTTAGCTTTTATTTGCGCTGTTTTCATCTATTTTCTTAGTCCACCGGCTAAGTAAAATCACTAAAAATACAAATAAAGTAAGAGTTAAAAATAACCAGAGCAGCTGCTGAAGATAGGCGTTAAATCCTTTCCCGGAGATTTCCTCCCAAGATGCTACCAGCAGAGTAAGCAAAAGGAGCGCCACAATCGAGCCGATCTCTTTCTGAAACCAGATTATCTTTATTGGTAAATAATCTCCGATGTCTAATTTTATCAGGCCGGATAATGAAGGAAAAATCCGCGGGACTTTTCGGCAATACTCTTGATAGGTTACCGGGAATATTGTTAAAAGTTTTTTTTCCTCTTTATAGATCAGCAGTAAATAGCGGATAATAAAAACAGTAACAAAAATTGCTACCGCCCACCATCGGAATACCGCCAGGACCACGCCCAGGCCGATTAAAAATATCCCCAGATACATGGGATTACGCACGAGCTGATACGGCCCGCCCTGGATTAATGCCTGGCTTTGATCGGAATGCTCAGCTTTATAGCCTCGGGCCGAAACCCGGATGATCTGGCCTAAGAAAATAAGGGCAAAACCCAAAAGCCTGATCCAGCCATCTCCGGCAGCCCCTGAGTATCCGCGGAGAAAAACACCGGGAAACAATACAATCAAAATACCGGCACAACCCATAATTATTCCGTTAATCTTCAGGCGTTTTTTCATGGATTATTTTTGGCACCTACCGCAAAAATAAGTGCCCCTTCCTCCTTGCGTAATTTTTTTGATCGGGCTGCGGCAAACAAAACAGGACTTACCCACCCGGTCATAAACCCGATGAAAACGCCGGTAATCCCCCGGTTTTCCGGAAAGGCGGACATAATCATCCACCGAGGAGCCGCCGTGCCTGATCGCGCTGTTTAATACATCTTTTATTTCTCTATATAAAGTTTGTTTTTCTTTTTCGGTTAAACTCAATGCGGTTCTGCGCGGATCAATCTTTGCCCGGAATAAAATCTCGGCGGCATAAATATTGCCGATCCCGGAGACAAATGACTGGTCCATAAGCAGCGGCTTGATTTTAGTTTTTCTCTTGGAGAGCATATCCTTAAAACCGGCGAAAGTCAAATCAAATGGTTCAGGCCCCAGCCCCTGGACAAATTTTAATTTTTTCCAATTGCCAACGAGGCGCAATTCTCCGAATAAACGCTGATCATTGAAATCTAAGATTGTGCCATCTGAAAAACGGATGGCTAACCTGCTCTTGCTGCTGCCTCCGGGATAGACTAGTTGACCAGTCATTTTCAGGTGTACAGCCAGATCCAGACCATTAGATAATTTAAAAATCAGTAGTTTTGCCCGGCGCAAGATATTCTTTATGGCTTGCCCCTCTAAAGACTTCTTAAAGGCCGAAGGCGCAGGCTCTCTTATGACTTTGGGATTATTTATATCAATCCTGATAATCTTCTTACCTGTAATTATCTTCCGAAGATCACGCTTAATTGTCTCTACTTCCGGTAATTCCGGCATGCTATTTTATTCTCCTGCCTTTTATCTTATAATATTCCTGCAGCGGTTTAACTTTGAGTTTTTTCTTTAACAGCACCTCGATCCCGCTTACGGTGGCCTGGGCCCCAAAGATGGTCGTGGTATAAGGTATGCCGCACAAAATAACCTGCGAACGTATTTTTACCTCATCCAGCCGCGGGATCCTCCCCGAAGGAGTATTAATTACCAGCTGGATCTTGCCCTCCTTCATCAAATCCAAAACATTGGGTTTGCCTTCCGATATTTTAGGTAAAACCTTAGCCGCAATCTTGCTTTTGGCTAGTGCCGCAGCCGTCCCCTCTGAAGCATAGATCTTAAAACCTAAATCCTTTAACTTTTTGGCAATTAAAATAATATTCCTTTTATCCCGGTCATTAACGGAAATAAAGACATTGCCTTTTTTGGGCAGTTTTTGCCCGGCGGCTAACTGGCTTTTGATATAGGCCTGGCCGAAATCCGCGTCAATTCCCATTACCTCTCCGGTAGATTTCATCTCGGGCCCGAGAATTATATCTACTCCCGGAAAACGATTAAAAGGAAATACCGATTCTTTGATTGCCACGTGCTTTGGAATAATTTCTTTGGTAAAACCTAATTCTTTTAGTTTCTTTCCCAACATCACTTTGGTTGCCAATTTTGCTAAAGGCACTCCGATCACCTTGGAAACAAAGGGCACGGTGCGCGAAGCGCGGGGGTTAACCTCCAAAATATAAACCTTACCATCCTTTACCGCGTACTGCACATTCATCAGCCCGATCACATGTAATTCTTTGGCCATATGCACCGTCGCCAAACGGATTTGTTTTAATATTTCAGTAGATAATGTGTAGGTCGGCAGGGACATCGCCGCGTCGCCGGAATGCACCCCGGCCTGCTCAATATGCTCCATAATCCCGCCGATTATAAAATCCTTGCCGTCTCCGGCTAAGTCCACATCAATTTCTATGGCATCCTCCAAAAATTTGTCAACCAAGATCGGATGCTCTCCGGAAACCGCCGACGCTTCTTGAATAAACTTTTCTAAAACCTGCTCATCGTAGGCAATCTCCATCGCCCTGCCGCCCAACACATACGAAGGCCGCACCAATACCGGATAACCGATTCGATTGACCACCTCCTTTGCCTGCTCAAAGGTAAATGCCGTGCCATTAACCGGCTGCAAAAGGCCAAGTTTATCGAGCATCTGTTTAAAACGTTTGCGGTCTTCGGCAATATCAATGCTATCAGCGCTTGTCCCTAAAAGCCTAATCCCGGCTTTAAGTAAAGGAACCGCCAGGTTTAACGGAGTCTGTCCGCCAAACTGCACAATTACCCCCATTGGTTTTTCTTTTTCGATGATATTCATAATATCTTCAAAGGTAAGCGGCTCAAAATAAAGCCGGTCAGAGGTATCATAATCAGTGGATACTGTTTCAGGATTACAGTTAACCATAATACTTTCTATGCCTTCCTCTCTTAAGGCATACGCCGCATGGCAGCAACAATAATCAAATTCAATCCCTTGACCAATACGATTGGGCCCGCCACCCAAAATAATGACTTTTTTTCGCATATTACTCCACTTTCTTTAATTTCTTGCCTAATTTATGGGCTAATTACTCCACTTCTACATTACAGTCTTTTTTGCGCCTGGACAGAATTGAACTGTCACCACTAGCTTCGGAGGCTAGTGCGCTATCCGTTGCGCTACAGGCGCGTTAAAATAAACTTAATTGTTGTTCGCTTTTCTCCTGTTGATCATGATCATCAAAGATGGAAATTATGCCATATTCGCCGTCAAAACCTGCTTTGATATTCACTTTACCTGCGCGCACGCGTAAAATACCCTCCACAACTTTAGGCGGCAGGCTTTTCAGCAGTTCATCCTTTGAAGCCTTAAGTAAAATATTAAACTCAGTGCCAAATTTAGCCAGATAAATTCGGTAATCCCTCTCTACGGCCACAGAAGCATTCCCTACTCCTTTTGCTTCAGCGATTATTTCGGAGAAAGGAATCAGGTTTTTAAAAGGAACGGCGTTTTCAGGCTTAAATCCTTCCGGCCGGTCAGCTAATTTTTCAACCCGGTTAACCACGCCAACAGTAACCGGCTTGCCGCACTTAGGACATTTCCCATTGTGCTCCCTGGTTTCTTTCGGCGACCAGCGGATACCGCAGAGGCGGTGCCCGTCAAAATGGTATTTACCTTCCTCAGGGAAAAATTCAATGGTATATAAAAATCTGCTTTTATCTTTGGTTTTTAAAACCTCACGAATAGTTTTATAATCTAATTCGCAGTTAAACACATTGGCTTCTCTGCCAATCTTCTGCGGCGAATGTGAATCGCTGTTAGAGATCAGCGTAAATCTATCCAGCGCGCTTAAACGCCAGTTCATCGCCGGATCGCTGGATAAACCGGTCTCCAGGGCAAATATTTTGGGAGTTTCTTTTTCAAAACAATCTTCGATCTTATCGAAACCGGACATCGATCCAAACACGCTAAACCAGGGGGTCCAAATATGGCCCGGGACGATCATGCAGTTCTCATCGATATCAAAGACAATCCGCGCCAGTTCATCGGCGGCAATTCCGACAATTGGCCTGCCGTCGCTGGATAAATTCGCTCCGCGGCGGCTAAGCGCGTTATTAATTTTATCAACGACCGCGAAAGAAGGAGCAAAAATTAAATTATGAATACGATATCCTTTACCTCCCTTAGAATAAATACTGCTAATTTCGGAGGTAAGCATAAAATCCACGCCGGCATATTTGAATAATCCATTTCCGCAATCTTCCAATGTGTGTTTTAATTCCTCCAGCCATAAATGGTGCGTAAAATCACCTGTGCCCATTAAGGTGATCCCTTTTAATTTTGCCCACTCCGCCAGATGCTTGATATCCATATCGCGGCTGGTTGCCCGTGAGTATTTGGAGTGAATGTGAAAATCGGCGATAAATTCCATATTTACCTTTGATAAATTAGCTGGCCATTACAAATTGTGTAATCTAGCCGGCCTTTTAGAGAATAGCCAAGAAAGGCGGAATTCTTGGATTTAGAGGCCAGGCTTTGCTTGTCAACCACCCAGGGCTCTTGATCCGAAACTATAATTATATCCGCGGGAGACCCTTTTGACAATTTACCTGTGTCTAAACCCAGAATTTTAGCGGGATTTAAGCAGAACTTTTCAACCAATCCCGGCCAATCCAAAACCCCTTTGGCTAACAATTCATTGATGCCGGCGGAAAGCTCGGTCTCTAATCCCACCACCCCGAATTCAGCGCGTTCAAACTCAATATCTTTTTCATTCTCAGTGTGCGGGGCGTGATCCGAGGCAATCACATCAATCGTGCCGTCCTTTAATCCCTGTTTTATCGCGATAAGGTCCTCTTTACTTCTTAGGGGCGGATTCATTTTCATATTCGTGTCGTATCCTAAAAGCGCGTCTTCAGTAAGCGTAAAATAGTGCGGGGCTGTTTCACAGGTTACCTGAACACCCGTTTTTTTAGCCCGGGTAATTATCTCCACTGACTCCCGGCAACTCACATGGGCGATATGCACCGCGGAGGCGGCATTGTTGGCTAACTCGATATCCCTGCGGACCCGCTTATATTCAGATTCATTAGATATGCCGCGTAACCCTAAGCGCGTAGAATTAAAACCTAAATTGATTACCCCTTTGCCGGAAAGTTTTTTATCTTCGGAATGGCAGATAGTCAAAAGGCCGGCTTGTTTTGCTTTTTTGAGCGCCTCAAACATCAACGCGTCGCTATCCACCGAGCATCCGTCATCGGATATAGCGTAAACACCGCTTTTCTTTAACGCGGTAATATCGCTTAACTCTTTACCTAAACGGCCTTTAGTGATTGTTCCGCAAATAAGCACATTCACCTTCGCGTCTTTATTGATTATCTCCTTCAACAACCTGACGCTCTCCGGGCAATCCATCGCCGGCTGGGTATTAGGCATGGCCAACACCGTAGTTACTCCGCCTTTGGCAGCAGCCAGCGTGGCAGTTGCCACTGTCTCCTTGTCTTCCCTGCCGGGTTCACGTAAATGCACATGCATATCGATAATACCCGGGGCGACAATTTTATTATCGGCATTGATTATCACGGCGTCCTGGACTTGAATATTTTTGGCGACTTTGGATATTTTATTTCCCTCGATCAGGATATCCAGTTTTGCGTCAATTTTATTTTCCGGGTCAATTACTCTGCCGCCCCTAATCAAAATACTCATAACTTATTGTACCCCCAAGGCATTACACATTACACATTTTTTCTTTCGCCTGGCTGACTAAAAATAAAACCGCCATTCTTACGGCAATACCGTTAGTTACCTGCTCCAAGATCACGGAATTTTTCCCATCGGCCACTTCGCTGGACATCTCAATCCCGCGGTTAATCGGGCCCGGATGCATCACCACAATATCTTTCTTGGCTTTAGCCAATCTTTCTTCGGTAATCCCAAACTTTTTAAAATAATCCAACTGCTCGGGAAATGCCGCGTCTTCATCGCGCTCAAACTGCATTCTTAAGACATTCACCGCGTCGGCTTTTTTTAGAACTTCATCGAGATTACTGGAGGTTTTTGCTCCGGTTAGCTCAATTCCCACGGGAAGCAACATCTCCGGCGCGCAAAGCGTAACATTAGCCCCTAATTTAGTCAGCCCCCAGATATTTGAACGGGCAACCCGGGAATGGGCGATGTCGCCGACAATGGCAACATTTAAACCTTTTATTTTTCCCAATTTTTCTTTTAAGGTAAAAATATCCAGCAGCGCCTGGGTAGGATGCTCATGCCAACCATCTCCGGCATTAACCACGCTGATATCCAAAGCCCGGGCGAGCATATTGGCCGCGCCGGAATAATTATGCCGCATAATAATTATGTCGGCTTTTAGCGCCTGGATGTTTTTGCCTGTATCAATTAAAGTTTCGCCTTTGCGCACGCTGGAAGTTTCTGTGGCGATATTGATCACGTCGGCAGAAAGCCTTTTAGCGGCGACCTCAAAAGATACCCGGGTGCGCGTGGATGGTTCATAAAAAAGATTTACCGCGGTTTTACCGCGAAGAGCGGGAACTTTTTTGATCTCCCGCGTGGAAACTTCCTTAAAAGATTCGGCGGTCTCTAAAATAAGTTCGATCTCCTCCGGCGTTAAATATTCCAGGCCCAAAAGGTCCTTCTTGGTCCAACTCATTATTCTTTCTCCGCAATTAAAACTTCGTCGCTGCCATCAGTTTCTTGGAGGCGTACTTCCACGGATTCTTTATTGGAAGTAGGGATATTTTTACCCACAAAATCCGCCCGGATGGGCAACTCGCGATGCCCGCGGTCAACCAAAACTGCCAGCTGGATTGATTTTGGGCGGCCAAAATCAATCAATGCGTCCAAAGCCGCCCGGATTGTGCGGCCGGTGTAAAGCACATCATCAACCAGTACTAAATTTTTTTCGTTAATATCAAAATCTATTTCGGTTCTGCGCACCCGCGGCTGGCCGGAAGCCAAAGCCAAATCATCGCGGTAAAGCGTAATATCCAAAGCGCCGGTTTCAATCTCCTTTCCCTCGATCTTTTTGATACATTCGGCAATACGCTGGGCGATATAAACCCCCCGGTTCCTAATGCCGATTAGAGATAGCCCCGCAGTGCCCTTGTTTTTTTCGATAATTTCATGGGCAATGCGCGTAATCGCCCGGCTAACCCCTTCCTGATCCAGTATTTTAGCTTTTTCTTTCATAGTCAACCCAAAAAAATACCCCTGGCTTGTTTGCCAAGGGTTCATATTTTTCCCACTATTTTACGCATTTTATTTACCTTGCCAGCTTCTCTGAGCCGAGCTTAAAGGTCCGTTTATTGTTTTAAGTATACCACTAGCTGCCTCATTGTCAAGGCTAAATTACAACTACGAACTCGCCGCGGGGCTTGCTTTGGGAAAGCTTTTCTTGAATAATTTTGGGGCTGGCGCGCAAGACTTCTTCGAATTTCTTGGTTAATTCCCTGGCCACCGTAATTTCTTTATCGCCGAAAACCGTATTTATATCTTCAAGGCTGGCCAGAATCCTATGGCAGGATTCATAAAAAACCAGGGTACAACCGAGTTGCTTTAATTTCTCAAGTTGGTTTTTGCGCGCGCCGCCGCGGTTAGGCAGGAACCCAGCGAAATAAAATTCATGGGCTGGCTTTCCGGAAAGCACGAGGGCATTGACAAAAGCCGTTGGCCCGGAAATAAAAGTCATCTCCAGGTTATTTTTGATCGCCAGATTGATTAAATTATAGCCGGGGTCAAGAATTCCCGGGGTGCCGGCATCGGAAACCAAAGCAATATTTTTCCCCGCTTTGAGCAAGCCGATTAAATAATCACCTTTACTAAATCGGTTGTGCTGGAAAAAACTTGTTGTGGGAGTTTTAATTTCGTAATGCGCCAGTAAAATTTTGGTGTGCCGTGTGTCTTCACAGGCAATTAAATCCGCGCTTTTTAAAACCTCGATTGCCCTTTGGGTGAAATCTTTTAAGTTGCCGATTGGAGTAGCAACGATATAAAGCATTATTCTACGGTTACGGACTTGGCTAAATTGCGCGGTTGATCCACGTCGCAGCCGCGCTTGACAGCGATATGATATGCCAGCAACTGCAGCGGCAGGACTACTAAAAGCGGAGAGAATATTTCATCGATCCTGGGAACATAAATTACTTCGCGGGTTAATTCTTTAATCTCTTTGTCCCCTTCAGTGGCAATGGCAATAATTCTTCCTTTACGGGAACGGATCTCCTGGATATTGGAAACCATCTTTTCATAAACCTTGGAGTTAGGCGCGATACAAACCACCGCCCGATATTCATCAATTAAAGCAATCGGCCCGTGTTTCATCTCTCCAGCCGCGTATCCTTCAGCCGGAATATAAGAGATTTCTTTTAATTTCAAAGCCCCTTCTAAAGCCGAAGGATAATTCACATTCCGGCCTAAATATAAAAATGACCCTAAATGCGAATGCCGGCGGGCAAGGGTGGCAATGCTTTTCTGCCATTTCAAAATCTCAACCTGGTGTTTGGGAACCTTGCGCAGTTCATCCAGCAATTTTTTAATTTTAGCGGCAGGCAAAACATCCCTTATTTGCGCCAAATAAAAAGCAAACAAATAAAGCGCGGCAAGCTGCGCGGTGTAAGCCTTGGTCGAGGCAACGCCAATCTCCGGTCCGGCATGGGTGTAAATTATGCCGTCGGATTCCCGGGTTAAGGTTGAACCCAAGACATTGCATATGGAAATTACACTTGAGCCGCGGCGCTTTGCCTCTCTTACCCCGGCCAAAGTATCCGCTGTCTCTCCGGACTGGCTGATCGCAATAACCAGCGTCTGCGGCCCGATCAAAAGATCCCGGTAGCGAAACTCGCTGGAAACATCAATTTGCGTAGAAATTCCGCAAACCGACTCCAGCACATATTTGGCGACCATCCCGGCATGATAGGCTGTGCCGCAGGCAACGATAAAAATGTTTTTTACATCCTTGAGCTTGGTTTCCGGAATATTCTGCTCTTTAAAAAACAGCTTACCGGTTTCTTTATCGATGCGGGAATTAATTAAACTTTCCAGGATCCTGGGCTGCTCATTAATTTCTTTGAGCATAAAATGATCAAACCCGGATTTTTCCGCCTGGTCAATATCCCAATTAATATGCGTGGTTTCTTTAAAAATAGTTTTGCCCTCAAGATTACTCACCTTAAAATTATCCTTATCTAAAACCACAATCTCATTTTCATCAAGAAAAACAACCTCTTTGGTAAAACCTAAGACTGCCGGGACATCGGAGGCCAGAAAATTCTCCCCTTTGCCTACTCCGACGATTAAAGGGCTGCCCAAGCGGGCCCCCACTAATTTATCCGGTTCTCTGGCCGAAACTACTCCGATAGCAAAAGAACCTACCAAGAGTTTGAGCGCCTTAGATACCGCCTCCTCAAGCGGAATATTCTTATAAAATTTTTCGATTAAGTGCACGATTACTTCGGTGTCCGTCTGGCTGGTAAAGGTGTGCCCTTCTTTAATCAGCTGGGCTTTCAGGGATTCATAATTTTCAATAATTCCGTTATGCACAATAGCGATCTGTCCGGAACAGTCATGATGCGGATGGGCATTAACCTGTGTCGGAGCACCGTGAGTTGCCCAACGCGTATGAGCAATACCAACTGTGCCGTTAAGCGGCTTGTTTTTAACTAATTTTTCCAATGCGCTGATTTTTCCGGGGGATTTTCTGATTCCGATGCTATTTTGTTTGGGAAGGATTAAAGCTATGCCGCTGGAATCGTAGCCACGGTACTCTAAACGTTTTAATCCGGTTAAAAGAATAGGCTGGGCTTCTTTTTCACCAATGTATCCGACTATTCCACACATTGAGCACCTTAAATTTATTGACCCTGACGGGATTTGAACCCGTGTCGAGAGCTTGAAAAGCTCTTGTCCTGGACCAGGCTAGACGACAGGGTCTCTTTAGCCTTATTCATTTTCTTCGGCAATGACCGGGGCAACGCAGGAAACCCGGTCTTTATCCTGCAACTTAATTAAGCGCACCCCTTGGGATGAGCGGCCGGTTTCCCGGATATCTTTTATCGCGCAGCGTAAAAATATCCCGTTCTGAGTAATGACCATCAGCTCATCTTTATCATTCACGGTTTTTAAATTTACCGCCTGGCCATTCTTATCGGTAACTTTGATATTAATTACCCCTTTGCCGCCGCGGCTGGTTAGGCGGTATTCATCAATGGTGGTGCGTTTTGCAAAACCTAACTCCGTAACCGTTAAGATCGTCGAAGCCTTTTGCGGAACCACCATATCAATAACTTCATCTTTTTTGGCCAAAGATATTGCCCGTACGCCATGGGCGCCCCTGCCCATTTCACGTACTTTTTCCTCGGAAAATCTGATTGCCTTGCCCTGCCTGGTTCCGATAAGCAACTCCTGTTTTCCGTCGGTCATCTCCACGCCAATCAAAACATCATCCTTATCTAAAGTGATCCCGATAATCCCGCCTTTGCGCGGATTACCGTAGGCCTCAAGCTTAGTCTTTTTGATTTGGCCTAACTTAGTGACCATAACCAAATATTTATCCGCCGAAAACTCTTTGACCGGAATGGTCGAACTCACCTTAGCCGACTGTTCCATTTGCACCAGATTAACAATGGCTTTGCCCTTAGATATGCGACTAGCCTGAGGAATTTCATAAACCTTCAGCCAATGCACCTGTCCTTTATCCGTAAAAATAAGCAAGTAATCTTTAGTAGAGGCCACAAAAAGATGCTCGCTAAAATCTTCTTCTTTTAATTCCGCCCCCATTGACCCGGTACCTCCGCGCTTTTGTTTACGATACGAGCTTACCGGCAGGCGCTTGATATAACCGCCATGGCTGATCGTTACCACCACATCCTCCTCGGCAATTAAATCCTCAACCTCCAACTCTTCCGCTTCCCCGACAATATCCGTGCGCCGGCTATCACCATATTTTTTCTTTAATTCCTCCAGCTCTTCTTTAATGATGGCTTCGATCTTTTTAAGCGAGCCCAGGATTGCCCGGCATTCTTCGATTTTCTTTAAAAGTTCCGCGTACTCGGCGTCAATTTTATCGCGCTCAAGGGCGGTTAACCGCTGCAGCTGCATCTCCAGGATCGCCTGGGATTGAATCTCGGAGAGCTCAAACTCCTTCATTAAATTTAATTTGGCGCTTTCGACGCTCTTGGAGGTCTTGATAACCTTGATAATCCGGTCGATAAATTTAAGCGCAATTTTTAAGCCTTCTAAAATATGCGCGCGTTTTAAAGCCTTATCTAATTCAAACTGCGTGCGCCTGCGGATGACTACTTTGCGATGCTCAATATAACAATCCAGTACCTGGCGTAAATTTAAAACTTTCGGGCGGTTATCGACCAGGGCCAGCATAATAATCCCAAAGGTGTTTTCAAGCTGGGTGTGTTTAAAAAGCTGGTTTAAAACAATCTGGGATTTAGTGTCGCGCTTAAGCTCAACGACAATGCGCATACCTTCTTTATCGGATTCATCGCGGATATCGGAAATACCTTCGATTTTTTTCTCATCAACTAAACCGGCAATTGACTCAATCAGAGCGGACTTTTGCACCTGATATGGAATCTCGGTAAAGATAATCAGGTCTTTGCCGTTCTTCTGGTGCTCCACAGTAGCCTTAGCCCGCACTATGAGCTTACCTCTACCGGTCTGATATGCATCCTTAATTCCACCCTTGCCGCAAATCAAACCGCCGGTAGGAAAATCCGGCCCTTTGATATAACGCATTAAATCTTTAATCTCTGCTTCCGGGTGTTCCAGGATATAAATGATCGCGTCGCAAACTTCGTTTAAATTATGGGGCGGAATATTGGTAGCCATGCCCACGGCAATACCGCTTGAGCCGTTCACCAAAAGATTAGGCAGAGTTGCCGGTAACAGCAAAGGCTCTTTTAAAGAAGAATCGAAGTTGGGCCCAAAATTTACAGTTTCTTTTTCAATATCATCTAACATTTCATCGCTAACCGCGGCCAGGCGGGCCTCGGTATAACGCATCGCCGCGGCGGCATCACCATCCACTGATCCAAAGTTACCCTGGCCATCGACTAAAGGATAGCGCAAAGAAAAATCCTGGGCCATTCTGACCAGCGTGTCGTAAATAGCCACGTCTCCATGCGGATGGTATTTACCCATGGTTTCACCGACGATACGGGCGCATTTCTTGTAGGGTTTGGAATGTTCCAGGTTAAGTTCGCGCATGGCGTAAAGAATACGCCGGTGCACAGGCTTTAAGCCATCGCGCACATCGGGCAGGGCCCGGCCGACAATTACGCTCATGGCGTAATTTAAATAGGAGTCCTTAACCTCATCCTCGATATAAACCTGAATTATTTTATCGTTACGCGTGTACATAATTAAATATCCAAGTTTTTGACCTGATGCGCGTGGTCTTCAATAAATTCACGCCGCGGCTCAACCTGATCTCCCATTAAAACAGTAAACATTTTATCCGCTTCCACCGCGTCTTCTAAGGTTACCTGTAAAATTGTCCGCTTCTCAGGATCCATTGTCGTATCCCAGAGTTGCTGCGGATTCATTTCTCCCAAACCTTTGTATCTTTGGATATGCATGCCTTTAGAGGCAACTTCCTTGATGTAAACCAGCAGCTCTTTCAAACTAAAAACTTCTTTGACATCATCATCGTTGGTAACACGATAAACTGCTTTTAATTTTTTCTCCCCTTCTTTAGTCGCGCCCACTTTAACCACTGTGGTATTTCCAAAATAGGTCTCAAACTCAATGCCTAGTTTTTCTATTTTTAAAACCAGCTCCTCGATTTCCTGCGCTTCAAAAAGATGTAAAACATCCTGCTCTGCTTCTTTGCCTTCTTTTTCAGTTAAAGTAGCCAGTTCCTTGTCCGAATAAACAAATTGGTCTTTTCCGTCCACTTTTACCTTATAAATAGGCATTTTTTTGGTTTTAGGATGCCTAAAACTCAAGTATTCTGCAAAACTTACTCCCTTTTTATCTAAATACCTTCCCAGCTTATCCAGCTCAACCAAAAGCTTTAAAAGCTCCTTGAATTGGTTATCCGTAAAAGCTTGTTTATCCTTGACCCGGATTAATTTATGCCCTTCACGGCCTAAATCTAAAAGCATATCATTCATCTGCTGTTCAGTCTGGATATACTCTTCACGCTGGCCCCTTTTAATCTTATAAAGCGGCGGCTGGGTAATATAAACATGCCCTTCTTCAACTAGCTTTGGCAGCTGACGGTATAATAAAGTCAAAAGCAGGGTGCGGATATGCGAACCGTCAATATCCGCATCAGCCATCAGCATTAATTTATGGTATCTTAATTTCGTCAGGTCAAATTCTTCGCCAATGCCTGTACCTAAGGCAGTAATAATGGTCCGGATCTCTTCATTGGATAAAATTTTATCCAACCGCGATTTTTCGACATTTAAAATTTTTCCTTTAATCGGCAGAATAGCCTGAAATCTTCGGTCGCGGCCCTGCTTGGCCGAACCGCCGGCCGAATCTCCTTCCACAATATACAGTTCACATAAAGCCGCATCGCGTTCCGAGCAATCCGCTAATTTACCGGGAAGGCCTGCTCCTTCTAAGGCGCCTTTTCTGCGGGTTAATTCCCGCGCCTTACGCGCGGCTTCCCTGGCGCGGGAAGCCACGATCACCTTGTCAATAATTTTATTGGCCACCGAAGGATTTTCCTCAAAATAACTGGCAAGTGCCTCCAAGCTGCTGGAAGCAACTAATCCTTCTACTTCGGAATTGCCTAATTTAGTTTTGGTTTGGCCTTCAAACTGCGGGTTGGGTACCTTTACGCTAATGACCGCGGTTAACCCTTCGCGCACATCGTCGCCGGTGATGGCAATATTGTCTTTAAGCAAATTTTTGCCTTTAGCATATTGATTGATCGCGCGGGTTAAAGCGGATTTAAAACCGGATAAATGCGTGCCGCCTTCAATGGTATTTATATTATTGGCAAAAGAAAACATGGTTTCGGCATAACCATCATTATACTGGAGGGCGACTTCGACATTAACATCATCCTGAAGCTTCTCAAAATAAACCACTTTGTTGTGCAAGGGATTTTTGTTTTTATTAAGGTATTCCACAAATGAAACAATACCGCCGGAAAATTCAAAAACCGCTTCTTTGTCCGAGCGCTCATCCGCTAACTTTATTTTTAATCCTTTATTTAAGAACGCCAACTCTCTGAGGCGGCCGGAAAGGATATCGTAAGAATACTCTGTTTTGCTGAAAATTGTTTTGTCCGGTTTAAAAGTAATCTTGGTGCCGGTAGAAGTGCTTTTACCGATAACCGTAAGTTTAGAAACGGTTTTACCCCGCTCATAACGCTGGTGGTAAACTTTCCCGTCTCTTTTTACCTCCACCTCCAGCCAGTCGGAAAGCGCGTTCACGCAACTTACTCCAACACCGTGCAAACCTCCGGAAACTTTATAAGAACGGTGATCGAATTTGCCCCCCGCATGCAGGGTAGTCAAGGCCACTTCCACCGCCGGCTTCTTTTCGGTCTTATGCATATCCACCGGGATCCCGCGGCCATTATCAATAACTGTTATACTATTATCCTGTTGTATACCGACGGCTATGGAATCGCAAAACCCGGCCAGGCTTTCATCAACGCTATTATCGACCACCTCAAAAACCAAATGATGCAGCCCGCGCGTCGAGGTGTCTCCAATATACATTGCCGGCCGGCGCCTGACCGCTTCAATACCTTCTAAAACCTGGATGCTGGTAGCATCATAAGCCTTAGCCTTCTCGGCGGCCTTAAGATTTTCCTTAACTTCTGGTTTGGCTTTTTTCACTTAAATTTCTCCGATACGAAAACTTATATTTTTTAATCCGGGGTTTTCTTTTTTTAGCTTACCCAGCAATTCTTCCTTCTTAAGGCTTAAAATATACAGCCAGGCGGAAGAATCCACGCTTAAACCCAGGACGCCCTTGCTGAAATATTTAACTTTTATATGCCCCAACTCTTTCTTTGTCAAGGCTTTTTTTAACCACTGCTGCGGCTGGGCATTCGCGGAAACACCCTTTTTGGCGTTTAAGCCCCGCATAACTTCATCCAGTGTATTTTTTAAAAGTTCCATTTCCTAGTTAAGGCGCATAGGTAAAACTATATAAACATAACCGCTAATCCGAATAACCCCGGGTTTTTCCGCGTCCGTCAACTCTAAACTAACTGTCTCTTCATTTAAATTCTTTAAAACATCCATTAAATAGACCGGGTTAAAGCCAATCACCAACTCCTTACCTTGATATTCTACCGCCAACTCTTCATGAAACTCTCCCACATCAGGAGTAGATTTTGAAATTACCAGCTTATTCTTAAAAACTTCCAACTTTACCGCCTGATAATCCGGCGTGGCTAAAAGCGCGGCTCTTTTGACTGCCAATAAAAACTGTTGGCGTTCAACTTTCATTTTGTTTTCGGATGCCGCAGGGATAACTTGTTTGTAGTCGGGAAATTCACCCTCAATTAAACGCGATACAACCGCAACACTACCCAAATCAAAAAGAGCCTGATTACTACTAACCACTAAAGACAGCTCCCCTTCATCTTTCAGGTTCCGGTTTAATTCCTGAATTGTTTTGATCGGAATAATCATACTCACCTCGACATCAGACTCGGCCATGGTTATTTTTCTCTCGGTAATCGCCAACCGCTTGCCGTCAGTAGCCACCAGGGTTAAGATCCCCTTACTAATCTTAAAAAGAATGCCATTTAAAACATAACGGGTTTCATCGAAAGATACCGCAAACGCGGTTAATGCTAATATTTGTTTTAAAACTCCCTGATTAATTTTAATAACTTTCTTGTCTTTAAATTCGGGTAACTTAGGAAACTCTTCTTTGGCCAACCCCATAATTTTAAATTGACACATATCCGAATCAATAAGGACCTGATTATTTTTTTTAGTAGTAACACTAATAATATCTAAAGGAAACTCTTTAACTATATCGCTAAATCTTTTAGCCGGGATAGTAATTGCTCCAGGCTCCTGCATATCCACAGGAATTACACAGGTTATTCCAATATCTAAATCGGTTGCCGTTAATTTCAGAACCCCGGATTGAACCTCAATTAAGACATTGGAAAGGATTGGCAGGGCGGATTTTGTGGTAATTATGTTTTGTACGGTCTGAATCGCGTTAACTAGGTTTGTTTTTTCGACTTTAAATTTCATCTTAGATTCCCCTTCTATTTATATATATTTAATAACTTAAAATCATAGTAACCGTAATACAACCTCATATTTGTTAACAAGAGCCCAATCCTTTGTCATAAGAGTAATTATGACAAATAGTCCATTCTAATAACCTGGGAATTACTGTTTTATAACTTGAACAACTTTTTCAACCCGTTCTTTTAATTCCGGGTTACGGTGAATATCTTCTTTAATCTTATTGTAAGAGTGCAAAACTGTTGTATGATCTTTGCCGCCAAAAAGCTCCCCAATTTCCGGCAGAGACAAGTCAGTTAACTCCCTGCTTAGATACATGGCAATTTGCCTTGGGAACACAACTTGTTTATTGCGCCGTTTGGTTTTAAGATCCTGCAGGGAAATCCCGAACTCTTCAACTACGCAACGCTGGATAAAATCTACTGTGATTAGCTTTGTCGGTTCTTTGAGCAGGTCCTTTAACACCTCTTTAGTTAGTTGCAGGGTAACCGGGGCCTCCTCTAGCAAAGAATAGGCGATGGTTCTAATCAAAGCCCCCTCCAATTCACGAATATTAGTTTTAATTAGTTGGGCGATAAAAAAAATTACTTCATCAGGGACATTAACCGGTTCCCGTTCAATTTTTTTCTTGAGGATCGCCACCCGGGTTTCTAAATCCGGAGGCTGAATATCCGTAGCCAGCCCCCAGCCAAACCGTGAAACCAGCCTTTCCTGTAAATTGGTAATTTCTTTGGGGGGGCGGTCTGAAGAAAACACAATCTGTTTATGCGCATCGTATAAAGTGTTAAAGGTGTGGAAAAACTCTTCCTGAGTGGATTCTTTTCCGGCGATAAAGTGGATATCGTCGATAACCAAAACATCCAGATTTCGGTATTTTTGGCGGAAGGCCGTGGTGGAACGGTGGACGATGGCGTCAATTAGTTCGTTGGTAAATTTTTCGCTTGAGACGTAGCATATTTTTACTCCCGAGGGATTATTATTTTTTATTTGATGGCAGATCGCCTGGATCAGGTGGGTTTTGCCCAGCCCCACCCCTCCATAAATGAATAACGGATTATATGTTTTAGCCGGCGAATTGGCCACCGCTAGTGAATAAGCGTGCGCATGCCGGTTTGACGGCCCCACCACAAAGTTTTCAAATGTATAACGCGAATTAAGATTAATAAAGCCTGTGGCAGGAGCGCTTTTAATATTGGTTTCGACAGAAGCATTAATGACGCTTAAATCCTCCTGCCTGCTGCTGACAACCAGCCTTACTAACAGATTATCCAGGCCTTTATGTTTCAAGGTTTCCCGGATAAGGTCGAAGTAGTGTTTCTCCACCCAATCTTTAAAAAATTGATCCGGCGCCTCAAGATTGATACTTTGGCTATCTTGGACCGAAAATTTCAACGGCGCTATCCAGGTAGCAAAGATCGTTTCCCCTAACTTAGCCTTTAAAGTTTCTTGCGTTTCTTCCCAGTTTTTAGTAAGCTCGAGCATGATTTTCTGACGGAATCTACAGAGTTAACAGTTTATGCACAACTTGCATAAATCTGTGGATAAAACAGGCGACCAAATTTTCTTTAAACACCGCTATTATAACAGAGCGCAAAATCCTTGCAAGCAAAAAAGATAAACGTGAGTTATTATACAGTAATATGTTGAAGCGTCAATAAAAAACTTGACCTGCGAATAAATGTGTGTTACAATTCACAAAATCAATTTCATAAAAAGGGAGATTCCAAATGAAAAAGAATTTAAAGACACCCACAAATATTGTCGGTAAAAAACGCCACGGGTTCCGCAGTAAAATGGCCTCTAAATCCGGACGCAAGCTTTTGGCTCGTCGACGGAGCAAGGGCAGACAACGCCTTTGCGTCTGAAGCTAAACCGCCCGATGCTTGCGTTAATAGCGCTATACCAGAAATATTTAAGGCCGGCTATTCCGGTCTGTTGCCGTTTTGAACCCAGCTGTTCTGAATATACAAAGCAGGCAATTTTAAAATACGGATTAATTAAAGGAGTATTAAAGGGGCTAATCAGAATATTGCACTGCCATCCTTTTTCTGGGCGGTCAGGTTATGATCCCTTAATATAAAATTTATGGAAAAACGTTTAGTTTTAGCTATTGCTTTGTCGCTTTTAGTTTTATTGAGTTGGTCAGCTTTAATGCCCAAACCGCAACCAGTTGATAATAAAGGAGTTACCGCATCTAGCGCGCAGTTACAAGCATTGCCGCAAGGTCATTCTTCTACTCTTCAGCCTGCAGTTGCCACCCTCCCCTTTACGGAGTCGATAAAAGAAACCGTAAAATTCACTCAAGATAGACGCGAAATCATTTTTAATCCGGAGAGAGCCGCTATTTTAGAGGTAATTTTTAAGAATAATCTCGAGCACCGGCTGCCGCTTAAGGTCGGTTTTCTTAGCGATAGCAACCTTATTTTTAGACAACAAAGCATAACCAAAGACAGCATTACTTTTATCCATGAAGATCAAGACAAGCGGGTTATTAAGAAATTTATTATTCCTAACAATAGTTATACCATAGAGTTAGTAATTAAGATTCAAAATTTATCCCCTTTTCCTTTGGTGTTAAATTCACAATTAGTTTTAGGTCGCTTGGATTTATCCGCCAAAAATCCTCAGGCGCGCTATCAAGATGTCGTTCTCGGAGGAAAGGAAAAGACTGTCCATCTTTCGGCTGGAAAAGATTCCAGCAGCCAGAATGTACAATTTATGGGATTGCGCGATCAGTATTTTTGCGCCATTGTTGAACCTGTTGATGCGGTAGCCAGTGCTTATATTAAGAAAATCAATCCTCAGGAATCCGAAATTGGATTATTTATAAATGAGATAACTTTAAAGCCTGGAGCTCAGATTGGACATTCGTATCGTATTTATTTGGGCCCTCAAGATTTGAACATATTAAACAGTATTAATCCAGAATGGACAGCGATTATTTATTTTGGCACCTTTGATTTTATTGCCCAACTGCTATTGCAGTTACTTGGATTCTTCTATGGCTTGGTGCACAATTGGGGTTGGGCCATAATTATTTTAAGTATTGCGGTTTATCTTCTGTTATTCCCTTTGTCCATTAAGCAAATGCGTTCGATGAAAGAGATGCAGGTTTTACAACCTAAAATTGAAGCTTTGCGTAAAGAGTTTAAAGATAACCCACAAAGATTAAATAAAGAAATAATGCAACTTTATAAAGAGCACAAGGTTAACCCTCTAAGTGGTTGTCTGCCGCTTTTATTGCAAATGCCCATATTCTTTGCCCTTTATCAAGCATTGATCCGTTCAGTAGCTTTAAGAGGAGCGCATTTCTGGTGGATTAAGGATTTATCTTCACCGGATAAGCTTTTTGTCTTTAAAAATTCAATACCTTTCTTGGGTAATCAATTGAATATCCTGCCAATTCTAATGGCTATCGGTATGTTTGTACAGCAGAAGATATCTATGGGGAAAGTATCTGGAGAAGCTGCTCAGCAGCAGAAGATGATGTCCATTATTATGCCAATCATGTTTGGTGTGATTTTCTATCAAATGCCATCAGGGTTAGTGCTTTATTGGTTTGTAAACAGTATATTGATGCTGGGCTACCAATTTCGTATCAATATTCAAAAATGAAAAAAGTGAAATATGTAGAATCTGAAGGCAAAACCGTGGAAGAGGCGATTGAAAAAGCCCTGAAAGAATTAAAACTACCACGCAGCCAGGTTAAGATTGAGAGCTTGTCCGAGGAGAAAAAAGGCCTTTTTGGCATGGCCGGAGCTAAGCCGGCGAAGGTACGCGTAAGCGTGATTCCGGGCCAAGAAAACACTTGACAACTATTTTAGTTCTGAGATAATTTATTTAGTTAAAAGACGGGGTTCCTCGGGGAACTAAACGTAACTATAATAATATCAATGGGTAAAATAATCGCAATCTGCAATCAAAAAGGCGGGGTAGGAAAAACCACTACTTCAATTAACCTCACAGCCTATCTGGCGATGGCCGGCAAGAAGGTTATGCTCATTGATTTGGATCCTCAGGCCAATGCTACCAGCGGTATTGGCATAAACAAGCATGACATTAAAAAAAGTACCTACCATATTTTACTCGAAGAAGCAAGACTCGCCGATATTTTACAAAAAACCGCAATTGATAATCTAGTATTGGCCCCTTCGAATTTAGATTTAACCGGCGCAGAAGTAGAACTAGTCGGGGCATTGGGTCGGGAATATAGATTAAAGAGGGCCCTGCAAATTGAAAAAAATAATTATGATTTTATGATTATCGATTCCCCGCCTTCTTTAGGGTTGCTAACAATTAATGGATTATGCGCTGCTGACTCCGTAATCATTCCGGTCCAATGTGAATATTATGCTTTAGAAGGATTAACGCAACTACATAACACTATTAGGCTTGTGAAAGAAAATCTTAATCCTGCTCTAAGTGTCGAAGGAGTGCTTTTAACCATGGCAGATTTTCGCACCAACCTTACCAAAGAAGTTATTCAAGAGGCACGCAATCATTTTAAAGATAAAGTTTATAATACAGTAATCCCTAGAAACATCCGCCTAACTGAGGCACCAAGTTTTGGTAAGCCCATTGCTTTGTATGATAAGGATTCTCTGGGGGCTCAGAAGTACGAAGAGCTGAGTAAAGAAATTTTAGGTTTACCGGTAAATTCACAAATTCCAACACCCCGCACTTAGCATTGGCACCCGACGCTAATAAGTATTGCGTCGGTGTGCGCTAGGTAGCGCAAATTGCGCGGGTATGCCCTTGTGGGCAAAAGGAGCGGTTTATGGAGAGAAGAGCTTTAGGAAAAGGCTTGGCAGCGTTAATTCCCGAGAAAGTAGTTGATAACACAGTGCATAAAGAAGAAGTTATTTATGTCCAGTCTGGACAAATAAAACCAAATCCATTTCAACCGCGCGAAGACTTTGATCCACAGAGTATTGAAGAGCTGGCTCAGTCAATCAAAGAGAAAGGTGTTATCCAGCCGCTTTTAGTCAGGTGCAAAGGCGACAATTATGAATTAATTGCCGGAGAAAGAAGGTTACGTGCAGCTAACTCATTGGGGCTCAAAGATATACCAATTATTGTCCGTGATGTAAATGATCAGGACTCTCTGGAATTGGCTTTAATTGAAAATATCCAAAGAGAAGGATTGAATCCCATTGAAGAAGCGCATGCCTATCAACACCTGATTGATAAATTTCAGGTTAGCCAGGAGAAAATCAGTGAGGTTTTAGGGAAGGCCAGGGTTTCGATTACCAATACCCTGCGTTTACTCAAACTCCCGCATGAAATTCAGGAGGAGATGAAAAAAGGCCGGATTAGTTTTGCCCATGGCCGCGCCCTGCTTGAGATTGAAGATGCTAACGATCAGCGCAGGCTCACCCAGGATATTATTTCTAAGGGGCTTTCAGTACGAGAGTTGGAGAACTTGATTAAAAGTAAGCGGCCCAAATCAATAAAAAGAAATATTGGACTAGGCCAGCGTGAACCGATAGTGGCGGTCCTGGAAGAGCAACTGCAGCATGCCTTGGCCACTAAAGTCAGAATCAGTAAGCGAAAAAAACGCGGGCACATTAATATCGAATTTTATTCACAGGAAGATTTACAACGCATAGTCAATGTAATTAAAGGGGCACCCCGCGCTTAGCGATATTGCGCGGGTGTTGTCTTCGTAGACAAGGAGGAAAATAGATAATGGGCCAGGCAGTCTTAATTTTAATTAAACCCGACGGGCTGAAGAAATCTTTGACCGGTAATATTCTTACGCGGTTATCCGAAACTAAACTTGAAATTGTGGCCGCAAAAATGGTGCGCGTATCAAAAGCGCTGGCCGAGGATCATTACCAGCACTTAAAAGATAAGCCTTTCTTTGGCGAGATTATTAAATATTTACAGGGAGAGCTGCATGACCGCAAGAAAGTTATGGCCTTGGTTTATTGGGGTAATGATGCGATAAAGAAATGCCGGGATTTAGCCGGCTCGACCAACCCCGAAGAAGCGGAGTCAACTTCCATCCGCGGTTCTTACGGCAGGATTACCACCAGCGGAGTTTATGAAAACGTAATCCATGTTTCATCCAATGATTCCGAAGCCGAAAGAGAAATCAAGCTCTGGTTTAGGCCCGACGAGATTATCGTCGATCTTTATACCACAAAAAATATAGTGCAGAAAGAATTTAAGCACAGGGTTTGGGCTTAAAAATGGGAAAAACGATCAGCAGTATGACCGGTTTTGGCAGCCACGAGATTGAGATTAATTCCGTCGGCAGGATCAGCGTGGAATTAAGATGCACCAACCATAAATTTTTGGAAAGTGTTTTTAATTTACCCGACGGATGGATTTCTTTGGAAGACAAGCTCAAAAAAGAAATCGAGGGTAGAATCAGCCGGGGCAGGATTTATTGCGCCATCAACATAAGAGAGCAGCTGGCCCAGGGGATATTTGTAAACCGCAAGCTGCTTAAAAATTATTTGCACCAGCTGAATAGCATCAAGAAAGAATTCAAGATTAACGACAGCCTAAGCCTGGATTCTTTAATCCGGCTGCCGGGGATTTTGTCGCTAAAAGAAAATAAGTCCGCAGGCGGGCATATTTGGGAACAGCTTAAACCCATATTTTTGCAAGCACTTACAGGATTGTTGAGCGCCCGGCATAAGGAAGGCAGCGCCCTGGCCTGTTTATTAAAAAGCAGAAGCCAGCGGTTAAAGAAAGATTTAGTTTTTATTAAGCAGCGTTTTACAGTGGCGATAAAAAACAGGCTTAATAAGATCTCACTCCAAGAAGAGCGCCTGGCTTTTTTAAAAGGGGCGGATATCGCCGAAGAGATCGACCGCCTGAATTTTCACATCAAGAATTTTCAGCAAAAGATTATCAAGGGCGGCGTGGTTGGCAAAGAGTTAGATTTTATCACTCAGGAGATGCAGCGGGAGGCCAACACCTTGGCGGCAAAATCATTTGACCTGGTTATTTCGGGGCGGGCCGTACAGATGAAAAGCCAGATTGAGAAGATCCGCGAACAGGTACAGAATATAGAGTAGTGAAAGCCGATAAAAGACAAAATGAGCCGGGAAAAATTTTTGTTATCTGCGGGCCATCAGGCTCCGGCAAAACCACCCTTCTGACCAGCTTAATCCAAGATAAAAAAATAGGCAAGCTGCTTGCAAAGTCGTGCTCGGTTACCACCCGCCCCAAGCGTTCAGGAGAAAGGCAGGGTAAGGACTATTTTTTTGTTACCACAGCAGAGTTTCGCCGGCTCTTAAAAACAAAAAAAATTCTTGAATGGACCAGGTATTTGGGCTATTATTACGGAACGCTCAGGGAGCCGCTGGAGAGCCGGCTTAAAAGCGGCAGAAACCTTGGTTTATGTTTAGATCTTAAGGGCGCCAGGATTCTTAAAAAAATATATCCTAAAAACACGGTAACGGTTTTTGTTTTGCCGCCTTCGCTTAATGTGCTTAAGGCCAGGATCGAAAACCGCTGCAGTAAGACTAATAAAAAAGAGGTAGCCCAGCGCATCCGCCTGGCGCGCAGGGAGTTATTGGCAGCTTCTGGTTTTGACTACTGCGTCCTGAATCAAAATCTGCAAATTGCACTCAAAGAGATAAAAGATATATTTTTACAAGAGATCAACGCTTAACATTTTACTTTCGGGGGTAGAGATGGATTATCAGGGCAGGGAGCAATTATTAGACAAGAGTATGGGGTCAATTTATAAACTGGTAATTTTAGCCTCTAAAAGGGCTTTAGAGATTGCCGAAGGCCAGCCAAAATTAGTTGCCGATGATGCTTCAGTCAAGCCCTCCAGCGTGGCTTTACATGAAATTGGGGCGGGCAAGATTGAAGCCAGAAAACTAAAAGCAAAAGAATAATGACCAAATCGGGAAAGAATATTATTTTAGGCGTAACTGCCAGCATTGCTATTTATAAAGCCTGCGAGCTGGTCCGGATGCTCAAAAAACGCGGTTTTATCGTCAATGTGGTTATGACTAAAGAAGCGGAAGAATTGATTAAACCGATTGTTTTTCAAGCCTTGAGCGGTAACCGGGTTTATCGGGGGGCGATATTTGAAGAGCAGGATGCCTGGGAGATTGAGCATATATCCTTGGCGGAAAAAGCGGATTTAATTTTGATTGCTCCGGCAACCGCCAATATCATCGCCAAGCTTGCCTGCGGCATCTGCGACGATCTTTTAACCTGCACGGTCTGCGCGAGCAAAGCCAAGGTTTTAATTGCTCCGGCAATGAATGAGAATATGTACAAAAATAAAGTTACCCAAAGCAATATCGCGAAATTAAAATCCTGCGACTATAAATTTATTGCCCCGGCTAGCGGCCTGCTTGCCTGCGGGGCGGCGGGGATAGGCTGTTTAGCGGATACTGAAGAGATTGTCAAACAGGTGAAAAAAATATTATAATTTTTGGCGACGTAGCCAAGTGGTAAGGCAGTTGTCTGCAAAACAACTATTCAGCGGTTCAATTCCGCTCGTCGCCTAATATTTCGGGCAAGTGGTGGAATGGCATACACGACAGACTTAAAATCTGTTGGCCGCAAGGTCGTAAGGGTCCGACTCCCTTCTTGCCCACTAAATAAAATATTATTGTGCCGGGGCTCATAGCTCAGTTGGTTAGAGCGTTGCGTTGACATCGCAAAGGTCAGTGGTTCAAGTCCACTTGGGCCCAATTAAACTTTTTTATAAAGTATAAAATATGGATCTATCTACTTTAAGGCATTCGTGTTCCCATGTTCTGGCGCAGGCGGTAAAGGAGCTTTGGCCAGAGGTAAAATTAGCCATTGGCCCGGCAATTGAAGACGGATTTTATTATGATTTTGATAAGCAGGAGCCTTTTAGCGACGAGGATCTGTTGGCGATTGAAAAGAAGATGCGCCAGATTATCGCAAAAAATGACCCTTTTTTACGCGAAGAATTAAATAAGGCCCAGGCAATCAAATTATTTAAACAGCTAAAAGAAGATTATAAGGTCCAGCTTATTCAGGATTTAGCGGGCCAGACGGTTTCTATTTATAAAACCGGCCAAGCTTTTTTGGATCTTTGCCGCGGGCCGCATCTAAAATCTACCGGAGAGATCAAGGCTTTTAAGCTGCTCTCGGTAGCCGGGGCTTATTGGCACGGGATTGAAACCAATCCTATGCTGCAGAGGATTTACGGCACTTGTTTTAATTCGCAAAAAGAGCTGGATGAGTATTTAAAAAATTTAGAGGAAGCGAAACTGCGCGACCACCGGAAACTGGGGCCGCAGCTAGGGTTCTTTGATATTTATCACGAGCAGGCCGGGGCGGGCCTGGTTTTTTATCATCCCAAGGGAGCACTTTTGCGTACGATCATCGAGGATTATGAGCAAAAAGAGCATTTAAAACGCGGATACCAGATAGTAATTACTCCGCATATTATGGATGCCGCCCTCTGGAAAACCAGCGGTCATTATGAGTATTACAAAGAAAACATGTATTCTTTTATTACCGAAGGCAAAGAATTTGTTTTAAAACCGATGAATTGTCCGGGTCATATTTTGATTTATAAATCAAAAACTAGGAGCTATAAAGATTTACCCGTCCGTTTATTCGAATTGGGCACGGTTTATCGCCGGGAAAAAGCGGGAGTTTTACACGGACTATTGCGGGTACGCGGATTTACTCAAGATGACGCGCATATATTTTGTTTGCCGGAGCAGCTTCGAGATGAGATTAAAAAGATTATCGATTTTGTTTTTGAAACAATGAAGGTGTTTGGTTTCCAGGAGTGGGGTGTGGAGTTAAGCACGCAGCCGGAAAAATATATTGGCTCAGACGATGACTGGCAGAAGGCCACCGCAGCCTTAAAGGATGCTTTAAAAGAAAAAGGCATAGCTTATGAGATTAATCAGGGGGACGGCGCGTTTTACGGCCCGAAGATTGATATAAAATTAAAAGACGCATTGAAAAGGACCTGGCAGTGCGCGACTATCCAATGCGACTTTGCGCTGCCTAAAAGATTTGATTTAGCTTATATTGATAGCGACGGTAAAGAAAAACAACCGATCATGCTCCACCGTGTTCTATTGGGCAGCTTAGAGCGTTTTATCGGCGCCCTTATCGAACATTACAAGGGGGAGCTTCCTTTATGGTTAAGCCCTTGCCAGGTTTTATTAATTCCGCTTAAAGAAACCGTTCTTCCTTATACCCAGACGGTAAAGAGCAAACTGGAAGGCAATAATCTGCGCGTTGAACTGGATACGCGTAATGAAACTCTGGATAAAAAAATCCGCGAAGCCGAACTAAATAAAATTCCCTATTGTTTAATTATCGGCGAGCGTGAAGCAAAACAGGAGCAGGTAAGCGTGCGCAAAAAAGGAAGCGGCCAGCAAGGAGCGGTTGCAGTAGATAAATTTATCGAGGAATTAATTAACCGGATTCAGGAACATAAATAGAAAGAGAGGACGCTATAAAAAAGTTCATTCGGATTAATGACAGGATTAGTTCCCCGCAGGTCAGGGTCATCGGCCATGATGGGGGCCAATTAGGAGTAATGTCGGTGCAGAGGGCAATCGAGATTGCCAATCAACACGAACTGGATTTAGTCGAGGTTGCCCCCGCGGCTACTCCGCCGGTTTGCCGGATTATTGAATTCAGTAAATTTAAATATGACCTTGAGAAGAAGGAACGCGAGTCCAAAAAGCATCAAAAACAGGGGCGTTTAAAAGAAATCCGGCTTAAGCCCAATATCGATGAGCATGATTTCGAAACCAAGGTTAAGCAGGTGGTAAGTTTTTTGAAGAAAAAAGATAAAGTCAGAGTCAACCTTTTCTTCCGCGGCAGGCAGATGGAGCATGTGGATCTGGGAAGGAATGTTTTAGATAAATTTATCGCAGCAACACAGGGCGATGGACAGGTAGAGAAGGCGCCATCACTGGAAGGCAGAATTATGTCTTTTGTGATTGCCCCGAAATAAGGTATAATAAGGGAGATAAAATGGGAAAATTAAAAACAAAAAGAGGAGTAGCCAAACGCTTTAAACTTAGCAAGAGAGGCAAAGTTAGATATTCAGCCGGTGGTAAAAGCCATCTGGCTTCATCTAAAAAAACAAAAAAGATCAGGAATTTAAAGAGGCGCAGGACGCTGAGCGGTAAAAAAGAGGTTAGGTTTATTAAATCCATGTTACCGTATGGATAGATTTTAAAGGAGAAAATAATGGCAAAGGCTAAACACAGTGTAGCAACGCGTAAAAGAAAAAAGAAGGTTCTAAAGCAAGCTAAGGGATTCTGGGGCGATCGCAGCAAACAATATCAGCAGGCAAAAAGAGTCCTGATGCACGCGCTTAAATATGCTTACCGGGACCGCCGGAATAAAAAACGGGAAATTCGCAGTCTCTGGATCGCGCGGATTAACGCGGCTTGCAGGGAGGTTGGGATTACTTATAGCGTATTTATGAGCGGGCTAAAGAAATCCAAAATTAACCTGGATCGTAAGATCCTGGCGGATTTAGCGGTAAGGGATAACCACGCTTTTAAAAAGCTGGTGGATATAGTTAAGAAATAGAGGTTCTTATGCATGTAATCATTGTGGGCTGCGGCAGGGTAGGCTCAGAGCTGGCTAAACTTTTGTCCGGGGAAGGCCACGACGTGGTGATTATCGATAAATCGCGGGAATCTTTTAACCGCCTCGGGGATACTTTTAATGGCCTGACCATGGTCGGCAACGGTTTTGACTTAGCCCTTTTAAGGCAGGTCGGGATTGAGAAGGCGGATGCTTTTTGCGCGGTAGCCAACGGAGATAATACTAATTTAATCAGCGCTCAGGTAGCGAAAAAGATCTTCCGCGTGCCCAAGGTTTTTGCCCGCATTTATGACCCGCAGCGCGCGCATATTTACGCGGCCCTCGGTTTGGATATTATCAGCGGAACAATGTTATTTTCCGCCATGCTTAGGGATAAGATTATTGAAAGCAGGTTTTCCAGCTATTTAATCGAATCCAAGGATTTAGGGGTTATTGAAATTGAGGTAAAGGATAGTTTGGTAGGTAAAACCATTCAAGATATAAATATCCCGGGAGATTTTATCGTGGTTGCCCTGCGCAGGATGCAGGGGGTTATTATCCCTGAGCCAAAAACTGTTTTAAAAGATAAAGATGTCTTAATGGGTGTAGTCAAGGTCTCCAGCCTTAAAGAAGTCCGGGAAAAGTTTCACCTGAAGGGAAAATAGTTATGTATATTTTGATTGTCGGGGCAGGTAAAGTAGGTTATTTTTTGGCAAAGAGGCTTTATCAGGGCAAACACACGGTGAGTATTATTGACAAAGACCGTCAGATCTGCGAAGAGATCGCCAAAGAGCTTGAAATATTGGTAGTTAATGGCGACGGGTGCGACCCAAAAATACTGGAGGAGGCCGGAATTCAACGCGCTGATGTGGTGGCCGCAGTGACCGGCGATGATGAAGATAATCTGGTTATTTGCCAGTTGGCCAAAGAAAAATTTAGCATCCAGCGTACGGTCGGCCGGGTGAATAATCCCGATAATGAACATACTTTTAGCGAGTTAGGCATTGATGTTCCGGTTGACTCAACCAAAATTATCGCCAAGATTATTGAAGAAGAAGTCTCCTTCTCTGACTTTGTAAATCTAATGAGTTTTAAACGCGGCAAGCTGGCGATTGTGCGCGTTGACCTTCCCAGTGACGCCCCGGTTATTAATCAGCAGCTAAAAGATATTAATTTACCCAAGGACGCGGTATTGGTTTCTATTGTCAGGGGAGAAGAGGTAATCCTTCCAAAAGGAGATACTGTGCTTAAAGCCGGGGATGATGTTATCGCCCTGACTTTGATCGGCAACGAACCGCAGCTTTTAAATCTTTTAGCCGGGAAGCTTTAAAACAATGAGATTTAAGCCCGCCTTAAATATTATGTTCGGCATAACTACGGAAATTTTATACTCCCTGTTTATAACCTTAACAGCTTTTTTGTTTTGTTTAATATTTCTGGTTAAGCTATGATTCTTAAACCCCGTCTGGAAGATCTAAAGATTATCGGTTTTTATCTTGGCAAAATCATTTTAGGCCTGGCGATAACCATGTTTATTCCGATCTTAATCGGATTATCTTTTGGAGAGATAAACCCCACTTTAGATTTTGCCATTGCTGTTGAGGTTACCGTTATCATCGGCCTGCTGTTTACTAGATTATGCCGCACGGACAAGGATTTAAATTGGATGCAGGGGATGATTGTGGTCAGCCTTTCCTGGATTGCCGCCATGATTCTAAGTGCGGTCCCCCTTTATCTAAGCGGCCATTATAAATCATTTCTCGATGCCTGTTTTGAGACCATGTCCGGTTTTACTACCACGGGCTTGAGCTTAGCGCAAAACCTAGACCATCTTTCTTACGCGCATAATCTCTGGAGGCACTTGGGGCCGTTTATCGGAGGCCAGGGGATTGCCATTATCGCCCTTTCGTTTTTACTAAAAGGAACAAGTGGCGCCTTTAAGATGTATGTAGGCGAGGGTAGGGATGAGCGGTTACTCCCCAACGTTGTACATACTGCCCGGTTTATCTGGTTAATCAGCATAACCTATTTGATCATTGGCACCCTTGCTTTGGGCATAGCCGGTATCTGCATCGGGCTAAGACCGGTAAATGCATTTTTCCATGGAGCCTGTATTTTTATGGCAGGTTTTGATACCGCCGGTTTTGCCCCGCAATCCCAGAATATACTTTATTATCACAGTTTAATCTTTGAAATAATAACCATCGTCATCATGATTGTCGGTTCGCTAAACTTCAATTTTCATTATCAATTGTGGATGGGCAACCGCAAAGAGACATTCAAGAATATTGAAAGCCGGACATTTTTTATCAGCATCATGCTGACATTCTTTATTGTAGCTATTGGTTTGAATCAGTTGGGAGTATACCCTCAAGCAATTGCTTTATTCCGTAAAGGATTTTTTCAGTTGATTTCCGCCCATACCACCACCGGTTATATGACGGTCTACGCCCAACAGTTTATTACTGACTGGGGGAACCTGGCTTTATTCGGTTTGATCTGCGCTATGGCTTTGGGAGGCTGTATTTGTTCTACTGCCGGCGGTATAAAAATGTTACGCGTAGGAATTATTTGTAAAGCCCTGAAAGAAGATTTAAAAAGGATCATTATGCCGGAGAAGGCGATAGTTATTGAAAAGTTTCATCATATAAAAGAGATATTTTTGGAAGACAAGATTGTCAGGAGCGCCTTAACGATTACTTTGGCCTACATTGTTTTGTACGGCTTAGGAGCGCTGGTAGGCATGTGTTACGGTTACCCTTTTTTAGAATCACTTTTTGAATCTACATCGGCGGCAGCCAATGTCGGATTATCCTGCGGGATTACCAGCCCGACTATGCCTGCAGCGCTAAAAATTACTTATATTATACAAATGTGGGCAGGCCGTTTGGAGTTTATGTCGGTATTTGCCATAATTGGATTTCTGGTAGCGGCAGTAAAAGGAAAATGAAAAACAAGTTCAAGCCATTCTTAATAATCCTGCTTTTTATTTTGATTTTTGGCCCGCAGGCCGCTTTTTCCCAAGGTTTAAGCAGCAGTGAACTGCTTAAAAATGCCAAGCAGTATGATGGAAAGTTAATTACCTATTCCGGTGAAGTAATTGGCGATGTAATGTTCCGCGGTGAATTTGCCTGGGTAAATATAAATGACGGCGACAATGCCATCGGCGCCTGGATGAGCGGGATTTTAGCAAAAGAAATAAACTTTACGGGCACCTACAAATCCCGGGGAGATACTTTGGAGGTGACCGGCATATTCCATCGCGCTTGCCTTGAACACGGCGGAGATTTGGATATCCATGTTCAAACATTACGTAAGCTGGCCGGCGGCAAGATGGTTAATCAGAAAACTGATTTTCTTAAAGTAAAATTAATTCTTATTTTATGCGGAGCGCTATTTTTAATATGGATATTAACCTTATTCAAACGCAAATAGAAAGTGATTTAGCCGCCATTACTACCGCCTCTGCCTTAGAAGAGGTACGGGTCAAATACCTGGGCAGGAAGGGGTTGTTGGCAGAGCTGACTGGTTCAATACCCAGCCTTCCGGTTGAACAACGCGGAGCTTTTGGTAAAGAGGTCAACGCTTTAAAAAACAAACTCTCAAACCTTATTGAAGAAAGAGAAAAGGTTTTAAAAAATAGCGGTAGTGTTTTAAACAAAGAAAATTTAGACCTGGGGATGCCCGGGATTGCCCAGGAGTTGGGCGGTATCCACCCGATTACCCGGATTATCGATGAAATTTGCTCTATATTTACCCGTATGGGTTTTTCGGTTGTCCAGGGCCCGGAAATTGAAACCGAATATAATAATTTTACCGGATTAAACATCCCATTAGAACATCCTTCACGCGACGCTTTTGACACTTTTTACCTGAAAAATTATTCCAAGCTTCTCTTGCGCAGCCATACCTCTCCGGTGCAGGTACGCGTGATGAAGGCGCATAGACCGCCGTTAGCCGTCATTGTCCCCGGAAGAGTCTACCGGCCGGACGCGGTGGATGCCAGCCACCTTTTTATGTTCCATCAGATCGAAGGGTTTCTGGTTGATGAAAATATAAAGTTTTCCGATTTAAAAGGGATTTTGGGACTTTTTGTAAAGAGCGTTTTTGGGCCGGATATCAAAATGCGCTTTCGGCCCCACTTTTTCCCTTTTACCGAACCCTCGGCAGAGGTAGACATCTCTTGTATTATCTGTAAGGGCAAGGGGTGTTCTGTCTGCGGCAGGAAAGGGTGGCTGGAGATTTTGGGAGCAGGTATGATCCATCCGAATGTCTTTAAGCAGGTGGGCTATAATCCCAAAAAATATACGGGGTTTGCTTTTGGTATGGGAGTGGAAAGAATCGCCATGTTAAAATACGGTATCAATGATATAAGGTTATTTTTTGAAAACGATTTAAGGTTCTTAAAGCAATTTTAAACGATGAAAGTTACTTATAGCTGGCTAAAAGATTTTGTGGATTTAAAAATTGCGCCTGTTCAGTTGGCGGAGAAGCTGACCATGGCAGGCTTAGAAGTAGTTTCCCTGGAAGAGGCGGGCAAAGATAGAATCTTTGAAATTGAAATAACCTCAAACCGTCCGGACTGGCTCAGCGTTTTAGGGATTGCCCGGGAGGTTGGCGCGATTTGCGGCTTAAAACTTAAGACAGTCAAACTAAAAGAGACAAAAATAAAGGCTAAGGATTGCCTGCCGGTAAAAATTTCGGTTAGTGATAAAAAAGACTGCCCGTTTTACAGCGCCAGAGTAATTTGCGATGTTAAAGTCGGGTCGTCTCCTGCCTGGCTTAAGCAAAGATTAGAATCTCTTGGCTGCCGCAGCGTCAACAATATTGTGGATATTACCAATTACATTTTATTTGAAACCGGGCATCCCCTGCATGCTTTTGACTTGGATGTTCTAAACCAAAAAGAGATTAATGTGCGTCGGGGGAAAACCGGTGAAAAAATTGTTACGATCGATGGACAACAAAAAATATTGGGCCCGGAAATTTTAGTGATTGCCGATAAAGATAAGCCGGTGGCTATCGCCGGGATTATGGGAGGCAAAGAAACCGAAGTAACTTTTAAGACGCGCAATATCTTACTTGAATCTGCGGTATTTAACCCTATACTTGTGCGCCGGGGAAAACAAAAACTGGGTTTACAGTCCGAATCCGCTTATCGATTTGAAAGAGGAGTGGATTTAGAAACTGCCAAAACTGCTTCTTTAGCCGCGCAAGAGTTAATCTTAAAACTAGCCTTTGGTAAGCCTTGTACCTACAAAAGCATAGGGGCGCTTAAGTTGCCCAATCGCGTAATTAGCCTGGATGCGGCTTATGTCAATAAAGTGTTGGGCCCGGCTATCCCCGTGATTAAGATTAAGCAAATCTTAAGCCGGTTAGGGTTGGAGGTAAAAGCCAAAACCAAAAATATCCTGATTGTAAAGATCCCCGGTTTTCGCCAGGACCTTAAGGAGCCGGTAGATTTGGTTGAGGAGATTGCCCGGATTTATGGATATGCAAAAATTCCCCAGACCATTCCGGCGATCAGGCCGGGCCAGAATATTACCGATAAAAGAGATGTTTCCTGCGCAGTAAAGAATATATTAAGCGGTTTGGGTTTACGCGAAGTAATTACTTACAGCCTGGTTGACCGGGCCCTGCTTAGCAAATCCGGAATCAATACCGGCAGAAATTTGCTTGAAATTTTAAACCCTTTAAGCAAAGAGCAGGAAGTCCTGCGTTTGACTCTTTTACCCAGCCTTATCCGCTGCCTGGCGCATAATTTAGACCAGCAGCAGGAGATTATAAAAATTTTTGAGACAGCCGATGTATTTTCCGCGGAAGCTGATTCCGTCCGGGAAGAACCTTGTTTGGGTATAGCCTTATGCGGAATTAATTCCTTCCTGATTAAACAGGGATTGATTAAAGATGAGCTAACCCTTTTGCATTTAAAAGGCATATTAGAGGCCTTGTTTAACCGGCTGGGAGTCAGGAATTTTGATTTTATCCGCCAGGATGAGCATAAAATAAATATTGTCCTTGGTTCAGAAGTTGCGGGTTTTATGCTGGAGCTAAGCCGGCAAGCCCTGGATGCTTTTGACATTAAAAACAGGCGGGTTATTTTGGCCGAGCTTAGTTTAGAAAAATTATTCGGCCATATAAATTTAGAAAAAAAATTTTCCAATATTCCCAAATTCCCGGCAATTACCAGGGACATCAGTTTTGTGATTAAAAATGAAATCTCGGTCGCGGCCCTGCTTTCGGCAATCGAGGCAAAAGGCGCCCCGTTGTTACGGCAGGCCAAGGTTACGGATTATTATCAAGGCAAACAAATACCGCAAGGTTTTAAAGGACTGACCGTATCCTGTATTTACCGCCTGGATGACCGCACGCTGACCGAAGAAGAGGTCAATCCTTTACACGGCCAGATCTGCTCTTTATTGAAAGAGCGTTTTGGCCTGACATTGCGCTAGAAAGTCTTGGAGGCTGGGTTGATTCTGTTATAAATATGTGCTATACTTCATCTAGAAATAAAGAGTTCTTTTAGATATCCCTGCGGTGCGCGTTGGAAAACTGATAATTGTTGAACCAACAATATCTTCAAGGGAACCCGCAATTCTTCAGGCATACGTGCCTGAAGAGAGGGTACCCACCTGAAACCAAATCGGTTCAGAATATCTTTCCAACGGCACATTTGCGGGGATTCTTTTTTATGGACCTATTTTCCCCCAAAACCGATACCCAGAATAAAAATCTGCCGCTGGCCGTGCGCATGCGGCCGGCAAACCTGGATGAGCTGTTGGGCCAGGAGCATATACTGGGTAAAAATAAATTGCTGCGCCGGGCTATTGAAGCAGACCGCCTAAGCTCGCTTATTCTTTTTGGGCCGCCGGGGTCGGGAAAGACCTCTTTGGCCTGGTGTATCGCTAATATCAGCCGGGCAAATTATGCGGCCATCAACGCCACGACTTCTAATGTCGAAGAGCTAAGAAAAGTTATCGCCGCATCTAAATTAGCGGCCAGGGAAGATAAAAAGAAGACCATCCTTTTTATCGACGAGATCCACCGTTTTAATAAAGCGCAGCAGGATGTTTTGCTGCCTGATGTCGAAGACGGGACGCTGATATTGATCGGGGCCACCGTGCACAATCCGTATTTTTCCCTCACCAGCGCCCTGCTTTCCCGTTCGATCGTCTGCGAATTAAAAGCGCTCCAGGAGGCGGACTTATTAAACATAATTAATAATGCCTTAAAAGACAAGGAAAGGGGCCTGGGTAAATTTAAGGTCAAGGCCGATAAAAAAGCGCTTGATTTTTTAGCCAAAAGCTGCGAAGGCGATGGCCGGCGCTGCCTGGCCGCCCTGGAATTGGGAGTTTTAACTACCCCGGCAGGCAAAGACGGATATATTAATTTTAGTTTAGAGATTGCCCAGGAATCCATACAGAAAAAAGCGGTAGTTTATGACCATGACGAAGACGGTCATTATGATACCGCTTCGGCATTTATTAAATCCATGCGCGGCTGCGATCCCGACGCGGCAATCTATTGGATGGCCAAAATGCTTTATGCCGGAGAGGACCCCAGGTTTATTGCCCGCAGAGTTTGTATTTTAGCCGCAGAAGATGTGGGCAATGCCGACCCGCTGGCTTTAGTGTTGGCTAACGCGGCTTTACAAATCTCCGAGTTTGTGGGCATGCCTGAAGCCAGGATCCCTTTGGCCCAGGCGGTAATTTATGTTGCTTCTGCCGTCAAATCAAACGCCAGTTATCTGGCGATTGAAAAAGCCACTGCGGATATCAAAGAAAATAAAGTGCAGGAGGTCCCGGATTATCTCAAGGATGCTTCTTACCGTGGCGCCCAGGAGCTGGGGCATGGTCTAGGGTATAAATACAGCCACGATTACCCCGGGCACTTTGTAAAACAGAAATATACGCGTAAAAAAGTGCGCTACTATGAACCGACGGATATCGGCCATGAAGCCAAAATCAAAGAGCGGTTAGAAAAATTACGCAAAGGATAAATTATGGCGATGTTAGTAATGCAGGTATCGGTTGTTTTAGGGGTAGTGATAGTTATTTACGCGATCTTTGAAATATTTAGGCCTCAAGAAGATCAGCTGCCCAAGAAGAAAAAAAGCCAAGACCGGCTAGTCCCCGCCGAAGATTCCAATAAAGAACAAAGGATCCAACGCTTGCAGCGTAAGGTCGTTGAGTTGGAAAATGAACTGGTGAAAAATAAAGACCAATGCGCGCAGGAAAAGGCCCAAATTTCGACGGCAAAAGAAAATGAAGGCAAGTTTTCCGATGAATTAAAACGCAGGGAGGATTGGGTAGCCAAGGCAGAAGCAGAAGTAGTTAAGATTAAGGCGGAGAACGCGGATTTAAGCAATAAGTTCATGGCCAAAGAAAAAGAATTGGAGGGGGAATTCGCCAAAAACGTAAATTTTTCCCGGGAGATCCAGCAGTTAAAAACATCCCTTGAGACAAAAGAAATGGCCTGCCGGCTTAAAGAAGACCAGATCCAGGCGCAGAAACATCAAATTGAAAGCCAGCTCAAGAATATTGATGAACACTTGGCTAAGATTACCGAATTTAACCGTAAAGAAAAAATCAGCGAGTGGGTGCCTAAAGCGGAGTTTAATAAATTAAATGAGGAGTATTCCGCATTAGAAAAGGAACTGGAAGAGGTTCAAAGCCGGTTAAAAAGTTTTGCCGAAGAAATCGCGCGCCTGCGTAAAGAAGCTAAGCCTGCGGAAGAGATTAAGCAAATAGAGGAATCTAAGCCAGCGCAAGAGGCCAAGCCTTTAGAAGAAGTTAAACCGGAAGAGGTTGTGCCCACGGAAGAAAAAATAGAGAAGCCAGCTGAAGGAAATAAACAAAAAGAAGAGGAGGGTAATTTGCCATGAGAATATCGGTGTTCATGTTAACTATCTGTTTAACATTTTGCTGCGGAGGGATTTTTGCTATGGCTGAAACGACTGTAGTTTTAGAAACCAACCAGGGAAACATCGAGTTTAAGCTTATGCCTGATATCGCGCCTAAAACCTGTGAAAATTTTACTAAATTAGTGGAAAAGGGTTATTACAACGGCTTGATTTTTCATCGGGTGATTAAAGGTTTTATGATTCAGGGAGGGGACCCTACCGGGACCGGAATGGGGGGAGAATCAATCTGGGGTAAACCATTTGCCGACGAAGTAACTCCGGTAGCAAAATTTGACGGCCCGGGAATTTTGGCCATGGCCAATGCCGGCCCGAATACCAACGGAAGCCAGTTTTTTATTACTTGCGCTAAAACCCCCTGGTTAAATCTGCGCCACACCATATTCGGAGAAGTGGTTTCGGGTTTGGATGTAGTGCAGAAAATTGAAAATACCCCGGTTGGCGCGGAGGACCGGCCGATCGCCGAACAAAAGATTATCCGGGCATACCTAAAAAACCAGCCTTAAAGTATTACCGTAAACAAAAAGGGCCCTAATTTTTAGGGCTCTTTTTGGAGGGGATAATCCTCGATGGCTTGCGCTATCTTTATCCTCCGTTTCAGTTAACAAAAAAAGGTAACCCAAGCATGCCATATACCAGACAAAAATCAAGGGTGTTTTGAGGGTTTTACGAAAACGCTTTCTTAAAAATGAAAAAAATAGATTATCACCAAGAATTAAACCCCGCGCAGCTTAAAGCAGTGGAATCAATCAACGGCCCGCATTTAGTTATTGCCGGAGCAGGCAGCGGCAAAACCCGGGTTTTAGTGCACCGGGTTGCTTATCTGGTTGAGCAGGGAATAAGGCCGGAACATATTTTATTGCTTACCTTTACGCGCCGGGCAGCCGAAGAGATGCTGCGCCGGGCAAGCATACTTTTGGATGAACGCTGTAAAAATGTTTCTGGAGGCACATTTCATTCCTTTGCCAATATGATTTTAAGAAAATACGCCAAGCTTTTGGATTTAAACAATAATTTTACAATACTTGACCAGGCGGATGCCGAGGACGCGGTGAATTTGGTGCGCACACAGCTGGGTTTTCATAAATCCGAGAAACGTTTTCCGCGCAAACACGCTATTTTAGAGGCTATTTCTAAAAGTGTAAATAAGTCCGAGGATATCGGCGAGGTCCTCTATGATGAATACCCGCAGTTTATGGAATTTACCGAAGAGATTAAAAAAATCCGCAATGAATATAATAAATACAAACACCAAAAAGCGCTTTTGGATTACGATGACCTGCTGGTCTACTTAAAAAACCTGTTAACCAAACACGAAGACGTGCGCTCAAGCCTTGCTTCCAAGTACAAATATATTATGGTTGATGAGTACCAGGACACCAATAAGCTCCAGGCGCATATTGCCTGCCTCTTGGCAGCAGACCATGCCAATATTATGGTAGTCGGGGATGATGCCCAGAGTATTTATTCTTTCCGCGGGGCGAATTTTAAAAACATTATCGATTTTCCCGGGATATTCAAAGGCACCAAAATTATTACCCTTGAGGAAAATTACCGTTCCACCCAGCCGATTTTAAATTTAACTAACGCGGTTATCGCCCAGGCTAAAGAAAAATTTGAAAAGAACCTTTATACCCGGAAAAAGGATGGAAATATCCCGGTTTTTGTTGATTGCCCCGACGAGAACGCGCAATCTGTTTTTGTGGCGGATAAAATCCTGGAATTAAGGGAGGAAGGGGTGGCCTTAAAAGATATTGCCGTTCTTTTTCGTTCAGGCTGGCACTCTAATGATTTAGAGGTCGAACTTGCCGCTCGAAACATCCCTTTTGCAAAATACGGCGGCCAGAAATTTGTGGAGGCCTCCCACATAAAAGATTTGATGAGCTATTTGCGCGTTGCCTACAATCCGGCCGATCAGGTCAGCTGGTTACGCGCCTTGTTATTAATCCCTAAAATCGGCCCGAAAACCGCGGCAAAAATTATTCAGGCGATTGTGGATAAAGACAAGCCGGAAGAGGTGTTGCCAAAAAACGAAGAACTTAAGAAATTATTTGAGTTATTAAAAAACATGGATTGTCAAGTTGAGGGGCCGGCTAAGATTATTGAGAAATTTCTCGGTTATTATCAGCCGCTATTAAAAATTAAATACGATGATTTTAATAAGCGCTTAAATGACCTGGATTCATTATTGAGAATTTCCGACCGCTATAAGACAGTCGAACAGTTTCTGGTGGATATGGCCTTAGAGCCTCCGGAGAGGGCTTTGGTGGAAGCGGCAAAAAAGGATAAATCCGATTATCCGCTTAGCTTATCGACAATACATTCGGCCAAAGGCCTGGAATGGCATACGGTGTTTCTAATTTATGTTGCCGAAGGGCATCTGCCCTCCTATCGGTCATTAGAAACCGAGGATGAAATTGAGGAAGAACGCCGGCTGTTTTATGTTGCCTCTACCCGGGCTAAAGTAAATTTATTTTTGTTAAAACCCCACATCGACCGCTCACCCAGAAGTTTTATGGATGGAGGCGGCTCAGTGTTTACTCAGGTTTCCCGGTTTTTAGAGCAGGGGAACCTGCTGGATAAGTTTGTCGATGTGCAAAGCGCGGGCAACTCAGATGAACTGGATGATCTGGAGTTAGAGGATATTATCGGCGAAAAAAGAAATAGGAATAAAGTTTTTTTTGAAAGTATAGAAGAATACTTTCGTGATGAGTAATGGCGGGTGGCTGCCAAGACTTAAGCCTTTTATTTTGTCTTGAGATAGGTGTAAAATTATGTTAAAATTTTAATATGATTATTAGCCGGCAGAAGCCGCTGGATAAGCTGTTATCCAGCCTGAAAGGATATAACAAAATATTTTTAATCGGCTGCGGAGAGTGCGCAACCACTTGTAAGAGCGGCGGGGAAGAAGAAGTTCTCAAAATGAAGAAGGATTTGGAGGGGGCCGGTAAAATTATCACCGGCTCCTGCATTCCTTCGGCCCCCTGCGTAGCGGCCAAGCTTAAAACCGAATTGGCCAAGAATTTAAAAACCTTGCGCCAGTCCGAGGCGGTTCTGGTTTTAGCCTGCGGTTTAGGCGTCCAGTCATTTAAGGACAATGACCGGATGGGCCTGGCGGTTTTTCCTGGCTGCGACACTATTTTTGGCGCGGTGATGGACGCACAGGGAAACTTCTTTGAGAAATGTTCAATGTGCGCCGATTGCATTTTGGATGAAACCGCCGGGATTTGCCCGATTACACTCTGCCCCAAAGGCCTGCTTAACGGCCCCTGCGGCGGGATGAATAAAGGTAAATGTGAAGTAGATAACGAAAGAGACTGCGCCTGGGTATTGATATATAAAGAGCTGGAGAAAAACAAAAAATTAGAATCATTAAAAGAAATACGCGGCCCCAAAGACTTTGAGAAATCGATGAAGCCGCATAAACTGATCATGAAATAATATGGCCGAACAGCTTCCTTACAGCGAAAAAGTCATGGATCATTTTATGAATCCCCGCAATGTCGGCGAGATTGCCGATGCCAGCGGTATCGGCACCGTCGGGAACCCGGTTTGCGGCGACATTATGAAGATGTATTTAAAAATAGAAGGCCAAATAATCACGGATGTAAAGTTCAAGACTTTTGGATGCGGGGCAGCTGTAGCCACAAGTTCCATGGTTACCGAGATGGTCAAAGGCAAAAGTATCGATGAGGCATTGAAGATTACCAATAAGGCGGTGGCCGAAGCCTTGGGGGGACTGCCCGCGATTAAAATGCATTGTTCGGTTTTAGCGGAGGAGGCCCTGCGTTCGGCTTTAAAAGATTATTATGTAAAACAAGGCAAAGAGGTCCCGTTTGAGGACAAGGGCCATGCCGATGAAGGGGAACACCCTTTATAATCTAGAGCTATGTTGACAAAAGCCCAAATACGTAGTAAAATTCTTTTGAGATTAAAAATACAGAAGGAGGAAGACCGAAACCGAAAAAGTAAATTCATTAAAGATAAACTTTTAAGGAATAAGGTTTTTAAAAAGGCGAAGATAATTATGTTTTACATCGCTTTCGGTGGAGAGGTAAATACTGAAGAGATGATTAGGGAAGCTAAAAAAATAGGCAAGCTTATCTGCGTGCCAATTTGCAGAAAAGATAAAGAAACTATGCAGCCAGCCATGTTCGTTGATCACGCTAAATTAAAAAAAGGCCCTTATGGTGTTTTAGAACCTGTAGCAGAGGCCCTGGTTAAACCAGAAGACCTGGATCTGGTTATCGTGCCCGGAGTAGCCTTTGATAAAAAGGGAAATCGGCTGGGCCGCGGCAAAGGTTGCTATGACCGTTTCTTAAGCATACTTTCTGATGATCTGCCTTCCATAGGTTTAGCTTTTGATTTCCAAATCTTACCCCTAATCCCCACCACCAAGCACGATGTAAGCGTTAAAAAAATCATCTTTTCCTAAAAACTCCTAAAAAACTCTGATCAGCAAGGTTAACAGGGAGGATCGAAATGATTTTTAACATAGTAGCGCTCATATTTATTTCTCTAGTTGCCGCGTATTCCGGTTATTTCCTAAGAAAACATATCGCCGAAAAAAAACTAAAAAGCGCAGAACTGGAAGCCGAACATATCCTGGAGGCAGCCAAGAAAGAGGTGCTGGATAAGCGCCGGGAAGCGGAACTGGAAGCCAAAGATCTTTTATACCTCATGCGCCAGGATTTTGAACGGGAGATTAAAGACCGCAAGCTTGAGATCGTAAATCTTGAAAAGAGGTTAACGCAGAAAGAAGAGAATATTGACCGCCGGCTGGACCTTTTAGAGAAAAAAGAAAAAGAGATCGATGGGCGCAATGATAATCTTAAGAAGCAGGAGGAATCTTTAAAATTAAAAGATGGCCAATTGCACGCTTTAGTTGCCGAAGAAAAGGAAAGGCTGCAGAAGATTTCTTCTTTATCCGCCGAGGAAGCAAAACAAATCCTGCTTAACCGCCTTAACGAAGAATTAAATAATGAAAAGGCGATATTCATCAAACGCCAGGAAGAAGAAGTGCGCAGTATCGCCGATAAAAAGGCCCGCGAGATTTTAAGCCTGGCGATCCAGCGTTGCGCGGCAGAACATACCGTGGAATCAACCGTCAGCGTGGTAAATTTACCTAATGATGAAATGAAGGGCCGGATCATCGGCCGTGAAGGAAGGAATATCCGCGCCTTAGAAATGGCTACCGGGGTGGATGTAATTATCGACGATACGCCCGGAGCGGTGACCTTGTCCGGTTTTGACGCGGTGCGCCGCGAGATCGCCCGTTTAAGTTTAGAAAAGCTTATTTCCGACGGCAGAATCCATCCCGGCCGCATTGAGGAACTTGTTGAAAAGACCAAGAAGGAGATGGATGAGAAAATCAAGGAGGAAGGGGAGCGGGCTGCTTTTGAGTCCGGGATCAACGGCTTGCATCCGGAAATAATCAAGCTTTTAGGCCGGCTTAAGTACCGCACCAGTTACGGCCAGAACGCTTTGCAGCATTCAAAAGAGGTTTCCTTTTTATTAGGAATAATGGCTTCAGAGCTGGGGCTTGATTTCAAACTGGGCCGCAGGATCGGGCTTTTGCATGATATCGGCAAAGCAGTAGATCACCAGGTTGAAGGTACACACGCGAAATTAGGGGCGGAGTTGGCCAAGAAATATAATGAAAGCCCGGAGGTTGTTTCAGCGATTGAGTCCCACCATGAAGAAGCGCAGCCGCAAAGTATGTATGGAGTTTTGGCCGTAGCCGCCGATGCGGTAAGTGCCGCCCGGCCCGGAGCCAGAAGGGAAACTCTGGAGATATATGTCAAGCGCCTGGATAAATTAGAATCAATTGCCAACCTGTTTAAAGGAGTAGAAAAGTCTTTTGCCATTCAGGCCGGCCGGGAAATCCGCGTAATTGTGCAGCCGGAAAAAATAAGCGACAATGAAGCAGTTACTTTATGCCGGGATATACGCAAAAAGATCGAGGAGGGTATGGAATACCCTGGTCAAATAAAAGTTACAGTAATTCGCGAGACGCGCACTATTGAATATGCCAAATAAACCATGAAAATACTTTTTATCGGAGATATCGTCGGCAGCCCGGGAAGAGAGGCAATTAAAAAATTAATTGGCCCCTTAAGGCAGGATTTAGAGATAGATTTTGTGATTGCTAACGCGGAAAATGCCTCCGGTGGTTCGGGAATTACCTCCAAGGTGGCCGATGAATTTTTTTCCTACGGGGTGGATGTGCTTACTTCCGGAGATCATATCTGGAAGAAAAGCGAGATCTTTGAGTTGATTAACCGCGAGGAAAGAATTTTGCGGCCGTTGAACTTTCCCCTTGGTGCGCCCGGACGGGGGGCAGCAGTATTTAAAGCCAAAAACGGGGTTAAGGTCGGAGTGATTAATGTAAATGGCCGGGTTTTTATGGAGGCATTGGAGTGTCCTTTTAAAACTACACTTGCTGCCAGCGAAGAACTGGCAAAAGAAACCAAAATCATTATCGTGGATATTCACGCGGAGGCAACTTCTGAGAAGGTTGCTTTGGGCTGGTATCTGGATGGCAAGGTTTCGGCGGTTTTGGGCACGCATACGCATATCCAGACCGCCGATGAAAAAATCCTGCCCAAAGGCACGGCATACCTAACTGATGCGGGCATGACCGGGCCCTATGATTCAGTGATTGGCAGAAGAGTAGAGGATGTGCTTACCCGCTTCTTAAGCTCTATCCCGGTCAGGTTTGAGGTTGCCCAGGAAAATATTCAGCTGCACGGGGCCCTGGTTCAAATAGATGAAAAGACCGGCAAGGCGATTTCGATCTTAAGAGTGCAGAAAAAACTTTAGCTGAATAAAAAGGAAGCCGATTATGCTGCGTCGGGTTTTATTATTTTTAATTTTTTTACCATTTTTTTTAAGCGGCCCTTGTTTTGCTCAAACCACTGATGAACTGGAATTCAATTTAGACTTAAACTCGCCGACGGTTATCCTTCCTAAAATATATAAATCCAACATTGATTTAAGCGGCAGAGGTATTCATCGCGATACAACCTGGCCGCAGACAGTAGCCGTTAAAGAGGCTTTAGACACTTGGCAGGCGGATTTAGGTTTTAGCAATTTTTACCGTATCCAATACAATCTTTGGGATGTTCAACAGCTGGCCAATGATAAAACCGCGCAAGAAAAACTATTAAATAACTACGAAGAAATTATTAAGAAAATCAGCGAGAGCGGCGGAACAGTAATCCTTGATTTATTCGGTACTCCGCATGGCTTAGGCAGGGTCCTGGATAAGAATAGCGCTCCGCATAATTTAAAGGAATATAAAGAATTAATCAAAAATACTGTTCGCAGGTTAAGCTGTGATAAAAAATATAATATTTGGTATGAGGTCTGGAATGCGCCGGATATAGAGGATTTCTTTTTGGGAGAAAGATCGGAGTACTTTGCTCTTTACCGTACGGTAGCGGAAGCAGTAACGGAACTGCGCCAGGAGACCAAAATACATATACCTTTGGGCGGGCCATCGGTAAGCGCCTGGTTTAGAAATCTCCAGCCCAACAACATACTTTCACCTGAAGGCAGCCTGATTTATGAGTTGATAAAATATTGTTACAGCTATCGGCTACCCCTAGATTTTATTTCTTGGCATGCGTATTCAAGCGATCCGCAGGAAGAAAAACAGGATACCATCTATAATAAACCTTTTGTTAAGCTTATCCGCGAGTGGTTAAGTTATTTCCATTTTGATAGCAACCTGCCCCTGGTTGTCGATGAATGGAATTTCGACGGTTCCGCCAATATCCTGCCGGAAAGAGGCAAAAACGCCTATATTTCTGCCAGCTACATTCCGGCGCGGCTTAAAAACATGCATGAAGCCCAGGTTGATTACCAAACCTATTTTTGCCTTGAAGATTTTGGAGGCAGTAAAGGCGGCTTAGCTAGGAATCTGGGTGTTTTTTCATTTGATTTGGCGCATTCAGAATCTAAAGGTTACGCTAAATCCAGCTACAATATTTTTCGCATGCTCAATCTTCTCGGCCAGGATTTATTTACCGCCGCAGTGATTGATGATTTTGTCGGGGTGATTCCAACCAAGTCGCAGGATTATCTGGCCGTACTTATCTATAATTATATTGACCCGCTTGCGGCAATGAATTATTTATCCCGCAATATTGTTTATTTAAACAGCAATGACCGGAAATCATTATTGAACATAGTAAAATCCGATAGAATGGAAAAAATTCTATTGGGCCAGCTGGATATTGCTACCTTGCGGCTTAGCGCTAAAGCAAAAGGAATGCTTGGCCGCTCAATAGAGTTGCAAAATTTAGTAAATAAATTTTCCGTAACTAACCGCAAATTAAAAATTTCTCTTAAAGGCTTAAAGGATACTTATGCCCTTAGTAAATATATCGTCGATAGCAAATGCAGCCGGGATTGTGAATTTGAACCCAAAGATGAAAAGGATATAGATTTTAATCAGGATTATGTTGAGACAGTAGAATTGAGCCCTTATTCAGTACAGCTTTTAGTTTTTAAGAAAAAACCTGCCTCGCCGGTAGCCTTACCGGCTGAAGTAAAGACAGAGGAAAAGCCCGCGTTGCCGGCTGAAGTAAAACCGCAGGAAAAGCCCGTTGAAATAAAACCAGTAGAGAAGGATTCTCTTAAAGAGGCAAAAGATGCAGAAAGCAAGTAAGCATATTTATACCGTTTCAGAAATCACTCAGGCAATCAAAGGTTTGCTTGAGGAAGCAATCGGGGAGATTTGGCTGGAGGGAGAGATCTCCAATTTTAAAGCCGCTTCCAGCGGCCATTTTTATTTTTCGCTCAAAGATCAAAGCTCGCTGATTATGGCTGCGATGTTTGCCAACGCCAACAAAGGATTGAAGTTTAAGTTGGAGGATGGCTTGAAAGTAATCTGTTTTGGAAAGGTTGATGTATATGGGCCGCGCGGCCAGTATCAGGTTATTGTCGAACGAATTGAACCCAAAGGAGTAGGCGCCCAGCAATTAGCTTTTGAACAACTGAAGAAGAAATTAGAGTCAGAAGGGCTCTTTGAGGCAAGTCACAAAAAAGTGCTGCCGCAAATGCCGTTTTCGGTGGGGATAGTTACCTCCAGCAAGGGCGCGGCAGTCCGGGATATTTTACAAATTCTTAAAAAAGGCGCCTCCTGCGTGGATGTGATTTTGCGCGATGTGCGCGTGCAGGGGGAGCAGGCAGCCGCGGAAATTGCCGAAGGTATCGAGGATTTGAATAATTTTGGTAAGTCAGATTTGATTATTGTCAGCCGCGGCGGAGGAAGCAGCGAGGATCTCTGGTCATTTAATGAAGAAATTGTGGTAAGGGCAATTTATAATTCCCGGCTTCCGGTAATCTCAGCGGTAGGACATCAGGTTAATACCACCTTAGCGGATCTTGTAGCGGATGTTTTTGTCGAAACTCCGTCGGCAGCCGCCAAGATCATTGTCGATAAGAAAAATGCATTGCTTGCCGGATTGGCCGATTCCAGGCGCCAACTGGATTTTTCGATCAACGATAAAATCGGGGATTTAGAGAACAGGCTTACCGGCTTTACGCATATGCTTAAAAGCCCGCGTGACCGCCTGCTGGAAAAGCAACAGCAGATGGATGAGTTGCTTGCCGGATTAAATTATAATCTGCGCCACGCTTTGGAATTATCCTCGGAACGCAGTAATTCGTTAATCCAAAGGCTGGGGACATTAAGCCCGTTGTCGATATTGTCCCGCGGCTATAGCTTAAGCATACTTATGCCCGGGGAGGCAATTGTTAAAGATGTCTCGCAAATAAAAGCGGGGGATAAATTAAAAACAGTTTTGCATAAAGGCACATTTATCAGCCAGGTTGAGGAGGTCTTTAGCGATGAAGGATAAAACGACGTTTGAGGAAGATTTAAAAAGACTGCAGAAGATTGTCGAGGAGCTCTCCAGCGGCAAAATTACTTTGGGGGAGTCGCTCAAGAAATATGAAGAGGGGGTAAAAATTGCGCAATCCTGCTCGCAGACATTAGCTGAGGCGCAGCGCAAAGTGGAATTGCTTATGAAGAAGGACGCCAAGTTTTCTTTAGAAAAATTTGATGACTCGGATATAGAAGAAAAATAAAAATGTTTTTAGAAAAAATAAATTCACCGCAGGATTTAAAAAAATTAAGCATCGAAGAGCTTGTTCCTTTGGCCGAGGAGGTGCGCCAGAGGATGATCGAGGTTGTTTCTCAAACCGGCGGCCATCTTGCTTCCAGCCTGGGTGCCGTAGAGTTGATCATTGCCTTACATTATTGCCTGAGCACTCCTAAAGATAAAATTATTTTTGATGTGGGGCATCAGGCATACGCGCATAAAATATTAACCGGACGCAACTCCGGATTTTCCACGCTTAGGCAATATCAGGGATTAAGCGGTTTTCCCTCAAAGGATGAATCGGTTTATGATCCTTTCACATCCGGCCATAGCTCAAACGCGGTTTCTTTAGGGCTGGGCCTGGTTTGCGCCAGGGACTTTTTGCCCAAAGAAGAGCAGTTTAAAGTGGTTTCGGTAATCGGCGACGGCTCTTTAAGCGGCGGGCTTTGTTTTGAAGGGCTAAACAATGCCGGCCACCTGAAAAAGGACATACTGGTAGTTTTAAATACCAATGAATTAAGCATTGCCCCAAATGTGGGGGCAATCAGCAATTATCTAAATAAAATTATTTCGCTGCCCGTTTACAACCGTTTCCATAATAACGTAGAAAATTTTCTAAAAACCCGCGTCCCGCGCGGCAGCCGCCTGTTAAAGCTTATGGCTAAGTTTGAAGAGGGCTTAAAAGGGTTATTTGTTCCGGGGATGTTATTTGAGGAGCTGGGGTTCCGCTATTTTGGGCCCATCGATGGCCATGATTTAAATAAATTGACCGCAACCTTAAAGAATATCCTGGAGTTCAAAGGCCCGCGCATTTTGCATGTGGTAACTAAAAAAGGCAAAGGTTGTTCTTTTGCCGAAAAAAACCCGGTGAAATTTCACGGGATCGGCTGTTTTGATATTCATACCGGGGAAGTTGAAATTAAGAAATCTTCTCCGGGATCCAGAAGCTACACCGAAATATTCCGCGATAAGATAACGCAGCTGGCTAAAGAGGATAAACAGATTGTGGCCATAACTGCCGCCATGCCGGAAGGAACCGGATTGGATAAATTTCGGGATAATTTTGGCGAGAGATTTTTTGATGTAGGAATTGCCGAGGGGCACGCGGTTTGTTTTGCCGCCGGGCTGGCTAAGCAGGGGTTTAAACCGGTAGTTGCGATTTATTCTACTTTTCTGCAGCGCGCCTACGACCAGATAATCCAGGAAGTTTCCTTGCAGGAGCTGCCGGTAATCTTTGCTATTGACCGGGCAGGAATTGTAGGAGAAGATGGTGTCACGCATCAGGGCATATTTGATATTGCCTATTTAAAAAGCATTCCGAATTTAGTAATCATGGCGCCCAAGAACGGAGTTGAATTAGAGCGGATGCTGGAGTTTGCCCTGCAATTAAATAAACCAACGGCAATAAGATATCCTCGCGCAAGCACCTCGATGAAAGAGGGTTTATCCGCTGCGTTGAAATTAGGGAAAGCGGAATTAATTAAAGAAGGCAGGGATTTTACAATCATTGCTTTAGGAAGCATGGTTTTAGTTGCTAAAGAAGCAATTGAGATACTGAGCAAAGAAGGATTATCCGGCAGCCTAGTTAATGCCCGGTTTGCCGCGCCTTTAGACCTGGAATTAATTCGAAATATCTGCGCAAAAACAAAATTTATTTTTACCGCGGAAGAAGGAATAAAAGATGCGGGTTTTGGCAGCGCGCTCGCCCAGGAGCTGGGCAGCCAGGTTGAGCGTATCGGCCTGCCGTCTGAATTTATTCCGCACGGAGCAAGAGAGCTGCTTTTAGAAAAATACGGATTAACTGCTTTCGGGATTGCTGAAAGTATCCGCAAAACGATAAAAAAGAATGGCTAAAATCATAATCAATCAGGAAAGGTGCAAAGGCTGTCTTTTGTGCGTGAATTTTTGCCCCAAAGGCTTGATTAAAAAAAGCAATAAACTAAGTAAGCGGGGGTTAAATTTTGTAGAGTTTGACTCAAGCGGCGAATGTATCGGTTGCGCCATGTGCGCGGTAATCTGTCCGGATTGCTGCATCGAGGTGTATAAATAGCTATGGAAAAGAAAAAAATATTGATTTCCGGTAACGAAGCAATCGCCGAAGGAGCAATCCAGGCCGGCTGCACCTTTTATGCCGGCTATCCAATTACTCCGCAAAATGAACTTATAGCTTATATGGCCAAGCATATGCCTGAAAAAGGTGTCTTTATTCAGGCGGAGTCAGAACCGGCGGCGATTAATATGGTTTACGGGGCTGCTGCTGCCGGAGCAAGGTCGATGACTTCATCCTCCAGCCCCGGGATCAGTTTAATGCAGGAAGGGATATCTTACATTGCCGGCTCCCAGCTTCCGGCGGTAATTGTCAATATCATGCGCGGCGGCCCGGGTTTAGGCAATATCGCTCCGGCGCAATCGGATTATTTCCAAGCCACCCGCGGCGGAGGACACGGAGATTACCATTTAATCATCTTGGCCCCGGGATCCGTGCAGGAAGCATATGATCTTACCCAAACCAGCTTTGATTTGGCGGATAAATATCGTGTCCCGGTGATGATCTTGGGTGATGGAATTTTGGGCCAGATGATGGAACCGGTGCAGTTATCTACTAAAAAAATCAAGGCCAATACTTTTAAGGGTTGGGCGCTTACCGGCTGTAAAGGAAGAAAACCCAATATCGTTAAGTCATTCTTTCTGCGCGAAGGGGCCTTGGAGGAATTTAATCTTGGTTTGCAAAAAAATTATGAAATTATCCGGAAGAAGGAAGAGCGTTACGAAGGTTTGTTTTTGTCGGACGCAAAAGTAATCCTGGTAGCCTACGGCACAATGGCCCGGATTGCTAAAAGTGTTATTAGCCAGTTAAGGAGCATTGGTGAAAAAGTGGGGTTAATCCGGCCGATCAGCCTTTGGCCATTTCCGCAAGAACCGTTTAATCTAAAAAATAAAAAGATAAAGTATCTGGTGGTGGAGATGTCCTACGGGCAGATGCTTGAGGATGTAAAGTTGGCTGTTGGCGGCAGGCAAAGGATAGAATTTTTGGGCCGCTCAGGAGGGGGAGTACCCAGTCAGGAAGAGATAATCAACAAAATTAAGAAAATATTATAATGGAAAAAATATTTTTTCGCACTGAGTCTTTATATGATGTAGCTACGCATTATTGCCCGGGTTGCGGCCACGGTATTGCGCATCGTTTGGTTGCCGAAGTAGTTGATGAATTGGGTATAAGGGAAAAGGCCATCGGCATAGCTCCGGTAGGCTGCGCTGTAGTTGCTTATGATTACTGGAATTTTGATTGTTCGGAGGCAGCGCACGGCCGGGCACTGGCCGTGGCTACGGCGATAAAACGAATACATCCGCAGAATATTGTTTTTACCTATCAGGGCGACGGGGACTTAGCGGCGATTGGCACAAATGAAACTATCCATGCGGCAAACCGCGGAGAAAACTTGACGGTAGTTTTTATCAATAACGCGGTTTATGGTATGACCGGCGGGCAGATGGCTCCCACCACGCTTTTGGGCCAGAAGACTGCAACTTCTATCGAGGGCAGGCAGAAAGAAAAGCATGGTTATCCCATAAAAATTTCGGAGATGCTGGCTTTGCTGCCCGGGGTAATTTATGTCGAGAGAGTTTCCCTGCAATCTCCCCAGGAAGTGTTAAAGGCCAAGCGCGCGATTAAACAGGCATTTGAAAATCAGATCAACAATTTAGGATTTTCTCTGGTGGAGGTGCTTTCTCCCTGCCCGACTTATTGGGGCCAAAGCCCAAAAGAAGCGTTGGATTGGATCAGGGATGTGATGCAAAAAGAATTTCCTTTAGGAAGGATCAAATGACCGAGCGTGTAATTATCGCCGGCAGCGGCGGGCAAGGAGTAATGCTTTTGGGCAAGGTTATCGCTGAAGCAGCCATGCGCCAAAATAAGCAGGTTACTTATTTGCCGGCATATGGGCCGGAGGTGCGCGGCGGGACCAGCCACTGCATGGTCACGATTTCTGACCGGGAAATCGGCTCACCTTGTGTAACCCAGGCAGACTCGCTGATAATTTTGAACAATCCGTCTTTGGAAAGGTTTAAAAGCAAGGTTAAAGATGACGGCCTGTTAATCTTGAATTCTTCTTTAGCCAAAACTGATGCGTATCTGAAAGTGAAAATACTCCAATTTCCCTTTACGGATATTGCCGTAAAATTAGGCAATATAAAAGTGGCTAATATGGTCGCCTTAGGCTGTTACCTGGAGGCTAAAAAGATCATCAAGAGTCAAAATATTTTAGAGGTGTTTAAGTTTATGGCTCTGGCGGGTAACCCAAAGATTTTAGAGGTTAATGAAATGGCTTTAAAAGAAGGGGGAAAATTATTCCATGGTTAGAGTCAGGTTTGCGCCCAGCCCTACGGGAAATTTGCATATCGGCGGGGGGCGCACCGCGCTGTTTAACTGGCTTTTTGCCCAGTCGCAAAACGGTAAATTCATTTTAAGGATCGAAGATACGGATAAGGAGCGCTCCAAGAAGGAGTTTGTCGAGGAGATACTTTATAGCCTTAAATGGCTGGGTTTTAATTGGGATGAAATTTATTATCAGAGCCAGCGCTTTGACCAATACCGGATGTACGCAGGTAAGTTATTAAAATCCGGCTTAGCCTATATTGAAAAATCTCCCGAAGGCAAAGAAGCGATAATCTACAAAGTACCCGCGCAGAAAATCAAAGTAAGCGATCTAATCCGCGGCCAGATCGAGTTTGATTCCAGCCTGATCAAAGACCAGGTATTGATTAAATCCGATGGAACTCCTACCTATAATTTCGCCTGCGTTGTGGATGACGCGGAAATGAACATTACGCATATTATCCGCGGAGATGACCATATCTCCAATACCCCAAAACAGGTGCTTCTTTATGAGGCCTTAGGATTTAGTTTACCGCTTTTTGCGCATCTTCCTTTGATTATGGGAGTAGATGGGGGCAGGCTTTCTAAAAGAACCGGGGCAACCGCCATTAGCGATTACCGCAAGATGGGCTATTTGTCCGAGGCACTGTTAAATTATCTTCTGCTGCTTAGTTGGGCTCCGGGTGACAACCGTGAATTAATTAATATGCAGGAGGCGGTAAAATTATTCGACATAAAAAACGTAAATAAAACCGCGGCCACCTTTGATTTAAAAAAATTAGACTGGATGAATAACCAGTATCTTAAGAATGCCGATCCGGAGAAATTGGCGGATGAGCTGATACCTTTGCTTGAGGCAAAGAATTATATCCATAAAGATAATTTTGACCGCCCCTACCTTTTGACTTTAGTGAAATTATTCCAGGCTAGGCTTCCCCGGCTTAATGATTTTGTGGATTGGGCGGATTTTTTCTTTGTTGATCAGCCGGTAATGGATGCGGCGGCGGTAAAAAAATATTTGGCCTCCGACCTATCAAAAGAGTTTAAGCTTTTTGCGCAAAGACTGGGCAACCTGGCCGTCTTTGATGTGGTTAATATTGAAACCAGTTTCCGGGAATTAGTGTTAGAGTTGGGTATTGAGGCCAAGAAGCTGATTCACCCCATACGTGTTGCCTTGACCGGTAAAACTATCGGCCCGGGGTTATTTGAAGTGATTTATTATTTGGGTAAAGAAAAAAGCATAAAAAGGCTGTTAAAATGGGTAAAAGAGGCGCCAAAAAATTAATTTTTTGCCCCCTTGAAATTGGCAGTGGATTTGTGTTATAGTTAAGTAGACAGTTTAGTCAGAGGCAAGGGGTAAACTACCAGCGGGCAGGCAATGCCCAGAAATAAAAGCCAAGAAAATTTCCCCTTGCCTTTTTATTTTTCTGATATTATATTAATAGCTAAGCCGCATGTAAGACGCTCCGCGCTTAGTGAGGCAGGTGGCGCTTATTTGAATTGCGCCAGTGTTCGCCTGGTGGAAAAATTGCATGGGTGTTGTCTTCGTAGGCAAGGGGGAAATGATGGTAAATAAGTTTTTTCTGTTAGCTATTCTTTTTGTCTTTGTTTTTTTAGCCAGTGGTTGTACTGTAGCCAGAGGCACGACCGGTGCTATCGGAGGATTGACCACGGGTGCACTAGAAGGAGGCAGAGAAGGATTTAAGGAAGATGTGGAGTCGATCAACAAGGTTAACAATTGGGTAAAAGATAATCAGGGGGTA